>DUUL01000088.1 GCA_012841575.1 Candidatus Moraniibacteriota bacterium | reverse complement strand
CGATGCACCGACCTGGAAAGGTAAGATCGTAGCCAGCCTTACCCTGGAACTTATGGCCTATGCGGGAGCAGATGAATTCGAAATGCGAGCCTGCGATACATTGTTCGAATATATCTACGCTGTAGCTCAAGGTTTCGAATATAGGGGACATAATTCCGAGAACAAAGCGGAATCGGGCTTTGACGGACTTGGTATATTGAAAAATGAAGTATCGAACATGTCCGACGAATTTACAATGGTCCGTTATGGTGTGCCAACCTTCAGAACCAATACGCATTCTAAGGTTGTCACAGATATCTACCATACTCAGTTCGATAATCCGAATACCACTTCAGAAGGTAAGTATGAAGATTGCCTGAAGTATTATGGTACCTACCTGATCAGGTTGTGTAATCTTCCGGTTGCGCCTTTCGATCTGACCAGAACGGCAGATAAGTATGTCGGCCAAGTGGATTTCGATTATCTGGAAAGCCTGGGCTATAACAAAAAACTTTCATCACTGGCCAACACCTATAGAGACAATTCCCGTGAGATATATCTAAAGAATTCATTGATATTAAAATTAATGGATTATGCTAATCAGCAAGACATAGATGTATCTTCTGTAGATTTTGAAAACTATAATAAACATGTTCGGGACACAGTGAACACCATTATCAGCCAATCGACCCACTTGGCGGGTGAATCTGTGACATTAGAAGTTCCTTTCTATATTAATCTCATAAAGACTCTAAAGGGAGGGATAGACTCCTTAAAGGAAGGCAAAGGTCCAGCTTCTGAAACGATATTCAGGGCTTTGCCCGCAAGCTACTACACGAATTATCTTGAGTATGACTGCTGGTATGAAACGAATACAGATAATATCAATCTCGGCGCAAGAGATGTTCTCTGGGCTAACGACATCAAGGTTCAGTATCTGGATATCTATGATTTCTACCAGGGGTTGAAAGTAAAAGCCGATGGTGATAATTTTGAAGAGGAAATCGCCACTGCTGAAGGATGGCTTGCCGATGAGGCACTTCCTCATCTGACTCAAGCAGTCAGTGATGACATTGACATGTTCACTAGTGCCAACAGATCATTAAATGCTGCCATTCGCGAGGCCGATGCTCTCATCGATGCTTTAATGAATCTCTGTGAACTAAACTAAACGATTGAATCTAGCATAAACTACGAAGAGCCCGGAAGCGACAACTTCCGGGCTTATGCTTATTAATAAACGGTTTTCAATCCAGCTTCTGCTTCACTCCCAACGAACGAAATACCATCCACACCGGATCACCTCGCTAGAAATGGAATAATGTATTCAATGGAATTGGGTATCACATGACCGCAATTTAGAAGCAAGTGGATTTCGGATGATGGAACATTGCTGGAAAGCCTTTGTGCTGATCCAGCGGCATCAATGATAGAATCACAATGCAGCTATAGAGTCCATCATAATAGCCATGAAGCGAATACCGCCCCAGAGTGTGACCCGAACCATATTTTCGCGCTCGATATATTGTGAATGCATTGAAGACTGTCCGTATTCCGATGGTTTGGAATTTAGAGAAGCGGTAAGCGTATTCATTATGCGGATAGCATCTTCTTTACCATCTACATAAATGTCGATGACTGACGAAGCGATAACCCTGCGCCCCGGTCCATCCTGTGTGGCAGGTGTTTTTGAAACGCCACTTTCTGTAAATGTGCTTAAATCATGGCCTGCAATGCGCCAACCCTTGCCGATCTTAGTTGCACGCAACTTTCCTTCCCGAATGTATCGCTGAATAGTTTTGGGATGGATGTTAAGCATCTCTGAGATTTGTTCCACGGTATAGTATTCATTAATCATAGTAATTACTCCTTATTGTTTCATTTAAGGTAATTATAAGTAACAATAAGTAACATGTCAAGGGATTTTTTTCAATTTTTTCTATAGGCAAACATACTATAGCCTTACCAAAGACAGACAAAAAAATTGACAATTGTTGGCTTAGCAAGTACCATTAAATGTAATTCATCCATACCTACCGGAGGAAAAGGATGTTCGAAATGAATAAGCTTACATCAAATACAGAATCCAGGCTGGAAGGTTTGAACAAGTCAGAAGAGAAATATCAAGCGCTGTTCAACTCAATTGATGAAGGTGTCTGCACCATTGAGATTATTTTTGATGAGCATGAGAAAGCGATAGATTTTCGGATCATCGATATAAATCCAGCTGGTATAAAATTGACCGGGCTCAATCAAGATATAGTGGGTAAGCGGATTCGTGAGATTCTTCCTGGCTTTCAAGAATGCAATATCGAGCATTTTGGGCAGGTTGTCTTATCCGGAAAATCGATCCGGTTGGAAGAGTATGTGAGCGCATTGGATTCCTGGTTTAGCTATTTCGCCTTACCTAATGGAGGTGAAAGCAGTCACGAGATTGCTGTCATTTTTCAAAACATCACCGAGCGAAAGCGG
>DUUL01000111.1 GCA_012841575.1 Candidatus Moraniibacteriota bacterium | reverse complement strand
GGCGTTTCCATGAAAAGGATTTTTGCCGAAATTGAAAGGATAGGGAAAAGCATTGAAAAGATAAAAGCCGTGTTTGTCACACACGAGCACAGCGACCATATAAACGGCCTCGGCCCGGTTGCAAGGCGGCTTCGAGTTCCCGTATATGCCACGAAAAAAACATGGTATGCAATGTACCGCGCGTTGGGGAAAATCGAAAAAGACAAAATAATGCCCGTTGAAATCGGGGAAACTATTGAAATAGACGGCCTTGCGGTTACGGCCTTCGGCATCCCCCATGACGCGGTGCAGCCGTGCGGATACACGTTTTGCAGCGGGCGCAAAAAAATAACCGTTGCAACCGACATGGGCGAGGTGTGTGACGAGGTTTTAAAAATCATGTGCGGCAGCGACGGTGTATTGCTTGAGTCAAACCACGATATCAATATGCTGATGCAGGGCAGTTACCCTTATTACTTAAAACAGAGAATAAGGGGGAAAAACGGCCACCTTTCAAATGACGATGCGGCAGCAGCCGCGGCAAAACTTACCGCAGAGGGCACGAAAACCATTCTTTTGGGCCATCTTTCAGGGGAAAACAACACGTCGGAAATTGCCCTTACAACATCCTTTGAAGCCATAGAAAAAACAGGTGTCAGGGACATAAGGCTTGAGGTGATTGAGCGGGGCAAAGAAGGAAAGCTTATAAAAATATGAAAATTAAAATCTTAGCGGTGGGAAAACTTAAGGAGAATTTTTTACGGGAGGCTTGCATGGAGTACGAAAAACGGCTCTCCCGTTTTTGTAATTTGGAAATTTGCGAGGTTAAGGATTTGAAAAACCCCGATTTGTCCTCGGAAGCGCTTTGCCGTGAGGTTTTGGAAAAGGAAGGAAAGGAAATTTTGCGAAATTTGGGGGACGGGTTTACCGTTGCACTGTGCGTTGAAGGCGTTTCCAAAACAAGCGAGGAATTTGCGCAGATTTTATCAGGCGCCGCCATGAATGGCGGCAGGCTTAATTTTATCATCGGCAGCTCTCTGGGGCTTTCCGGCGAAGTGAAAAAACGCGCCGACCTGAGGCTTTCCATATCGGATATGACGCTTCCGCACGGCTTGGCGCGCGTTGTTTTGCTTGAGCAGATTTACCGCGGCTATAAAATACTGTCGGGCGAGGATTACCACAAATAACGGAATGCGCCCGCCCTTATGCAATTGACAACGAATAATGTTTATAATATAATACCCATGTAAATATATGTCAAAACTGGAGGACATCTTGAATGGATTACAAATACTTGGCAGATATGCTTTTTCCCGACGTTAAAGAAACACCGGCCGATATGGAAGAAAAATACCCGCCCAGGAATTTGCCCGAGGGTGCGATTGTTTCCAGAATGGCGCCCAGCCCGACGGGCTTTGTGCATCTTGGAAACCTTGTGCAGGGGCTGACCTCCGAAAGACTTTCCCACCAGTCGGGAGGCGTTTTGTTTTTAAGGGTTGAGGACACGGACGCGAAAAGAGAGGTTAAAGGGGCTGTTGAAACCTTAATAGAAACCTTAAAGCATTATAATATAAAATTTGACGAAGGCGTTACGGAAGGCGGGTACAAAGGGGCATACGGGCCGTACCACCAGAGGAAAAGAAAGGATATTTACCATGTTTATGCCAAGCACCTTGTGGAAGGGGGCCTTGCATATCCGTGCTTTTGCACCGAGGAGGAGCTTTCGCAAATCCGTGAAGAACAGGAAAGGCTAAAGGTCAATTTCGGGTATTAGGGTGAATGGGCAAAATGGCGCGACAGGGATATTGAAGAAATAAAGGAACAGCTCTCGAAAGAAACGCCATGGGTTCTCCGGTTTCGTTCGCGGGGCAGCGTTGACAACAAAATAAAGTTTACGGATTTGATAAAGGGTAGCCTTGAGCTTACGGAAAACGATATTGACCATGTGCTTTTAAAATCCGACGGGATACCCACATACCACTTTGCACATGTGGTTGACGACCATCTCATGCGCACAACGCATGTTGTCCGCGGCGACGAGTGGCTTCCCATGCTGCCGTTCCACCTGCAATTATTTGAGGCACTCCGGCTTAAGCCGCCCAAATACCTTCATATAGGGCCCTTGATGAAAATGGAAGGCAACTCGAAAAGAAAGCTTTCAAAGAGAAAGGACCCCGAGCTTGCCCTGACCTATTATAAGGCCGAGGGTTTTCCCACCGAATCGGTATATGAATATGTTTTAACCATATTAAACTCCAATTTTGAGGACTGGAGGCGAGCAAACCCCGACGCACCCGTGGATAGTTTCAAATTTTCATACAAGAAAATGAATTCCGCCGGCGCGCTTTTTGACTATGCGAAGCTTTTGGATGTTTCGAAAAATACAATATCGAAAATGACAGCCGAAGAGGTTTGTGAAAAAGTGCTTAAATGGGCGAAGGAATATGACCCCCAATTTTACGCCGTGCTGGCAGGCGACCATACAAAAGCCGTTTCAATATTCAAAATAGGGCGGGGC
>DUUL01000066.1 GCA_012841575.1 Candidatus Moraniibacteriota bacterium | reverse complement strand
GTGATGGAGCCGCCGTAGACGCCGCCGACGAAGACCCCGCAGATCAGGGCCAGGGCGCTGTTCAGATCCCAGGAAAAGGTAAAGGAAATCAGCAGGGAGGCCGCCATGGTCACGGAAAGGCCGGGAATGGCACCTACCCAGATGCCGGCGAAGACACCAACCCAGATGAGCATCATCATTTCCCAGCTCAGGAAGGGTATGAGGAAATACTGAAGGTTTTGTTCCATCTCTGAGCCCCCTTACGGAAGTATGACCAGGAACAGGTAGCGGAAGACCGCCACCAGGACCGCCAGGGAGACCGCAGAAATCAGGAGTGCCCGGATGATATTCTTTCCTCTCTGGAGATACACCATACCGATGACCATGAACGCGTAGGATGAGGCCACAAAATGAAGCCTTGGCAGAATGAAACAGTATGCCACGAGCAAAACCAGCACAACCACCACATCCATGGGAAGAAGGTATCCGGTAAGCGTCACGGACGCTTCGCGCTTCTCCTTACGCAGGGCTTTATAAAAGTTGAAAGCAGAGCACGCCATGATCAGTGTAGAGGCGAGCTTCGGGAAAACCGAGGGCGATGAGTATTCACCGCTTGTCATATCGAGGGCAAAATAGTACCCTAGGGCACCCAGGAGAAACGTGATAGCTGCCATACCAAGTTCACCGGGTTTTCTCCGCGCTTCCGGCACGTATTTCGAGAGGTCCTTTATAGTTCCGGCCGTTTCTCCCGCCGCAGCTTCAGCCGAAAATTCCCTGGTTTTTTCCATTTCCGCGATTCACATCCTTCCGTTGCGGCTGTATCGAATCACATCCCCACCCAGTAATAGAAGAGGGGACGGACCGGAGACGCACTCCGGTCCATCCCCGATTATACCTGAAGGGATACTATTTTTTCGGTTCGGGTATGTCGAACTCTGCAGGAGATTTTTTCGCACCTCCGGCGTTATAGATAAGCCAGCTCGCCGTCGATTCGAATTTCTCAAGGAACTGCACTGCTTCATCTCCCGTTGCACCGTTCTTGAAACCGCCGGAGTTCTTTACGTACTCCTCAAACCGCGGTTCGGCCATAGCCTGGGTAAAAGCGACACTGAGTTTCGTCACGATATCGTCAGGAGTTCCCTTTTTCACGAATACACCGTAGAAGGGGCCCCATGGAAGGTACTGGGCGTACTCTGGATAAATCTCGGTGATGGCAGGAACATCGGGAAGCTGCGGAACTCTTTTCGTGGTAAGCACCGCGAGACCGCGGAGCCGTCCGGCTCTCATGTACTCCACCGATGTGGAGAGAGCCAGGGGCATGACGTCGGCGTGGCCGCCCATGACTGCCGTAGCTCCCGGACCGTCGCCGTCGAACTGGATGTAATTGAAGTCCGTGCCGTGAATATTCTTCATCATGGCCCCGGCAACGTATGGAAGGCCTCCCACACCGGAGGTAGCCATACGTATCTTCTTATCACCCTTTGCCGCTTCCACAAGCTCTTCCATAGTGTTGTAGGGGGTGTCGGGGTTGACGCAGATGACCACGGCACCCTCCACCGCTATGACTATGGGCTGCAGATCATGGAAACTCAGGGGAGAAAGCCCGAGGACCCGATAGTTCGCCGGGTTCTCCGCTCCGTAGAGCAGTGTATAGCCGTCCGCCGGTGAGTTCACGGTCAGGGTCGTTGCCACCGCTCCGGAAGCGCCGGTTTTATTCTGGAGAATTATGGTCTGTCCCAGCTTCTGCTCCACAAGAGGGGTGACCGCCCGGGCGAAGTTGTCGGTGCCTCCGCCTGCCCCCCACATGATCATACCCTGGATGTTCTTTTCAGGATAAACCGCCGCTCCCGCCGAAGCGAGAAGAAATACCAACAGAACCGAAACTCCGAATACAGTCGCTTTTCTCATTGATCTTCCTCCTTATTATTGACTATTCCCCATTCCTGCCTTCCCCGGCAGGAATCTCTCAGTCAACAGCCCTGAAGGACCGGATCAGACTTCCCGCTTGTTCGTCGGGTCGTAAAACTCGCCGAAGAGAACCTCCTCGGAGGGTGCATCGGTAAGAATGGGTTTGGCGACCCAGGTGCTGTTCATATAGTGCTTCAGGGCGATGTTCTCCGAAACCTGGTTGCCCCCCCAGGTGCCGCACCCCATACTCGACGTCATGGGCATGCCGTTGTTGGCACTTCCCGCGTTGGCCTTGGACTGGGGCTGCCGCACCATGATCCTCGTAACAGGTGCCCTAAGGGCAAGAGCGTTGATGTGTTCGTCATTATGGCTGTAAATGCCGCAGGAATGCCCCCGACCGCCGACCTTGTAGATCTCATCCATCATTTTGAGGGCGTT
>DUUL01000040.1 GCA_012841575.1 Candidatus Moraniibacteriota bacterium | reverse complement strand
CTACTGCGACTAGAGAAATATTTTCTGGCAGGCGAGGCATTATATTTTCAATAAACCAGGAAGTTCCTTTGTGCGGAACAAAGCGACCTAAGCGGAGAATTAGTTTTTTCCCAGCTAATTTTTTTCCAAAAATCTTTTCCATATCACCGCGATTTCCATCAGACTTTAGTGTTTCAAAGTCAACGCCGTTAGGAATGAAGACGCATTTTTTGCGAGGAATGCCAACTCGAGTGGCTTCCTCAATAGTGGCATTGCCAACCATAAATAGCTTATTCATCGAGATGATAGAAGGAATGTTAATCGCCTTATAGGTTTTTGCCAAAAGACCTTTTTTATTAGCAAAAGTTACATCCAGTCCATGAATGACGCTGAAGAACTTTTTGCGGGGATGAAAAAAGCGTAAAACTCTGCCGATTGGAGTGGTAACTCCGCTACCAAAAAGACAGGCATCATAACTGCCTAAAAGAAAAAAGGTTTTCAGGAATGCCCAAGGAAGAAAGAAGGGCAGAAACCACTTTCCCTTTTGATTAGAAATGACTTTTATTTTCACTTGGTCAATTTTTTCTAAGCCAGTGACAAGGTTAAAATTCTGATTTTCAATTCCTCCCAGAATTGGTGGATAGCTGTGAGAGATAAAAATAATTTTCATATTTCAAGCATTGTTTAGGAGTTATTAATTGAGATTATACTGGAGAAAATAGATTTTTCAAGGAAAGCTTAAGCTGAGTTTTAATTTTTTTAAGTACCAACCTAAGTCTTGACGAAAAAAATTTTTTCAATAGAATAGTTTAATGCAAGACTGATCAGCAAATTAAAGGCTGATGTTTGTTAAGTTAATTAAATATTAAAGTTATAAAGCAATGGCAAAGCAAATTAAATTTGATGAAGAGGCACGTCGTTCAATTATGAGTGGTATTGATCAGGTGGCTAATACGGTTAGAGTGACTCTTGGACCAAAGGGGCGTAATGTGATTTTAGACAAGGGGTTTGGTAGCCCAACGATTACTAATGATGGAGTGACAATTGCCAAGGAAATTGAATTGGAAGATAAGTATGAGAATATGGGAGCAGAGATGGTGAAGGAGGTAGCATCTAAAACCAATGATGCGGCTGGAGACGGGACAACCACTGCTTCAATCTTAACCCAGACTGTGGCGGAAAGAGGGGCTAGAATGATTTCCAAGGGGGTGAATGTGGTTGAGTTGAAAGACGCTCTTATGAATTACTCTACTCAGGTCGCGGGCAGTTTGCGTTCAGATAACGTTTCTCAGAAAGTAGAGGGAGATGCAATTGCTCAGGTGGCGACAATTTCTGCTCAAGATGAAAAGGTTGGTAAAATTATTGCTAAAATAATCAATGAAGTAGGAGGAGAAGGCGTGGTAACAGTAGAGGAATCACAAACCTTCGGTATTGATTATGAGATAGTAAAGGGAATGAAGTTTGATCGAGGCTACATTTCTCCTTATATGGTGACTAACACTGATTCAATGGAGGCCAAGCTGAGTGATCCCTACATTTTAATTACAGACAAGAAAATTTCTGCAATTGCTGATATTTTACCGATCTTGGAAAAGGTGGCAAAGGAAGGTAAGAAAGAGATGGTGATTATCGCTGAGGATGTTGAAGGAGAGGCGTTAGCAACCTTAGTAGTGAATAAGTTGCGGGGAACTTTGAATGTTTTGGCTTTGAAAGCCCCTGGATTTGGTGATAATCAAAAAGATATGTTGAATGATATTGCTATTTTGACCGGAGGACAGGTTATTACTGAGGAAAAGGGAATGAAATTAGAGAGTGTTGAGGTTTCTGACTTGGGAGTGGCTGGTAAGGTAGTTTCTACCAAAGATGACACAACAATTGTTTCTGGTCGAGGTAATCAAAATGAGATTGAAGCACGAGTTAATCAAATTAAAGCGCAGATTGAGAAAACAGAGGGTGATTATGATAAGGATAAATTAAAAGAAAGGCTGGCTAAATTAGCAGGTGGAGTGGCAGTGATTCGTGTGGGAGCGGCAACCGAAGTTGAGCAAAAAGAGAAGCAACATCGAGTAGAGGACGCAGTAGATGCTACCAAGGCGGCGATTGAAGAAGGAATTGTGCCTGGTGGAGGCGCGGCTTTGCTTAGTGAGGCAACTAAACTAAGAAAGGAATTGAAATTGAAAGAAAAGAAATTGACAGTAGAAAAAAGAGCTGCTTTGGAAATTATGATTGATGCGCTAGAAGCACCAATTCGCCAAATTGCCGAAAATGCGGGGCTTTCTGGTGAACTTATTGTGGCAAAAGTTTTAGAATTACAAAAGGAAAAAGGGAATAATATGGGTTACGATGCGGCTAAGAGTAAATTCGTAGATATGATTGAGGCAGGAGTGATTGATCCAGTCAAGGTGGTAGCTTCCGCTTTACAAAACAGCGCTTCTACGGCAGCGATGATCTTAACCACGGAAGCAGCGATTACTGATATTCCAAAAAAGGAAGATGAAATGCCACCAATGGGCGGTGGAATGGGCGGTGGAATGCCAGGCATGGGAGGAATGGGAGGGATGATGTAGGACCTTGTTTTCTGGTTACTGGTTGGCTTGTTTTTCAGTTGTTTTATCTTTGTAAACAAAATAAACCCCGGCTCTGATGAGTCGGGGTTTTTCATTTATTTTTACCTTTTTAGGTAGAAATTTTTAGAAGCCTGAGATTACTTTAATAATAAGCGCTAAATCAAAAACAAAAATGAGTGTTAGAATTAAAGTTAGTGTAGTGTTTACTAGTTTGCTTCTATTGTTAATAAAAGTTAATCCCAAGAAGATTCCTGCTCCTGAGAGTGTGAAAATTGCAGTTACTAAAAAGGCTATCATTTTATTACCTCCTTTTTAATTAAAAATACTTTTTTTGGGATGGAAAATTTTATCAGGAAAAGGAAAAAAGTCAAATAAAGGTTGACTTTTACTTGAGTAGTCTTTAAAATGATTTTAGCAATCAAGTCGTTGTTTTGCTAAGCTTTAATTAAAGATTATGCAGGAAAGTAACTTAATCACTGAGCGTCAAGAGAGGATTTTATCTGCAGTAATCAAGGAATACACCGAGACTGCTTTACCAGTTTCGAGTGGTCTTTTGATTAAGAAATATCGACTGCCTTATTCTTCTGCGACAGTGCGAAATGAGATGGTTTTTCTAGAGCAAAAAGGTTTTTTAAGAAAACCGCATGTTTCAGCGGGGCGTGTGCCGTCGGACAAGGGCTATCGTTATTTTATTGATCATTTGATG
>DUUL01000117.1 GCA_012841575.1 Candidatus Moraniibacteriota bacterium | reverse complement strand
GGCGATGCGGTCAGCAGGGCTGTCCCGCGTCTGGAAAGGAGTCTGCGTGATGAAAATAGTACTGGGAAGTGACCATGCTGGTTTTCTCTTGAAGGAGGAGATCCGGGCCTATCTGGCCGGGGCCGGGCATGAGGCGGCCGACTTCGGCACTTTTTGTGAAAACAGCGTTGATTATCCCGATATCGCCCTGCCGCTGGCCGAAGCGGTTGCTGCCGGCGATTATACCCTGGGAATTCTGATCTGCGGGACCGGCGTGGGCATGTCCATTGCAGCGAACAAGCACCCAGGGATCAGGGCGGCCCTCTGCGGCGATCCCTTTACCGCGCGCTTTGCTCGCGAACACAACGATGCCAATATCCTGACCCTGGGAGCACGGGTGACCGGGCCGGGACTGGCCCTCGAGATCGTCGATACCTTTATCAGCAGCATCTTCCAGGGTGAGCGGCATCGCCGCCGGCTGAAAAAGATTGCTTTCATGGAAAAGCGGCAATAAAATATTACAGGCAGCCGGCTTTTGCCGGCTGATGGAGGTCTCCAGGATGGATGATAATAGATTTGCGGAGATACAGCTGGTCGATCCGGAGATAGCCGGGGCGATTGCAGCGGAAGAGAGGCGCCAGCAAGACAGCCTCGAGCTGATCGCTTCGGAAAACCTGGCCAGCCGGGCGGTGCTGCAGGCCCAGGGGACGGTGCTGACCAACAAGTATGCCGAAGGCTACCCTGGGGCTCGCTATTACGGCGGCTGCCGTTACGTGGACCGGGTGGAGCAGCTGGCGTGCTCCCGGGCCCGGGAACTTTTCCAGGCGGAACATGCCAATGTCCAGCCTCATGCCGGGGCGGCTGCCAACCTGGCGGTCTATCTGGCTTTCTTGAAACCGGGCGATCGGATCCTGGGGATGAATCTGGCCCACGGCGGGCATCTGACCCACGGCAGTCCGGTAAATATCACCGGACGCTATTTTGAAGCTTATTCATACGGTGTGGATCGGGCCAGCAGTCTGCTCGATATGGAGGCGGTTCGCCGGGAAGCTCTTTCGATCCGGCCAAAACTTTTCATCGCCGGGGCCACTGCCTATCCGCGGGTTATCGATTTTGCCGCCTTTCAGGATATCGCCCGTGAGGCCGGTGCCATTTTGATGGTAGATATGGCCCATATCGCCGGGCTCGTGGCAGCGGGGTTGCATCCCAGCCCCGTACCCTGCGCTGATGTGGTCACGACCACCACTCACAAGACCCTGCGCGGTCCCCGTGGCGGGGCGATCCTTTGCCGGCGCAAATATGCCCGCAGGATCGATCAGGCTGTTTTCCCCGGCTTGCAGGGCGGACCGCTGATGCATGTCATCGCCGCCAAGGCGGTCTCCTTCAGGGAAGCGCAGCAGCCTGAATTCACCTCTTACCAGGGGCGCGTTCTGGAAAATACGCAGGTTCTCGCCGAAGCCCTGCGTGGCTACGAATTTGATCTGGTCACGGGAGGCAGCGATACACACCTGCTGCTGCTCGATCTGCGCTCCAAAAAGATAACCGGCGTGGAGGCGGAGCAGCTCCTGGAAAGGGTCGGCATTACCGCGAACAAAAATGCGATCCCCTTTGACCCCTGCAGCCCCCGGGTGACCAGCGGTCTACGGCTGGGAACACCGGCGATCACCTCGCGGGGGATGGGTCCGGAACAGCTCCGGATGATCGCCCGCCTGATCGAGGAAACACTGGCCCGCCGCAGCGACAGGGCTGCCCTGGAGAGAATAAAGCAGCAGGTTCTGGAGCTCTGTCAGGCCTTTCCCACCGTTCAGTTTGCCGGAACCCTGGCCGGGGGCTGAGGCCCGCGAAGATGGCCGTAGTGAAGGGGTTCGGTGGCAGGGCAGCCCCGGGCTGCTGAAAGGAGGGTAACCTTTGTCCGAAAGGCCGACATGGG
>DUUL01000092.1 GCA_012841575.1 Candidatus Moraniibacteriota bacterium | reverse complement strand
GTCTTTTTTAATTTCCGGTTTTTCCGCAATATATGCCCCGCACCCTCTCTCACGGCAAACACGCAGAATTTCGGAAAGGGCCTCCCCTGCCTGCTCGCAGTAAATTGCCACGGGCGCACCTTCCTTGATAATACCGCATTTTTCAAATGCAATCTCGGTGTGGGTGTTGCCCAAATGCTCCATATGGTCAAAATCTACCGCCGTAATCACCGAAACAAGCGGCGCATCAATAACATTAGTCGCGTCAAGCCTGCCCCCAAGGCCAACCTCAAGAACAACACAGTCGCATTTGCACCTATGAAAATAAACCATTCCGATTGCCGTAACAACCTCAAACTCGGTGGGATGATTGAAGCCGTCCTTTACCATTTCGCCACACTTTTCGGCAACAAGCGTTGTTATTTCGGCAAGGCTTTCGTTGTCTATGTTTTTATTGTTGACGGCTATTCTTTCGTTAAACTCATAAATAAACGGCGAGGTGTATCTCCCCACGGTGTAGCCCGCCTCAAAAAGCACCGACGCCAGCGAAGCCGTAACGCTGCCCTTGCCGTTGGTACCCGCAACATGGATAAACTTCAGGCTCTTTTGCGGGTTGCCGAGTCTGCGCAGCAGCTCTCTTATGTTTTCAAGGCCGAGTTTGGAACCGAATTTCGCTATCTCATGAATAAAGCGAAGCGACTCTTGGTAGTTCACATTCAACATCCTTTCGCTATAAAAATCCCGTGCCCAAAGGCACGGGATTAATGCTCAAGTAAGGTTTTCTATGCTTTCTATTACTTTTTTCAGCATTTCCTTATACTTTTCGTATTTTGCCTTTTCCTCTTCTATAAGCTTTGCCGGCGCCTTTGCCAAAAACCCTTGGTTTGAAAGCTTCCCTTCGCTCCTTTTGATTTCGCTCTCAAGGTTTTTCTTTTCTTTTGTAAGGCGTTCAAGCTCCTTGTCGCGGTCAACAAGCTCGTCAAGGGGCATTAAAAGCTTGGCCCCCTCGACTATAACGCTTACCGCATTTAATTCTTCCTCTTTATCGGTAATTATAATCTCCGAGGCAAAGGCAAGCTTTTTGAAAAACGCTTCTCCCCGGCCGAACACATCCTCTTCTTTCGTTACAATAATAATCTTTGATTTCTTTGAAGGATGAATGTTCATCTCGGCGCGAATGTTTCTTACACCGCGGATTGCCTCGCATATCAGCGACATGCCTGCTTCTTCCTCCGGAAAACTTAAACCTTCATCAAACTGCGGCCACTCGGAAATTACAATGCTTTCGTCATTTACGGGCAAGGCACGGTAAATTTCCTCCGTTATAAAGGGCATGATGGGGTGCAGAAGCTTTAAAACACCGGAAAGAACGTAAGACAAAGTTTTCTGCGCATCCTCTTTCGTCGTGCAGTTTTCATTATAAAGCCTTGGCTTGACAAGCTCAATATACCAGTCGCAGTAAACATCCCATATAAAATCATAAAGCTTTGACACCGCAATGCCTATCTCATATTTTTCAAGGTTTTCGGTTACCTCAAGAACCAGTGAATTGTACCTTGATAAAATCCATTTATCCTCAAGCTGGGGATTTTTAGGCAGACCGACTTTGTCAACGGACAGGTTCATCATCACAAAACGCGAGGCATTCCAAAGCTTGTTTGCAAAGTTTCTTGAAGCCTCTACCCTCTCAAGATAAAAACGCATGTCGTTCCCCGGCGAGTTTCCCGTTGCAAGCGTAAGGCGAAGCGCGTCGGCACCGTACTTTTCGATAATCTCAAGTGGGTCTATGCCGTTGCCGAGGGATTTCGACATTTTTCTGCCCAGGCTGTCGCGGACAAGGCCGTGAATGAACACATTTTTAAAGGGCTCCTTCTTCATCTGCTCCATGCCGGAGAAAATCATCCTTGCAACCCAGAAGAAAATAATATCGTAAGCTGTTACAAGAACGCTTGTAGGATACCAATATTTAAGGTCATCCGTTTCGTCTGGCCACCCAAGGGTTGAAAAAGGCCAAAGTGCCGAGGAAAACCAGGTATCAAGAACATCTTCGTCCTGATAGACCTCGCCGCCGCAGGCGTCACATGCGGTTATATCATCCCTTGAAACAATTGTTTTGCCGCATTCTTTGCAGTAATATGCGGGGATTCTGTGCCCCCACCAAAGCTGGCGGGAAATGCACCAGTCATGAACATTTTCCATCCAGTTAAGATATATCTTGCTGAACCTTTCGGGGATAAATTTTATGGTACCGTCTTTTACAACCCTTATTGCCTCCTTCGCCAGCGGCTTCATTTTTACAAACCACTGGTTTGAGGTAATGGGCTCCACGGTTGTGCCGCAGCGGTAGCATTCCCCTACGTTATGGTTGTGCTTTTCGGTTTTGATTAAGAAACCTTCTTTTTCAAGGTCGGCGACAATTGCTTCCCTGGCCTTGTACCTGTCAAGGCCCTCGTATTTTCCGCCGTTTTTATTGATTGTGCCGTCGTCGTTTAAAACTTTAATCTCCTCAAGGTTGTGACGAAGGCCCACTTCAAAGTCATTCGGGTCGTGGGCGGGAGTGATTTTAACCGCTCCGGTACCAAATTCCATTTCAACATACTCGTCCGCAATTACGGGAATTTCGCGGCCCACAAGAGGCAAAACCAAAGTTTTTCCCACAAGGCGGGCATATCTTTTATCCTTCGGGTTGACCGCAACGGCCGTGTCACCGAGCATGGTTTCAGGCCTTGTTGTGGCAATTTCCAAATATGCGTCCTCACCCAAAACAGGGTATCTTATATACCATAAACTG
>DUUL01000087.1 GCA_012841575.1 Candidatus Moraniibacteriota bacterium | reverse complement strand
CTTACTCGTTCGCGGATACATCGATATTACGCTCGATAATTTGACCATGATGACACATTACGTTCCATTGACACTGGGATCAAATTTTAACGGTACTCTGTTACTGAAAGGCTATAACACCCTTATTGCTTTGGATCATGATAGAGTAACACATGGATTGTTACAAGCCGGGCTGGAATTATTTGATGGTGCGGTAGTGAGTATCGCACAGCTTAGTGGCGATGATCCTGGCTTCCTGTTTGTCAAAGGCGCTCCTGGCCAACCGGGAATCAGAGTAGGGAGTAATACGTTACCCAGCGGCACAACGGAGTTCGGCACACTGAACATCTATAGCGGAACCGTTACCGCAATGAGCGGCAAGGGGAACCAGTCTGGAGAGGGCAGTGCAGCTATAGGCGGCGAACATGGGGAAGACGGCGGTATAATCACGATATATGGGGGGTTTGTGACGGCTATAGGCAATAACTCTGCAGGTATCGGCGGCGGCAACTTATCGAAACACGGAGGAGAAATCGAGATTAAGGACGGAACCGTTATTGCTGTCGGTGGTACCAGTGCAGCGGGCATCGGCGGCGGTAACGGCAGCGACGGGGGTTTGATCGTTATTAGAAACGGCTTTGTCACTGCCGTAGGCGGATATGAAGCGGCTGGCATAGGCGGCGGAAACAACGGTCACAGCGGGAATATCAGGATCTACGGCGGAACGGTTATCGCTAAAGGCGGCGGTTGCGGCGCGGGCATCGGCGGCGGACATTACAATTATAATAAAGGAGGAGACGTTAAAGATGATATCCGGCTCGTTGGCGGTAAAATCTTTGCCAGCGGAGGAGATTGCACCAATCACGCAGATGGTATAAATGATAGCGGTGCAATTAAACGTCAGTTCGGATATGGTGAAGACATTGGTGTAGGATGTGGCGGCCGCATAGATACAGGAGCAGTCTCAATTGCGATACCACCGTCCGGTGGTTTTCCTCACATTATTGCAGACCCTCCCCCTGCGGTCTTTATGAGAAATGACAAAATATTCTGGGCGAAATACAGCTACGAGCCGGGGTATACTGTTGTCCATGGTGAGAATGGTGATCAAATGAATTATGAAGAGATTTCCGCATACGGGATCAAGCTTACCGACCTTTTCCCCAAAAAAGACGATAGTGGAAATTGGCCCGGGATTAGAGGAGATATGCCCGCAGATCTGCCAGCTGAAGCGAAATCCGAAGAAATACCCGAAAAGGACTATCCCGAAACATTCAGGAATAACCTGATAAATCATTGGGCAGAGGCTTCCGATGCCGGCGCATGGCTGTTGCTGAAATCGATTAAATATCATATCAATTCCCAGGATACGAACGAATATATTCAATCACAGCATAAGGGCACCAATGGGGAAGTTAAAAACTTTAGCGAGACTAGCTTAATAAATCCAAGTGGTTACTCGTTTGTTGTCTGGAATTCGCAAAACGGCATTCCGTACAATCCGGGAAAAGAATACATATTCAATCAGGACCTT
>DUUL01000093.1 GCA_012841575.1 Candidatus Moraniibacteriota bacterium | reverse complement strand
AATTTTAATATCAAGGGAGCCAACGTCAAGCCCAGTATTTTTAAGGCTTTCAAGGCAGGTGTAAAGCTTTGAAAGCTGCTGCCTGCCCGCCTCATCATCACGTATAAAAACATTTAAGTGAGTGGGCGCTTTTTTCTCCTTTAGCACTTTGTCGTCAACATAATCCCACATCTCACGGTTGTTTTCAAGAAAGTTTAAAAAATCGCCCTCGTCACAGATTTCCGCTCCTTCAATCCCGATGCCGAGCACGGCGGCATACAAGGGCTCAATCCCCTGCGGGGTCGTGTAAATGCTGACGCGAAGCCAGTTTTCACCGCTCATATTCTATCCAGCCTTTCCGACAATTCCTCGCGTGAAACAAGCCCTATGGTGCGTGACACTTGCCTGCCGTTTTTAAATATTATTACGGTGGGGATGCTAATAATCCCGAAGGACGACGCAAGATCATCATTTTCATCCACATTGATTTTGTAAAACGAAACCCCGGGGAAATTGCCTTCAATTTCATCTATTACGGGCGCAAGCATTTTGCAGGGCCCGCACCAGTCCGCATAAAAATCAACAAGTGCCGTTTCCCCATTTGACATTACAAGCTCATTAAATTCCTCTGCTGTTATTTCTTTTGCCATAATCTTCTACCTTTCGACTTATTGATATTGATTATAATAGTATGCCCCGTTTTTGTCAATATTAAAGAAATTGCACTTTTTTTCCCGAGAAAAAAACAACCACGCAGATTACGTGGTTGTTTTTTTAATACTTTTTTACAAGCCTTTGTTTTTTAAGAAGTAACCTCATTTGTTCCGCCTTTTATACCAGCACTTCCAAAAGTTCTTCTTTTAAAATTTTCCCGAAATATTTTTCGGTGTCCGCATTTTCTATAATACGCGAAAGCTCTTCATGGTTGTGCTTTGCCCCGACAAGTAAATCCTCAAATTCGGCAATGTTTCCCGCGGCAAAAAAATCACCGTGTACCTTTGCGGATGTTATTATCCCGCTTTTTATGTCAAGGTACACCTCCACCCCGCCGCCGGGAAAGCGCATTTTTTTGCTGTAGGTATAACGGGGCGAAAACCCGAAATTCCACTCCCACGTATCGTATTTTTCGTTCTTTAACTTATTGATTGCCCCGATATCCTCATCGGTCAGATCATACATGACGGCGCTCGGAAAATCCGCCGAAACGGAACAGAGTATCCTGTCGCGGAAATCCAAAACGGTTATCTTGTTGTCCTTCAAATGCTCCGAAACGTTGGTAACGCGGCTTTTGACGGACGCAATGCCCTTTGAGCTGATTTTCGTGCTGTCAACGTTTAAAACCTCAGACAAAACACCTATGTTCGTTTTAAACATAAGGGTTCCGTGGTGCAGTATCCTGTTTTTGTGAACGCACTGGGCGTTGCCGGAAAACTTTTTGCCGTCAATCAAAAGGTCGTTCCTTCCCGACAGCTCGGCAATAACGCCCATTGTTTTTAAGGCTTTTATTATGGGCTCGCAAAACTTGCGGAAGTTTAAAAAATCGCTCCCGTCATT
>DUUL01000109.1 GCA_012841575.1 Candidatus Moraniibacteriota bacterium | reverse complement strand
CGCCGAGATCATCGATGCCATCATCGAGGAGCTCATCACCGCTGAGGGTCTTCCCGGCGGCATTCAGGACAACAAGGAATTCGTTGCCGAGATCATCCGGGACCCCCGGCTGATCGCCGCTGTGGGGGAGATCATTGCCGATTTTCTGCTCGATGAACGGCTGGCCGGGGATATCGAGGCGATCGCCGGGACCATCGCCGATCTGATCACCTATCAGGATCTGCACTATTTTATCCGGGATTCCATCGCCACCCTTCTGGAAGACAGGTCGCTGGAGCGGATGATGAACGATCTTCTTCTGACGGGAACCGGTCTGATCTATGATACGGGGAGCGATACCGTTGCCTCCCTGCTGGGGGATAAGCGGATTCCGGGGCTGCTCAAGGGTTTCACTCCTGTTGTGACCGGGGCAGTTTCGGAGATGGCCAGTTTTATCGACCAGAACAATGGCGAGATGCTTCTTCTGGCCGAAGAGATGGTTCTGATATTTGCCGACTATGGCGTGGGGCTTCCGGCAAACTTGCTGGAGGACCCGCGGCTGAACAGCTGCCTGGCCGGGATCACTGAGCGGATGCTTCGGCCGGGGCTGTATCAGGCAGCCGCCTCGATGGGCTTTGAGCTGTCGGGGCATCTGCTTGAAGTCGGTTTCGAGTCGGTGGCAAGGCAGGTCAAGGCAAAAGAGAATGCGATCAAGACATTGGCCGGCGGTCTGGTCCAGGATTTTTTCAAGGCAGACGGGGCCGTGGCGCAGAAGTATTTTCAGGGAGCGATGACCGAAGTGATCGATCGGGGAAGGGAAGCGGCGGCGGAGGCCACGCCGGCAGACAGGAAGGTTTTAGAAATAGTCGAAGCAGAGATCCAGAAAAAAATTGCCGATGCGGTAGCCACGGTGCCGCCGCAGATGGCCAAACTGGCCGCCTTTACCTGGCTGCTTGGGGATACAGTCGATCCCCCCTATTCACAAACCCCCGTGGATCCGGTGCCCCGGACCTACCGCGCCTGGGTGGAAGATGTCGTCGGCGTGGTGGTAGATCTATTTGATAACAATGCCGGAGAGCTTGCTGTTGCCATGAATAAGGATCTGGAGAAGATTGTCAGGGGTTTTCTGGGGGAAAACGAGAGCGAGATCTCTGAAGAGCTGGTGAAGGTTATCCGGGGGCTGCCTCTGGACAGCGCCGCGGCAGAGCTAAGGGCAAACGAGGGCGAGCTGAAGAGGCTGGCGAAAGAGCTCATCGAGAGGCTCTTCGCCTGCCTGCCCCTGCAGGAGCTGCTCGATACGGTCCTGGATGAAGGTAGTATCGACGAACTGGCCGGGGTGATCGAGAAGCTCTCGGCAGATCTTTTTGATGAACTGCCCTTTGCCGATGCTTCCAGGCTGATCCGGGACGACCGCAGCATTCTCAAAGAGCTGGTCAGGGCGCTCCCCCGGATCTCTCCGGGTGAAATGGCCGGGATGATCCGATCCGATCAGCGGATCATCGCAGCAGTGGGCGATGCCACCTCGGGTATGCCGGTGGGGACGATCATCGAGTTCATCCAGGATGAGGAGCGGGCCGGGTTGATCGGGCAGAGCATCGCAAAGATGCTTCTCGGCCTGGTGGCCGATTTTGTGGAGGATGAGCGGCTGACCGATTTTTCCTACGATGTTGTGCTCGGAGCCATTGATGCCCTGGAGGGAACCCCGGCTGCCCTGTTCTTTGAATCGCTGGCCCGGTTTGTGGAGAAT
>DUUL01000039.1 GCA_012841575.1 Candidatus Moraniibacteriota bacterium | reverse complement strand
TCAACCACTATCGCTACTTATGTCTCCTTAATCTCTATTGCCCTAACTGCTACTCTTTACTGGGCTAATAAAACTGGACGACTTACTCAACTTGATCGTTGGTGGACTCGGAGAAGGGTGGTTGGTAGATAATTTGATAGCCAATAAATATAAAGAATTAAAGACTTGACAAGCTAGGATGTTTTCGCTAGACTACTTTCACAGTTAGTTGAAATATCTATTGTCTTTGCAGAGCAAAAACAAGAAAAGGTAATTGGATGTTTTCCAGATCTTGGAATGATTGACTAATCCCTTCTTGTTTTTTGCTTATGTCTTAATAATAATTATTTAGTTCTGGAATTAAATGGCAGAAAATAAAACAGTTAAGGAAATTGTAGAAATGGAAGGTGAAGTTCATGAGTTGCTTCCAGGAACGAAGTTTCGTATTAAGCTAAGCAATGGACATATTGTTTTGGCACATATTTCTGGAAAAATGAGAATTAACTTTATTAAGTTAATGCCAGGAGATAAAGTTTTGCTTGAGATGAGTCCGTATGATCTTACTCGAGGAAGAATCACTCGTCGCTTGTAAGTCCACAGTTTTGTCTTGAGGTTTAAAAGGTTTAAAATTTGTTATATTTTCAAAGATTTTTATCTAGAACAATGAAAGTTCAATCATCAGTAAAAATTAGGTGCTCTAAATGTAAAATTGTCCGGAGAAAGGGCGTTGTTTATGTTATCTGTAAAACACCTAAGCACAAACAAAGACAAGGTTAATTTATTTATTATTGAAATAATTTACAATGGCGATTAGGATTGCGGGAGTCAACCTCCCTGATGAAAAAAGAATAGTAATTGCTTTAACCTATGTTTATGGGATTGGAAGGTCGGCTGCTGAGAAAATCCTTGATGATTTGGGTATTAGTCATGACATTCGTTCTAAGGATTTGGCTGTGGAAGACGTGAATCGTTTAAGAAGTGAGGTTGAGTCTAGACACACACTAGAAGGTGAATTGAAGCGACAAAAGCAAATGAACATTAAGCGACTAAAGGATATTGGTAGCTATAGAGGGTCACGTCATGCAAAAGGACTCCCAGTGCGAGGGCAAAGAACGAAGACTAATAATCGAACTGTGAGAGGCAACAAGAGAGTAACAATGGGTAGTGGAAAAAGAACTGTTGAGAAAACTTAGTTGCTGGTGGGTTAGTTTTATATTTATTTATATTAAGAATTTCAAACGTTAAATGTCAGAAGAAGTAACAAAAAAAGAGACTGCAGTAGCTGAAAAGACTTCAACTAACAAAAAAGTTGGAGCAGAAAAAGAGGTGAAATCTTTGAAAAAAGAAGACTCTGTTGCGAGTGAAAAGTCTCAAGTCAAGCCAAAAATCAAGAGAAGAAAGAACGTGCGCCGACAGGTTCAGCGAGGAAAGGCTTTTATTACCTCTACTTATAATAACACTAAAATCTGCTTTTCTGATCTACACGGAAATGTTTTAGCCTGGTCTTCTTCTGGTTTAATTGGCTTTAAGGGTGCCAAAAAGGCAACAACTTACGCCGCAAATCAGGTTCTTAATAATGCACATGAAAAAGTTCAGCGCTATGGTTTGAAGGATATAGAGGTCTTTGTGAAGGGCGTTGGAAGTGGTAGAGATGCTGCCTTGAGAGCTTTAGTACAAAAAGGATACAATCTTATTTCTATCAAAGACACAACTCCAATTCCACATAATGGCTGTCGGCCTAAAAAACCAAGGAGAGTATAATCATTTTTTTATTTTATAAACAAGCAAATAATTTTTAATAGAAATGGCAAAGAATCTCGGATCTAAATGTAAATTATGTCGTCGGGCAGGAGAGAAACTTTTTTTGAAAGGCGATCGTTGTGCTACGCCAAAGTGTGCTTTGGTGCGCAAGGCGTATAAACCTGGAATGCACGGGCCAAAAGGTGAAGGACGAGGGCTTTCCGACTATGGCAGTCAGTTAAAGGAAAAGCAGAAACTCAAAAGAAGTTATGGTTTAAGTGAGCAGCAGTTTAGAAAACATTTAGTTGAAGCGCAAAGCAAGCAAGGTGTTGTTGGTGATAATTTAATGTCAAGATTGGAAATGCGTTTAGATAATGTAGTTTATCGGTTGGGATTTGCTTCTTCTAGAAGTCAAGCGCGACAAATGGTTTCTCATAAGGCTTTTTTATTAAACGGACGCAGCTTGAATATTCCTTCAGCAGAAGTTAAGGTCGGAGATGAGATTCAGGTTAAAAAACACAAGGCAGATCGAAAGTATTTTAAAGACTTGCAGTTGGTTTTAAAAGGTGGTGCAAATATTCCAAAATGGCTTTCCTTGGATCCAGCGGAGCTTAAGGGAAAAGTTTTATCCAACCCAACAAGAGAAGAAATCGGTTTAGGTTTTGATCTAGCCTCCGTGATTGAATTTTACTCTCGTTAGTCATTAAAATAAAAATATTTAAGCATTAAATCTAGTTAAAAAAATGTTGTCAATTGCTCTTCCAAAGGCGCCAAAATATGAAAATATCGATGAGAATTTAGGACGCTTTACAATTGAAGGATGCTATCCGGGATATGGGACGACTATCGGAAACTCTCTTCGCAGAGCACTGCTCTCTTCTTTGCCAGGCAGCGCGGTTACAGCAATTAAGATAAGAGGAGTAACTCATGAATTTACTACCATTAAAGGTGTAAAAGAGGATGTTGTTCAAATCATCTTAAACTTAAAGCAGGTTCGCTTTAAATTAAGTGGAGTTGATGAAGCAACTGTTTTTTTGAAGGTTAAAGGCGAAAAAGAGGTGACAGCAAAGGATATTAAGGGTGATTCTGAAGTTGAAGTGGTTAATCCAAGTCAGACAATTGCCAACTTAACCAGTTCAACAGCAACTTTAGAAATGGAGTTAACAATTAAGCGAGGTTTAGGTTTTTTACCAGTTGAACAACAACAAAGAGATGAGAAGGAAATTGGAACAATTGCTGTAGACGCAATTTATAATCCAGTCAAAAGAGTTAACTTCAAAGTAGAAAATATGCGTGTTGGAAAGAGAACTGATTACGATAAGATTACTTTAGATGTTTTGACAGACGGAAGTGTAACGCCACAGGAAGCTTATGAGCAAGCTGTTAAAATTTTGATTGGACAGTTTGAGGCAGTGGCAAAGCCACGTGAAGAAGGGCAAGACGACTTTCCAAGTGAAATGTCAGCTGAATTTGAGGAGCGCGGAGAAGAGGCTGTTCAAGGTGAATTTGTTGACAAGGAGGAAGAAGTGACTCTAGAAGATGAGTTGAGTGGTGGCGACGCAACAATGGGAAGTTTAGATTTGTCAACCAGAACTTTAAATATTTTAGCAGCTAATAATTTAAATAAAGTTTCTGAAATTGCAAAAATGACAGAAGAGGAGGTTCTGAGTTTGGACGGAATGGGAGAGAAGGGTATCAAGGAAATTAAGAAAGCAATTGGTGGACTAGGAGTAACCTTGAAGTCTGCAAAATAATTTTAATTTAACAGGGTAAATACAGATTATGCGTAAAAGAAAGAAGGGTCGAACACTATCAAGAGTGAGTTCACAAAGAAAGGCTTTACTAAGAACTCTTTTTGTTAGCTTGATTGATAATTATCAAATTAAAACTACCTTAGCTAAAGCTCGTGAGCTTCGTCCTTTTGCCGAAAGAAGAATTACGCTAGCAAAAAGAGGCTTAGAAAAGGAAGATTTAATTAGTGCGACTAGAGAATTAAAGAAAGATTTGCCACAAAAAACAGTAGAAAAGGTTATTTTGCTAGCAAATGATTTTAAAAATAGAGCAGGAGGATACCTTAGAATAATTAAATTATCAGCACGAAAAGCTGATAGTGCAGAAATGGCAATTGTTGAGTTGGTGCAAGTGACTAAACCGAAAGAGGAGAGAGGGGATAAAGGGGAGAAAGTAAAGGAAGCTGATGTTGCTAAAAAATCTAAGAAAAAGAAAGAATAATTGTTTTATTGAAGAGAAATATATGAAGAAAGAAGATTCAAAATACGTTTTAATAGATGCTAAAGAGCAAATACTTGGTAGATTGGCAGTGCAGATCGCCAGAATTTTGAGTGGAAAAGACCGCATTGATTATTCTCCGAACGTTGGGGGAGTTGATCATGTTGTTGTAATTAACTCCGACTTGGTTCGTTTAAGTGGAGAAAAAGAGGGCAAAAAACTCTATTATAGGCACAGCTCTTATCCAGGTTCAATCAAGGAAACCATTTTTTCAGAAATGATGGAAAAAGATTCACGCAAGGTAATTGAGTTAGCAGTTAAGGGAATGGTTCCAAAGAATAAGCTCGCCAGAAAATCAATGGCGCGACTCCATGTTTTTAAAGATAGTGAGCAGTCTTTAGTTAAGGAGAACACTAACGCAGGGAAATAAATTTGTAATATTGTCAAGAATAAAACAATGATGGCAGTTAAAAAAACTTCAGCAGAAAAATATTTTGAAGGAACTGGGCGACGTAAGTTGGCTATAGCTAGGGTTAGAATTTACCCAGAGAGCAAGCAACATCAGATTATGATAAATCAAAAAAGTTTGGATGATTATTTTAAATCAGAAGTGATTAAGGATAAGATTTTGGCTCCATTGCTAGCAGTTGGTATGAAGGACAAGATTGGCTTAACGGCAGTTGTTTATGGAGGAGGGAAGACTGGTCAGGCTGAAGCGATTCAACTTGGATTGTCACGTGCACTGGTTAAATACGAGGCTGATTTTCAAAAGCCTTTACGTGATTTGGATTATTTAAAGCGCGATCCGAGAAGAAAGGAGAGGAAGAAGCCAGGACTTAAGAAAGCTAGACGAGCGCCACAGTGGGCTAAGCGGTAGAGAGGCGCCACAGTCATAATAAACGCATATAGAAACCTGTTTAATTGAATTTAAACAGGTTTTTTGTGTCTGTAAAATTTAATAATATATTTAACAAAATCTTTGTCATCGAGAATACTTTCACAAAAGATAATTTCTGGTATAAAGAAGTCTCATCTTAAAGAGTGTATAAAATTAATAAAGGATTAAGAATAATAGCTTGATTTTAACTATATCCTAAGCTAAACTGAAAAACTAAGCTGTGATTTAAGTCTATGGAATTAAAAGAATATTTAAAAATAATTAAAAAGGACAAGTCTATTTTTCTGGTAACCTGGGTTTTATTTATTGTGATAGTTGAGTTGGTACTTGTTTTTTGGCCACAAAGCTATCAAGTTACATTTCCGATTGGCTTAAGCCGAACTAGTCAAATTCAGAAAAATGATTCAACGGCAAATCAAAATGAATACGATTATTTTTATCAAATGGAGGCAAGTAATTTATTTAGCAAAGAAATTGTTCAGTGGCTAAAAAATTCCGGAACGTTAAAGCTTATTTTTGATAATCTGAATGAATTGAGCGACGCTACTCAAGCTCGAGTAAAAAAAACCTTAGTAGCTGAACAGCTTTCTCCTGGCTTTATCAAAGTCGAATTTTCAGTTGATGAGCCTATTGAAGTAAATTTGATTGTGAGTGAGATTAAAGAAGTGATTAGCGAAAGAGTAGCTAGCCTGGCACCAGGAAAAGATGATTTTTGGTTTAAGTTAGTTTTTGGAGAAACAGTTATTGAAGAAAAAAAAGTTCCCTTTTGGCCAGCAAATATATTTGCTGTTTTATTTGGTTTTTGGACCGCAGTTCTCATTGTTTTGTTAAGACACTATTGGCATGAATAATATTTTGAAAACCTTTTATGAGAGTTGGATTTGACATTCGTTCTTTAGTTGAAGAAAAAATTACTGGGGTAGGTGAGTATGCAAAGGGCCTTTTAATTCAGTTGATTAAGGATAATCCAGGGGATGATTTTTTGCTTTTTTACAACAGCTTTAAGCCAATTAAAGCTGATTTAAGCTACCTAGAGAAATATCAAAATGTTGAAATAAGAAGATATAAATTCCCTAATAAATTATTCAATTTTCTGGTCTGGTTTTTAGGTTGGCCAAAGTTGGATGTTCTTTTGGGAGGAGTGGATGTTTTTTGGTCTCCCAACATTTCTTTTCTAGCTTTAAGTAAAAATTGCCCGCTTGTTTTAACGATTCATGACCTCTCTTTTGAGCGTTTTCCTGAATTTTTTTCTCTTAAAAAGCGGTTGTGGCATTTTATTATTAATCCTAAAAAACTTTGTCAACGCGCGGATAAATTACTGGCAGTGTCACTTTCTACACAAGATGATTTGATTGGTATTTACAATATTAATCCTAAAAAAATTAAAATAATAACGCCAATCAAAACACTGGATTATTTTTTGAAAAACAAGCCGACTGAAAATCAAATTAAAAAAGTGATCAAGGGTTATTCTTTACCGAAAGATTACTTGCTCTATCTGGGAACAATTGAGCCACGTAAAAATCTTGTCAATTTAATTTTAGCTTATGAGTTAGTTAAAAAAGAAAAAATTGGGCAAAATTTAAAATTAGTGTTAGCGGGTCAATTGGGTTGGAAGTACAATCAAGTTTTGAATTGTGTTGAAAAGTCAAAATATAAACAAGAAATTATTTTTCCAGGTTACGTTAAAAGTTCTGATAAGGTTAGCATTTACGCAGGAGCAAAGGCTTTTATTTTTCCTTCTTTTTTCGAAGGCTTTGGATTTCCAGTTGCAGAGGCAATGGCGAGTGGAGCGCCTGTGATTGCGGCAAATAATTCCTCTTTACCCGAGGTTGCTGGAGAGGCAGCGATTTTAGTTGATGCTTATAGTGTAGAAGATATTTTTCAAGCCATTAAGTTAATTTTAGAAAGTCCGTCATTGCAAAAAAAACATGTTTTAAGAGGTAAAAAACAGGCAGAGAAAATTGCTTTTATGGCAAAAAAGAGACTGAAATTAAAAGATTTTTTGTAATTTTCCATTTGGGATAATTATGCTATGATATCGTTATGAAGAGAAATAAAAAACAAAAAAAGATAAAAAGAATAGGAATTGATGCTCGTTTTTATGGTCCTCAAAATAAGGGCTTGGGTCGTTACTGCCAAAAAACAGTTGACTATTTAGAAAAAATTGATGGTGGCAATAAAGAGATTGAATATGTTATTTTTTTACGCAAAGAAAATTTTGATTTATATCAACCAAAAGCTAACAATTTTAAGAAAGTTTTAGCTGATTTTAGGTGGTATGGTTTTGGCGAGCAGTTTGTTTTCCCTTTATTGCTAATTAGACACAACCTTGATTTGATGCATTTTTGCCATTTTAATGTTCCTTTGTTTTATCGAAAAAGGTTTATTGTTACTATTCATGATTTAATTTTGCTGCATTATCCAACGGTTAAAAATACGACATTAAATCGTTATTTCTATTATTTTAAATTACTAGTTTATCGATTAGTAATTAAAAGTGCAGCTCAGCGTTCAGAAAAGATTATTGCAGTTTCTCAGTACACAAAGCAGGACATAATCAAGCGACTTAAAATTAAAAAAGATAAAATTGAGCTGATCTATGAGGGAGTCGATTTTCATTGTTTTGTTTCTCAAAATGGCGATGAGGAGATTTTGAAAAAACATGGTATAATCAAGAAGCAGTATTTGTTGTATGTTGGAAATGCCTATCCGCATAAAAACTTAGAGAACCTGGTTTTGGCTTATAAGAAGATTAGAAAAGAATATCCAGAGCTAGCATTGGTTTTGGTTGGAAAAAAAGATTACTTTTATGAGCGATTGGGCAGATTTATTAATGAAAATGAAGTTCAGGGGGTAGTTTTGGCAGGCTATGTTTCGGATGAAGACTTGGATATTTTGTATAAGCACACTAGACTGTATGTTTTTCCCTCGTTATATGAAGGGTTTGGGCTGCCGCCGTTGGAAGCATTAATGAAGGGAGCTTCAGTTGTTTCTTCTAATATGACTTGCATGCCAGAAATCCTAGGGAGAAGTGTTTGTTACTTTGATCCGCGAAGCTATAATACAATATACCTTGGGATTAAAGCAGCACTAAATGATGATAGAAAAATTTCCGCTAAAGAAAGTGCTAAAATGGTTCAAAAGTTTAATTGGGAGTTGGCAGCACAAAAATTATTAGTTGTTTATAAAAAGGTTCTAGCGGTAAAATAAATTTTGATCAAATAGTAAAAATAAAATGCGAGATAATCAAAAGAAACAAAATTACTCTCTAGAGCAATCCTTTCTAGATTTAGTTGAAACAGATTCTTTTTTGAAAAAAGATGACTTAAGCACGAAGAAACCTGTTTTAGATGGATGGTCAAAGAGAAAGACGGGAAGTGAATTGTTGGTTAATCAAGCTAGAAGAGACCATCAAAGGTTCAGTGGTCTACAAAAAAAGATTTCTCCTCAGGCTTTTGTTTTTCAAGAGCATTTAGACTACTCCTACTTAGAATTTAATCGCATTAAAAGAGACAAAAAAGAAACACCTCCTTTAATTAAATCTAGTTTTATTCCAGAACACAAAAAAATACCCAATTCTGATATTATTCGGAAGGGAAGTTTGCCTTTTACTCCTAGGCTAAATGCAACTACTCCCCTTAATCAATTGAGAAGTAACAATAAATTAAATAGGCTAGCAGCGACTTCAGTGCCATTAAGTCAGTCAAAACAGATAGCGCCTCAGGCAGATTTTATTCCACCTCAAAAACTACACGCTCACTATAAAGAAAAAAAACAGGAAGAAAAGTTAAAAGATTTTCTGGCTAATGAAGCTGATAATAAGGAGCAAGGAAGTAATTTTTTTTCAGAAGTTGATTTTTTAGGCTGGAGGGGTGGCTTGTCTGGATGGTGGAAGTTTGCTGGAACTGCTTTTGCTGGTGGGTTAGTAGTATTTGGTGTAGTTTTTGGCTCTTATGCATTTCAGTTGAAGGGAAGTTTAGATAAACAAAAAACAGACTTAAATGTCAGAGTCAAGGGCGTTAAAACAGCTTTAGAGGAAAATGACTTAGAATCTCTCACTTATAATTTTGATGCAATTCAAACAGATTTAAATAGTCTACAAAGTCAAGTTGATGCTTTAGGGGGCGACGCTTTAGATTTATTCTCTTCCTTGCCATATCTTTCAAGGTTAAGCAGTGGGAAGAATTTAATTAAAGCAGGCAATAGCTTGGCTGATGCTGGTGCAGATTTAGCGCCTCTCTTATCTGAAGTGAGTAATATTAAAAATCCTTTTTCTTTTGAGGATAGTCAGTCAAACGAATCGCTAACAGAATTATTTTTAAGAATGAGACAGCAGCTTTTAAGTGCTAAAACAAAGATTGAATCAGCTCAAGAGGATTTAGAAAAGGTGAAGGATAAAGATGTGCCGGAAAACTATCGGGATAATATCATTGCAATTAAAAAAACTATTCCGCGAGTGATTGAAATGATTGATACCATTGAAAGTAATAGCCAAGTTTTTTTGGAGTTACTAGGGCATAATGGACCAAGAAAGTATCTTTTACTTTTTCAAAATAATCATGAAATGCGTGCTACTGGTGGTTTCATTGGTAGTTATGGCCTGATCAGTGTTGCTGATGGGAGGATTAAAGATTTTAAGATTGAGGGCATTTATAATCCAGATGGACAGTTAAGGGAAAAAGTTATTCCACCCGAGCCAATCCAAAAAATATCGGCTGGCTGGTCGACACATGATGCTAATTGGTTTCCTCATTTTCCCACTTCTGCTCAAAAGGTTGCTTGGTTTTATGAAAAAACGGGTGGACCAACGATTGATGGAGTTATCACCTTTACTCCCGATGTTTTACAAAGAATGTTAGAAGTTACTGGTCCGATCGAGATGGCAGATTACAACAAAATAATAACAGAGGAGAACTTTAATCGAGAAATTAGAAGAGTAATTGAGGAGGTTGATCAGGAAAACAAAGAGCAGGGGCTTGAAGGAGAGGATGTTGTTGATCCAAAAGGAATTTTGGCGGATCTGGCTCCACAAATATTGGCTCGAATTTTTGAAACCAAAGACCCTAAAACAGCAGCAAGGCTACTGTCTTTAGTGAGCGACAGTTTAAAAGAAAAACAAATTTTATTTTATTCATCTAATAGCGAAATTCAGCAAGTAATTTCTTCACGTGGGTGGGCAGGGGAAATAATGCAGGTCCCAAAAGACTATTTAATGGTGATTAATACTAACGTTAACGGTTTCAAGACAGATGGAGTAATTGATGAGAGCATTGATCATAAAGTAGAGGTTGATAGTCAGGGCAATATTTTAGGCGCGGTAAAAATTAAAAGAGTTCACAAGGGAGGGCAAACTGACTATAGTGAGTGGAATAAAGTTAATGCCAATTACATGCGAGTTTATGTACCCAAGGGAAGTCGTTTGCTATCAGTGAGTGGACAAGTGCGTGAGTTTACTGAGCCTCCTGTCGATTATAAAAAATTAGGATTCGTAGAAGATCCCGATGTGAAAAAACAAGAAAGTGGAATGGTCGTTGATTTTGAATCAGGAACCAGAATTTATGAAGAAGAAGATAAGACCGTTTTCGCTAATTGGAATTATGTTTCTCCGGGAGAAACAGTTGAGGTTTTCTATAATTATCAATTGCCATTCAAGTGGGAGGGTGATTTTAGTAAAAGCTATTCTGTTCTTTACCAAAAGCAGGCGGGCTCTCTAGGTTCTAAGCTGAGAGCAGAAATTAATTTGCCAATGAATAAGATTATTTGGCAATACCCACAAACCCTAACTAGAAGTAACAATAGCCTAATTTTAGATTCTGATTTAAAAGAAGATCGTTTTTTAGGAGTAGTTTTGGAGCAAGATTAGCGTTGGTGTGATGAAACCGAGAGATGGTAATTTTTAGTTTTTATGGCTTACAGAAAAGAGACAGGGAAAATAGACTTTTCTTTATTAATCGCAACTTTAGCCTTGCTTGCCTTTGGTTTGACTATGATTGCATTAACCGGGGCAGTACTTTCAAAAACAAGGTTTGGTGATGAATACCATCTTTTTAGAAGACATTTTCTATTCGGGGTTATTCCAGGCATAATTGTCATGTTTTTGGCGCTTAAAATTCATTATCGTTTCTGGAAGAGAAATGCCTTAATTTTATTTGGATTAGCGGTTGGATTACTCGTTTTAGTTTTAATTCCTCAACTTTGGGGGATGGAAATAAAAGGAGCAAGAAGTTGGATTGATTTGGGCTGGGCATCTTTTCAACCAGTTGAGTTTGCTAAACTTGCCTTAATTATCTATCTAGCCGCCTGGATGGAGGGACGAAAAAAACAGCTAGCTTCTTTCCAGGAGGGTTTTTTACCCTTTAGTATTTTTGTTGGAATAATGGCGGTGCTTATTATTGCTCAGCCAGACATTGGTTCTCTGGGGGTAATTACTATGATAGCCTTAGTTATGTATTTTTTAGCTGGTGCGCCTCTGAAGTATATTTTCTTATTAATTGTGAGTGGAGTTAGTTCCTTATTGATTTTAATTAATACCTCTACCTATCGAAAAGAGAGGCTACTTTCTTTCTTGGATAGTGGAGCCGATGTTCAGGGAAGTGGCTATCAAATCAATCAGGCCTTAATTGCGATTGGAAGTGGTGGAATATTTGGGCTAGGTCTTGGTCAGAGTCGCCAAAAATTTAACTACTTGCCAGAACCAATCGGAGACAGTATTTATGCGATAGTGGGTGAAGAATTGGGAATGATTGGAGCGGTGATAATTGTTATTTTTTATTTATTTTTTGCACTCAGAGGCTACCGAATAGCTAAGCAAGCTCCAGATAAATTTGCTTCTTTAACGGCGGCAGGAATAACCACTTGGATTGTTTTGCAGGCTTTTGTTAATATTATGGCTATTCTAGGACTAATTCCTTTAACGGGAATAACTTTGCCTTTAATTAGCTATGGTTCAACCTCTTTACTACTTACGCTTTTTAGCATTGGAATCTTGCTCAACATTTCTCGTTACACTAAAATTAAGTAAATAACATCTAATTAATTAAAATGAAAAAAAGAAAGGTAATTATCATTGGGGCAAAGGGTATGCTGGGGGGAGATTTAGCAAAAGCTTTTTCAGGGGATTCTTCTTATGAAGTAATTGCTTGGGATCGTGAAGACATTGACATCACTCTTGAGGAGATGGTAAGGAAAAAAATTTTAGATGAAAAGCCTAACATTATCATTAATGCAGCTGCTTATAATGCTGTTGACAAAGCTGAAGAGAGTGACTCGGAATTTGACTTAGCAATGAAAGTGAATGCAGTTGGACCCGAAATTTTGGCAAAAGTAGCCAAAGACATTGACTCAATTTTTGTGCAATATGTCTCAGATTATATTTTTGATGGGGAAAAGGGAGAGTATTTTGAAGATGATAAACCCTCTCCAATTTCTAATTACGGCCAGTCTAAAGCAGAGGGAGAGCGGAGAGTGGAGGCAGTCGAGGGAAAGTATTATCTTATTAGAATTTCCAAGCTTTTTGGGAGACCTGCCAAAAGCGAAGCAGCTAAAAAAAGTTTTTTTGAGGTAATGCTTGGTTTGGCTAAGGAGAAAGATGAACTGAAAGTAGTTGATAGTGAGCGATCTTGTTTCACCTATACTCCAGACTTAGCTCTAGCCACCAAAGATTTAATTGAAAAAGACTATAATTTTGGTATTTATCACATAATTAACGAGGGGGCGGTTACCTGGTATGAGGGAGTCAAGAAGCTTTTCGAATTGGCAGAAGTTGATCCCAATAAACCCAGGGTTATTCCAGTTACTCCTGATGAATTTCCTCGCCCAGCAAAAAGAGCTGAGTCTTCAGTTTTAGTTAACACTAAATTTCCAAAATTGAGACACTATGAAGAAGCGGTTAAGGAGTGGTTAAGTGAATTTAATTAATTCTTGAGTCAGTTTTATTTTTTTAAAGCCAAGCCCTCTTTGAGCTTGTAAAATGCTTTCAAAAATGCTAAAGTGACATTTAGCAGAGTTTTTAGACTCTTAGTTTTAATGATAAAAATTTTATAAAAAATGAAGGTTAAAGAAATTTATGATCTTTCAATTAAAATCGGTATCAAAAACGATATTCGAAGTAAGAAAGAGGTAGACGCTTACTTAGAGCGTAAGAAAGAAAATTATTCAAAATTATCCAAAGAGGAAAAAACTTATTTTGATCGTGAGCAAATTACAAATCCTTTTAGTGATAGTAGGATTCATTTTGACAGTGGAAAGAAAGTAAAGAAAATTTTTGCTTCGATTGACGTGACGCCTGGTTCAATTTTATTAGCTCGAGAGCTAGGAGCGGACTTAATTTTCAACCATCATCCAGTTGGTTTGGCTTTAGCAGGGTTAGATGATGTTATGAGCTTGCAAGTTGATTTAATGGAGCAGTTAGGTATTCCAGTAAATATTGCAGAAAAGATGATTCATAAGAGAATTTCTGAAGTGGCACGAGGGATTAATCCGAGCAATCACTATGCAGTTGTCGATGCAGCACGCTTGGCTGGAGTTAGCTTGATTAATGTGCATACCCCAGCAGACAATAGCGTTTTTCAATTTGTAACCAAGAAAATAGCCAAAGCTAAGCCGCGGTATGTTTCGGATATTATTAATTCATTGATGGAAATTGAAGAATATCAGATTGCCAAGAGGCAAGGAGGTGGACCAATGATTTTTTCTGGCAATGAAAATAATCGTTGTGGTCAGGTGGCTGTTTCTGAAATGACAGGAGGCACTGAAGGTTCTAATGAGATCTACGACGCTATGGCGAATGCAGGAGTCGGAACTATAATTGGCATGCACCAAAGCGAGAGACATCGAAAAGCTGCAGAAAAAGCAAATATTAATGTTGTTATTGCTGGTCATATCTCCTCTGATTCAATTGGAATGAATTTGATTTTGGATGAAATTGAAAAGAAGGGTGTAGAAGTGGTTCCGTTTGGGGGTTTAATTAGAGTTAAAAGAAAAAAATAGGCAAAATCATGAAATACTCAAAGCACATTCTTAAAAATGGTACTCGGGTAATTATGGCTCCAATGCAAGAAACAGAAACTGTTACTGTTCAGATTTTAGTGCAAGCTGGTTCACGCAATGAGACAATTGAAAATAATGGAGTCTCTCATTTTCTAGAACACCTTTTTTTTAAGGGAACTAAACGTCGACCTAGTTATAAAATAATTAACGAACTTTTAGACGGAACTGGTGGCATTAGCAATGCTTATACATCTAAAGAAGAAACGGGCTATTATATTAAAACGCCTGCAAAAAAAATTGAATTAGCTCTGGATATAATGAGTGATGCTTTTCACAATTCTCTATTGCGACAAAGTGATATTGATGTGGAGCGCGGAGTTATTTTGCAAGAAAAATCAATGTATCTTGATTTGCCTCAACGTTATGTTTGGGATATTTTTGAAGGAATGTTGTTTCCAAACGAGGCAATGGGTTTTCAGATTATTGGATTAGAGAACGTCATTCAGTCAATTAGACGAAAGAATTTTGTTGATTATTTGTCACAAAATTACCGTACAACTTCAACTGTAGTAGTTGTTGCTGGAAAGTTTGATGAAGAGAAAACACTGAAGTTAGTGGAAAAACTTTTCTCTCAAAAAAAGAGACGAGTTCCAGTGCAGCTTAAAAAAATTAAGTTGTCGCAAAGAAAACCAAGGCTTGAAGTTTTTGAGAAGGAAACTGATCAGACTCATTTAGTCATTGGCTTTCATGGACCAAATTTATACAGCCAAGATCGCTACACTCAATCAGTTTTGTCTACAATACTGGGTGGGGGAATGAGTAGTCGAATGTTTGAGCGGATTAGAGAGAAACACGGTCTAGCTTATTATGTGTCAACTACTGCTGAGCGTTACACAGACTGTGGTTACTTGGCAGCTTTTGCGGGAGTAAAACATGAAAACATAAACAAAACAATCAAGCTTATTTTAGAAGAGTTTAGGAAGATAGCAGAAAAGAAAGTTTCTCAAAAAGAGTTAAGGAAAGCAAAAGAGCAGATCAAAGGAGCTTTACTGATGGGCCTAGAGTCATCTAACTCAGTCGCCTCTTTTTTGGGCGAGCAAGAGCTTTATGAGAAGAAGATAAGAAAACCCCAAGACATTGTTGAGCAAATAGATGCAGTTTCTCAGGAGGAGATAATGAATCTTGCTCAGAAAATTATAAAAAGTCAAACTTTGAATTTGGCGGCTATTGGTCCGGTTTCAAAACAAAGCAACAAATTGAAGGGTTTGCTTGAAAAATTTTAAGTAAAATTTAATAAAATGAAAAAGAGCAAGCAAGAAATATCAATTAACATATCCGCTGCTTCAGTTTGGAAAATTATTGGGATTATTGTTTTAATTTTTTTCCTTTATTTTATTAGGGATGTTTTATTGCTTTTATTGTTGGCTATTATAATTTCTAGCGCCATTTTGCCGATTGTTAACAAAATGGAGGCAAAAAAAATTCCTAGAATATTAACAACCACCTTAATTTTCCTCTTATTTTTTGGCATACTAAGCTTGGTTGTCTATTCTATTATTCCTCAGTTAGCCAGAGAGTCGAGGCAGATAGTGGAAACACTGCCACAGGCCTTTGATTCAATGGAGCAATTTATCAATAAGGTTTTTGATCCAGCGGCTATAAATTCCAGTCAGCTATCGGGGGCAGAAAAAGTAATTAGCCAACTTCCAGAGCAAACAGGCAACATTATATCTAATATTTTTTCTGGCACAATTTCTTCCTTGGGGCTAATTTTCCAAGTCATTATGGTTTTTGCTTTGGTTTTTTATATGGTTACTTATAAAGATGGGATGAGTCATTTAGTTAACTCAACTGTACCAAATCAATATCGTAAATACGTATTTAACTTAATAGAGCGCATTGAGCAAAAAATAGGACGTTGGCTTTTGGGACAGCTAGCCTTGATGCTTTCAGTTTTTGCTTTAAACTTAATTATCTTGAACATTTTTGATGTCCCTTATGCTACAACAATTGCTTTAATTGGCGGACTAATGGAGATTATTCCATTTTTGGGACCAATTGTTTCAACTTTCCTGGCTGTCATTGCAGCCTTGACTGTTTCTCCGTGGGTTGCGGTTTTTGTTGGAGTTTCCTATCTTATTGCTCAACAAATACAAGGAAATTTTCTTACGCCCTTGGTGATGAGTAAAGCTGTTGGATTAAGTCCAGTAGTGATAATTATTGCGCTATTTATTGGCTCTAAGATTGGTGGGTTTCTCGGGCTTTTTCTGGCAGTTCCGGTGGCAACAATAATGGGCGTTCTTATCAATGATGTTTTGAATTCAAAAATAATTCGTGATAAAAAGAATGTCAGGAAATCAGCTATGGGGAGTTAAATTGGGAAATTATTCGAAAGAAGAGACTTATCTTCTAATTGATGAGGCATTAAATTTGCAAGCGTCGAGTGTGCTAACTATTGCAACTCTTAATCCAGAAATTTTATTGTTAGCTAAAGATAATTCAAGATATGCTGAAATACTGAACAACTTTTCTTTACGGGTTACTGATGGTTTTGGACTGAAATTAGCTGGGATCATTAAAAGGCTTAAGACGGGGTGCAGGCTTACAGGAGTTGATTTAGCGGAGTATATTTTAAAGAAAGGACTGGAAAATAATTTAAAAATCGGGATTATTTACCGAGAAGAAGGATTAAGTAGTCGGAGTGATTTGGAGAGGTTTTTTAAAAATAAGAAAGTAGAGCTATTTGCCTGGAGTGGTGCAAAGAGCGAAATAATGAGTAAAAATTTACAAGAAAAGGAGATTTTACTGGTAGGTTTAGGTGCTCCAGAGCAAGAAGAGTTTATTTTTGAAATTAAACAACAGCTGCCTAATTTAAAACTAGCAATAGGAGTGGGAGGAACCTTTGATTTTTGGACGGGGCGTAAAAAACGGGCGCCAAGGTGGATGCAAAAGCTAGGACTGGAGTGGTTGGGGAGATTATTTTTATTGCCAAAAGGAGAGCGTAGTTTTAGGTGGCAAAGAGTCAGAAAAATTTGGCGCTCAACAGGAGTTTTTTTGTTCAAGGTTTTATTTAATTAGCTATTTTATGAAAAGAAAGATAGTTTTGGCCTCTCAGTCTAGTCGTAGGAAAAGATTGTTAAAGCAAATTGGAATCAGTGAATTTGAAATTAGAGAAAGTGATTATAAAGAGGATATGTTAGCTCACAAGGAGCCTGGAGATTTAGTACAAATTTTGGCCTTAGAGAAAGCACGAGATGTGGCTAGACACTACAAAAATACCATTGTGATCGCGGCTGATTCAGTGATTAGCTTTCAGGGGAGAATTATTGGAAAACCAAAAGATGAAAATGAGGCAAGGGAACTTTTAAAACAATTGTCTGGAAATACCAATAAAGCTTATTCTGGCTTAGCAATTATTGACACAAAAAGCGGCAAAGAAATAACTGATTTTGGTTGGGCTAAGGTTGTTTTTAGAAAATTCACAGATGAGGAAGTTGACAGCTATATTGCCACCAAAGAACCGTTGGAAATGGCAGGAGCATATGGGCTTATGAATAAAGGTGCAGTTCTCATGAAGGAAATTAAAGGTGATTTCTATTCAATCATTGGCTTTCCTTTAACGAAGCTATATTTACATTTAAAAAAGATGGGGGTTGATATTTGGTAATAAAATAATTTATTTTAATGAATAATTTTAAAAAAACTAGAATTCGTTTTGCACCTTCACCAACAGGGTACATTCACATTGGTAATTTGCGCACCGCTCTTTATGCCTATCTTTTAGCTAAAAAAGAACAAGGTGACTTTTTGCTAAGAATTGAGGACACTGACCAGGCTCGGTTAGTACCCGGTTCTATCGAAAAGATTCTTGAGACTTTAAATTGGGTTAAAATTAAAGTAGATGAGGGTGTTGTTGCAGCAGAAGGGGAGGGTTTTGTTGAAAAGGGAGACTTTGGGCCTTATGTGCAATCAAAGCGCTTGGAGCTTTACCAAAAACACACTCAAGAATTAATAAATAAAGGCCATGCTTATCATTGTTTTTGTAGCAGAGAAAGGTTGGCAGAGTTAAGAGAGGAACAGCAGGCAAGAAGGGAAGCGCCGATGTATGACAAGCATTGTCTAAGCCTATCTTCAGAAGAAGTTGAGAAAAGATTAACAGCAGGAGAGAAGCACGTTGTCCGTTTAAATGTGCCAAGAGGTGAGCTAATCGAATTTAAAGATGAGGTTTATGGTAAAATTTCGATTAAATCGGAAACAGTAGATGATCAGGTTTTAATTAAAGCAGATGGCTTTCCGACTTATCATTTAGCAGTGGTGGTGGATGATTATTTAATGAAAATTTCTCACGTAGTTCGAGGAGAGGATTGGCTACCAAGTACACCCAAACATATTTTGCTTTACAAATTTTTTAACTGGGAGTTGCCCAAATTTGTTCATGTGCCAAATATTTTAGGAGGAAACCGCAAAAAATTATCCAAGCGAAGTGGCGATGTGAGTGTTGATGAATTTATGAAAAAAGGCTATCTTCCAGAAGCGTTAGTTAATTTCATTGCACTTTTAGGTTGGAATCCAAAAACAGAGCAGGAATACTTCTCATTAGCAGAACTAGAAAAAGCTTTTAATCCAGAAGGCTTGCATAAAGCTGGAGCAGTTTTCGATTATAAAAAGTTGGATTGGATGAATGCTCATTACATTAAACAAAAAACTAATGAGGAATTTTTGGCTTTATGTCGACCATATCTAGAAGAATATCTAGCCAAAAATAATATTAAAACAAATGATGATAAATTAGTTAAAATTGTTGAGGTAGAGAAGGGGAGAGTAAAAAAGCTTTCTGATATTGTTGAAAATATTGATTTTTATTTCAAAGCACCTCAACCAGATGTTAAGATGTTATTATGGAAGAAAATGACTGAAGTTGAGTTAATAGAGTCTTTAAAAAAATCGTTAGATCTCCTAAGCGATTTAGCTGAAGAAGATTTTAATGTGGCTAAATTGCAAGCAGAGTTACTAAAAATTGCAGATAGTAGTGACAGAGGTGCTTTATTGTGGCCACTTCGAGTAGCAGTTTCTGGAGCAAAAAAAAGCCCAAGTCCCTTTGAAATTGCTTGGGTTCTAGGAAAGGATGAGACTATCAGTAGATTAGAAAAAGCAATAAAATCGATTGAGTTGAATGGCTAAATTATTTTAAAGTGTTAAAATAAAGATGAAATTAAACAAAAGTAAACTTAAAAATAAATGAGTGGGCTATTAAATAAAAAAATAAAAAAAGGGGTAACTCAGACAATTTTTATATTTGCTCTGTCGGTTTTTTTAATTTCTCCTGGAGGGAATTCTTCTAGAAATGTTTTGGCTATCCCAGAAAGTGCACGAGGACAACAAAATAACTCTGCGACAAACAGTGATAATGCTGATAATGAAGAGGCGATTGATGAGTTAGAAGAAAAGGCAAAAAAATATCGTGACTTAATTGATTTAAAACAACAACAGCAAAAAACATTGAGTAATCAATTAGAGCTAATTGAAATTCAAACAGATAATTTCTCAAATGACATTAGACTGACAGAGAAAAATATTCAACAGAAGACAGAAGATGTCAATTTGGTGGAAAGAGAAATAAGCCAAAGAGAAAAAGTATTAGAACAAACCAAAAAAAACCTAAAGGAAGCCTTAAAAATCTATTACCAATTAGACAAGGAGTCATTATTTCACCTACTTTCCCCCAAAGAAGACGGCCTAACCGAAAGTCTTAATCAAGCAGAATATCTTAATCAAACTTCTAGCAAAATCAATAAGCAGTTGACTGAGATTGCCTTACAGAAAAAAGCGCTCGAGGAAGAAAGAGGCACACATAAAAAAAAGAAGGATGAATTGGAGGGGAAGAAACAGGATTTAAACGAAAAGGTTTTTTATTTAAACAATGAAAAGTTAAGCAAGGAAGTTTTATTGGATAAAACGCAAGGAGAGGAGGCTAAATATCAAGACTTACTTAGTCGTGTTGAGGCTCAAAAAAAGGAACTGATTGGAGGAAGAGAGTCTTTTTCTGGTGAAAGCTTAGCAATTATTAAAAACTCCCCCAAGCCGAAGAGTGGCTTGGCATCTAATAGTTGGTACTATGCTCAAGATGATGATCGTTGGGGTTATAAGAGAATTGGACTTTCATCTTCTTTATTAAAAGATTATGGCTGTGCAATTTCAGCGGTTTCAATGGTTTTCACTTACCACAAGGAAAAAATTACTCCAGGTGAACTTTCGTCTGAATCAATTTATGATCGAGATTTAATTGTATGGCCAAAGGAGTGGCCAAAGGAGCGGAAGAAGAAATTGACACTTATTTCTGATCAAGCGCATGGCAATATTAATTGGAGCCAGGTTGATAGGGAATTGGCGCAAAAAAATCCAGTTATTGTATTCATTCGTTCTTCCACTGGAGCTGGACACTATGTAGTAATTCATTCTAAGGATGATCGTGGTAAATATGTTGTGCACGATCCTTTATTTGGGGCAAATATATTCCTTGAAACATCTAAAAAATTAGTTAGTGCTGTCTATAATACTTCTTCAGAGATAGATCAAATGATCATTTACAAAAAGAAATAGAGTGCTTTAGCCTGTTGGCTATCTATGTTTGATGAAATTATGTGCAGTTTTAAAAAGTGAAACTATTGACAATTTCAGTAAAATAAGTTATAATTAAAAGAGTTTCTTAATGAACTTAAGTATTTAAAAATCAATGAAAAGACCAGAAGAAAAATCATCGCAAGTCTGGAAGCCACCAAAAGATTGGATTCTAAGTGAAGAGGAATACAACAAGAAAGTGAAAGAACTCAATCAGCAATTAGCGAACAGAACAGAGGCAGAGAAACTGGAAAGCGCCCAGTGGTTTTTCGACTCGGGACAAATTCCCAGACCGGAAGAGGAATAAAAGATAGTGATAGTTTAAATAAAAAAATAAGGCATAATTACAAGAGGTAGCACCTCTTTATAAAAATATGTAGAACGTCGCACAATGTATCTTTTACGACGTTGTCTTAAAAAAGCAATCGCCGAATAGCTATTTAGAGAGTTATGAGTTAAACTCTAATAAGCTATAGTTAAACAATTAGATGATCAAATAAGACAAGTCTAATTAGTTGTAAGCATTAATTTAACAAATATAAAATATGAATACCTCCTACTCTTCATTAAACACCTTTCGATCTTGCCCACTGAAGTATAAATTTCAAGAGATTGATAGAATAAAAACACCTAAGGGTCCTGAGGCTTTTTTTGGGACTCTGATTCATGGTACTATGAAGTTTATCCATCAAGGTGGGTTTCTTCCTCCATCAGAAAAAGATGCTCTTAATCATTTTTCATCAAAATGGAACTCTGATGTCTTTGATGATCCTATGCAGGAGCGCGCTGCTTTTGCTCAGGGTGTTAAAATTATACAGGGGTATTATAGAAAATTTAGACCAGATGAAGCCAAAATTGTGGCCCTTGAGTCATACTTTTCAGTTGAAATTAAAGATGAAAAAGGAGTAGAACATATAATCTCTGGTTCAATTGATCGAATTGACAAAACAGAAGATGGCTTTGAAATTATTGACTATAAAACAGCCAAAAAAATGCCCTCACAAGAATTGGTTGAAAATGATTTGCAACTATTTATTTATCTACTTGCTCTTTTAAAACGCTACCCAGAAGAGCAAAAAAATCTTAAGAACATTAAGCTGTCTTTATTTTTTCTGCACCATCAAGCCAAGCTAACCGCTGTTTTAGACGAAAAAAGAATTAAAGAAGGGAAGACATTGATTCTTGATTTGATTGGGGAGATTGAAAAATCAGACTTCCCTGCTGTAATAAATCCATTGTGTGACTGGTGTGGCTATCAAAAAACTTGTCCAATGTGGAAGCACAAGTTTAAGAAAGAGGATGTTGATTCTGTAAAACAGGAAGAGGTTATTAATGAATACATCGAGTTATATTATAAAATCAAGTCAAACAAAAAACGCTTTGCCGAAGTCAAATCTAAGATTGATGAAATAATGGAAAATGAAGAAGTTGAACAATTATTCAGCTCACAAGGCTCTATCACCAAAAGATATAGAAAGACTTTTGAGTATGATGAGGCTTCTTTAAGGAGAATTTTGGGTGAAAAGCGATGGTTAAGTGTGCTTAAGCTAAATGAGAGTAAATTAAAAAAGGTCGCAGAGACACTTCCCTCTTCTCAAAAAAAAGAAATTGAAAAAGCAAAAAAGTTGAAGAAAGAAACCTTTACTTTAGGCGTCAAGTCTAAGTAGTTTTATCAGACTTAATTTTCAATAGTTGTTCCTTTGAAAGCTTTATTATTAAAGATGTCTTTTAGATTTTCAATGTTTTTGCCATCTGCAATTATCACTTTCAGCCCTTGTTTTTCTGCTTCTTTTGAGGCAATTGGATCAAACGGTAAATTAGCGCCAGGATTCCACTTATTGCCGACAATTTTACGAAAGTCAGTCCAATTTATTTTCTCAATTTTCTTAGCATCTTTGAATTTATTTGGATCTTTATCATAAGCATATTTTATATTAGAAAGGTTAATCACTGTTTTTGCTCCCAAGCGTTCAGCTAAAATGGTGGCTACGAAGTCTGTAGACCAGCCTGGTCTCCAACCAGCAGCGACCATAATTTTTTCTTGTTTAGAAAAATGTTTCCTTAGATCTTCTTTAGTGCGAGGGTTTTTGTTGATACGAGGATGGGCATAACGACGAAAGATAGTTTTGATTAAGTGGGCATTAAGTCGAGTAGCGTGAATTCCCAACCAATCCATATCATCATTTGTGAGCTTAACCACTTTATCAGCCGCTGCTTGATAGTTTCGGCAAGTTTTCCCACCACCAGCAATAATAACAAACTTCTTTCCCTTATTTATCTGAGAAACAATCACTTTTCTGAATTTTTTTAAAAATCTCCAGTCAATCTTGTCTGGCACAATTAAAGATCCTCCCAGTGAAATAATAATTGGTTTTTCTTGTTTCATTTTTTAAATTAACTTATTAAGTTATAAAATTAATTAGAATATTAAGTTATTTTTTAGCACAGTCTGTTGCTGCAGTGTAGCCTTCTGATTCTGCATCTTTTTCTGAAGCAAAGCAAATTCGATTAGACTCTTTTATTCTTTGAGCAGTGGAGCAATCTGATCGATGGTATTTTGTAGAGTTCTTTGAAGCAATAAATAGGCATTCATCAGTTATCTTTTCATCACTATTCCCTTTTGCTGGATTTGAGGCTGCCGTCTTAGTGTTTTCTGGGATTTTTATTTGCTTTCTTTCCATAGCCCTTAATAATGTTAAGAGTTTTTCATTTTCTAGATCATTTTTAACGAGATGTTTTTCATTATTCAGCTCTTCTACTTTTAGGTTGTGATCAATGGTGCTTTTTGTATTTCTTCCAACTTGAAAACTAGCGATTGCGATTAGGAAAACAGTTAGTAGCGTTAATATTAATTTACTGTAATCAAATTTTTGGTCTTCTGAATTTCGCTCAAACATTGACATGAGTGTTATTTTTAGTTAGAATGAAGGATAGTTTTCAATCAGTTAGTTTAAAAATAATTACTTAGAGCAATGGCAACTAGAAAAGCAGGAGGTTCCACTCAGTTGGGACGTGATTCTCGCCCAAAATATTTAGGAGTAAAGCGCTTTGGTGGGCAAAAAGTTAAAGTCGGGGAAATTTTGGTTAGACAAAGAGGTTCTGGTTTTAGAGCAGGAAAAAACACCAAAATCACCAAGGATGATACCATTATCGCTGTAAAAGACGGTGTGGTTAAGTTTGTGACTAAGAAGATAGTGCGCTTTACTGGAACATTGAAAAAGGCTAAATTTATTGAAGTTGAATAGTTTTTTGATAATCATTTAGGTCTTTTTACATTTTTTATACAACGAAACCGAGGTTAGCTCGGTTTCGTTTTTTTACTACCCCACCCTTTCAATCTTAGTTTTATTATAATTTGAGACTGCTTCAATAAATTTTAAAAAGATAGGGTTTGGTTTTAGTGGTGAAGAGGTAAATTCTGGGTGAAATTGAGTTCCAAGCATAAAAGGGTGCTTCTCTTTTGGTAATTCAGCAATTTCCATTAGCTTTCCATCAGGAGATTTCCCAGAAAAAATAATACCAGCTTTTTCTAAGTCAGCTATGTATTTAGGGTTTACTTCGTAGCGATGGCGATGGCGCTCTGACACCTCTTTTTTCCCATAGCTTTCATAGGCTATCGTACCTGGTTTGATTTTGCAAAGATAGCTGCCCAATCTCATTGTAGCGCCATATTTATTATTCTTAAGACTTTCCTTTTGTTCCGGCATTAAATCAATAACTAGATTCTTCCCTTTTGGTACAATTTCTGCAGTATTGGCATTCTTAACTCCAAGTACATTTCGGGCGTACTCAACTATCATCAGCTGCATTCCGTAACAAAGTCCCAAGTAAGGAATTTTATTCTCTCTTGCATATTGAATTGTTTTTAGTTTTCCCTTAATTCCGCGAGAACCAAATCCACCAGGTACGATAATGCCATCATATTTTTTTAATATGGAAAGTTTTTTTTCATTTTTTTCAAGCTTTCCAGAGTCAATCCAGTCAATTTTTGGTCTTAAACCATTGTTATAAGCAGCATGCTTGATTGCTTCAATGACTGAAATGTATGCATCTGTTAGCACATAATCTCCAGTTCCAAAATATTTTCCAATCATGCCGATTTTAATTTCCTTTTTAGCGTTTTTAACTTTTTTAACAAAGTTTTCCCAGTCTTGTAAGTTTTTCTTTCTTGGCTTAAGTGCAAGTTTTTTGAGAATTATCTCGCTCAAGTGGTCTTTTTCAAAATTGAGAGGAATTTCATAAATTGACTCAGAGTCAGGAGCGGAAATAACCGCTTCAGTTTCGATATTGCAAAACAAGGCAATTTTCTCCTTTCTTCTTTCATCAATGGGATTTTCACTACGAGCAATTATAATATCAGCTTGAACTCCAGCAGCATTGAGGGCACGTACAGCCTGTTGAGTAGGTTTTGTTTTCATCTCACCCACAATATTGGGAAATGGAACATAGCCAATCATAACAAAGAGTACATTTTCTTTCCCCAGGCGAAGTCTCAACTGGCGAGCTGCTTCAGTGAATAAGTCATTTTCATAGTCACCTGTTGTACCACCAACTTCAATTGTTACAAAATCAGCCTTATTTTTCTTAGCTGCGTTTGTAATTGTATCGATTACTTCGTTGGTTACATGTGGAATAATTTGAACGCATTTTCCATTGTATTCAAGATTTCTTTCTCGCTCGATTACCTTTTTGTAAACACTGCCTGTCGTCATATAATTTTCTCTAGGTAGTGTTATATTGAGAAAGCGTTCGTAATTTCCCATGTCTTGATCAGTTTCCAACCCACTGTCCATAACAAAAACCTCCCCGTGCTCTGTTGGGTTCATTGTGCCCGCATCAACATTAACATAAGGATCAATTTTAATGGCAGTCACTCTGTAGCCGCGAGATTGAATAATTTTAGCAATGGAAGAAGTGGCAACCCCCTTCCCTATTCCACTCATTACTCCCCCAAAAACAAAGATGTACTTAGCCATTTAGTTTGTTTTTTAAAAAATTAAAATTCCCTAAAAAAAGAAACAGACTTTTTTTAGTAACCTTGTCTGCTTCCTTCCACTCAAAATATAATTAATTTAATCTGACTCTATAGTTAGTTTTACCTCTGTCTCAATGTTTTCAGCAAGACGCACTTTGATTACAAAATCACCCAATTCTTTGATTGCATTTTCTAATAAAATAGTTGATTCATCAGCAATTGAAAGTTCTTGTGCGATTTGTTTTTTAGTGATTGCACCAAAAAGCTTTCCGTTTTCTGATTTGGCCTTAATCACTATTTTTTTACCTTTTAGTTTGTCTGCTAAAGCCCTTTTTTCACTTAACTCCTTCTCGTTTAATTGATCAATTTTTTCTCGCATAGCTTCGGCTCTTGCAATATTGGCCTCATTTGCCGGCTCAGCCAACTGTCTTGGAAGTAAAAAATTCCTAGCAAAACCATCAGATACCTCCTTAACTTCTCCCTTTTTTCCGACATTTTTGACTTCTTCTAGTAAAACAATTTTCATGTATTTAGTGCTGATAAAATTAGGCCCTCCTTGCGTTAATTCTACCAGATAAAATTAAAGTTGCAAATAAAGCTACTAACTTTATTGAAAAACTTTTGCAACTGCTTCTACCGCTCTTCGATCAGTTACTTTTGGCAACAAGTTATTTTTTGTTGGATTTTTGATCAAGGAAGAGAGGCTAATTGCTGCAGCTAATTTGTGTTTTTGGCTAATTGCACGAGCTTCATTTTTTAATGCTCCTTTGAAAATTCCTGGAAAAACTAGTGCATTATTAATCTGATTAGGGAAATCACTCCGCCCAGTCGCAACTATAGCCGCTCCACCCTTTAGAGCGATTTCCGGCATAATTTCTGGAGTTGGATTAGCCATCGCAAAAACAATTGCCCTCTCTTTCATCTTTCTAATATCACTGATATTTAGTAGTTTGGGACCAGAGACTCCAATAAAAATGTCCGCTTCTTTAATTCCTTTTTTAAGAACCAGGTTTTCTTTGGTTAGATTTGTCCTTTGGGCAATTTCCTTTTTAATAAAATTTAAACCTTTGCGTCCTTGATAAATTGAGCCCTGTGAATCAAAAAGCGTTATGTTCTTGCAGCCATAGGCAAGCAACAACCTTGCAATTGCAATTCCCGCAGCTCCCGCTCCAGAAATAATAATTTTAGTAGTTTTTAGATTTTTCCCAACTACTTTAGTGGCATTAATTAAGCCAGCTAATGTGACAATTGCAGTTCCATCTTGATCGTCGTGAAAAGCTGGAATTGGTAGAGAGCGTAAAGCTTTTTCTATTTGAAAGCAATTTGGAGCAGCAATATCTTCCAAATTTATACCACCAAAGCCAGCAGCTATATTTTTAACAGTTCGAATGATTTCTTTTGGATTATTAGTATTGAGCATAATTGGAACAGCGTCTATTCCTCCCAGTTGCTTGAAAAGCAATGCTTTAGCCTCCATCACTGGAAGTCCTGCCTCTGGACCAATATTACCCAAGCCTAAAATTGCTGTCCCATCAGAAACTATTGCTACTGATCTATTTTTCCAAGTCAGATCTCGCACCTTCTCTGGCTTTTTTTTAATCGCTAAACAAACTTGGGCCACTCCTGGTGTGTAAACTTCGGCTAGGTTTTTTTGAGTAACTTTAATTTTAGAGCTTGTTTCTAACTTCCCTCCTTGACTGATTTTAATTGGATTCATCTTTGCTGATTATTAATTTTTTACTTATATAGTCTGCGCAATAATAATTGTATAGCTGTGTGAATTTATGGTGATTTTGACACTATTTATAAAAAATAAAAACCTTCTTTTAAAAACCCAATGCCTTTTTATCCATCACTTCATTTTCCACAATATTTTTTAAACCTTTTTTAAATTTTTTAAAATAATTAGAAGTATTTAGTCCTAAGTTTAATTTTTCTAGCTCTTTTATGGAGAAAAACGCTATTTCTTGCCCCTCATTTCCTAGTTTAACTTCTCTTGCCTTTTCTTTTGATAACTTAATCCAGTAAAGAAAAATTTTCTTCTTTCCCAAAAAATTAATTTCACCAATCAAAATTGGCTCGTTCTTTTTAATTTCAAGATTAGATTCCTCCCTAACCTCTCGAATTAAAGCTTCGATCGGTGTTTCATTTGACTCTAACTGTCCACCAATCAACTGCCAGCAATTAGGATCTGGAATTTCTGGCTTATTATCCCGCAATAACATTAATATTTTTTTATTGTATGTAATTAAAGCTGTTGCTGAATTTTTCATGAAAGTTTTATTGACAAAAGGATGTTGCTGAAAATGCTTTTGAGAAGAGTGTTCTTATTTTCTCCATAATGGCACTCCCCTTCTCCTGAGGAAATTTTTGAATAATTGTATTTTAAATAACGCTTAAGTATCCTGTCTCTCTTTTAATTTTTCAAAAATTGCCAAGGCAGCGATAGCTCCCTCAGAAGCGGCACAAATAATTTGACGAAAACCGTTAGAGCCTGTGGTTACGTCTCCGACTGCATAAAATCCAGGAACATTAGTGGACTGGTCTTGATTGGTCTTAATATAATTCCATTCATCTAGCTCAACTTTTATTTTTGTTAAAATCTCCACCCTTGGATCAGAACCAATTTCAATAAAGACTCCATCTAGACTAAAGGTGTTTTTACCATTATAGGGATTATCCAAAACTACACTTGTAACTTTATCAGAACCTTTAATTTCTTTTAGATTGGTACAACAAACCAACTCAATATTTTTTGATTGACTGATTTGATCAAGATAACTAGGTAGCATAGGAGGTTTTTCTCCGCGATAAAAAATAGTTACTTGTTTTGCATGTTGAGCTAAAATTAAGGCGGCACTGCCAGCACTATTCCCACCACCAACCACAGCCACATTTTTTTCCTTAAAAAACGGACCGTCGCAAGTGGCACAATAAGAAATTCCTTTTCCCTCCAACTCCCTTTCTCCAGGAATCCCTAAGGTTCGATGTTTAGTTCCTCCAGCATAAATAATAAAACGACTTTCAAGTTTTTTTTCTAATCCAGTTTTAATTTCGAATCCATTAGTGGTTTTTTTTATCTCAATCACCTCTTCTTGTAATGTTTCTGCGCCTAATTCTGTCACATGTTCTTTCATTTTTTGAGCCAATTCCCAGCCTTGAATACTTGAAAAACCAAGGTAGTTTTGAATTTCCCCAGTGTTATTAATATAGCCACCCGCCTGCGGACCAATAATTAAGTGTGGCACTTTATAGCGAGAGAGATAAACCGAGGCACTAAGACCAGCAGGTCCAGAGCCAATAATGATAACTTCCTTCATGATTTAGTGTTTATGCAAAAAGCGTTTTACTGCTACTAAGCGTTATTTAATTCTTTAATCAAGGCTTCTTTGGATTGAACGCCCACCAATTGCTTTACGACCTCTCCATTTTTAATGATAAGAAGAGTTGGGATTGACATTACTCCATATTTTTGCGCTGTAGCTTGATTTTCATCTACGTTTAGCTTTCCTACTTTGTGCCTTTCTGCAACCTCCTTAGCAACTTCGTCGATAATTGGTCCCATCATTTGACAAGGACCGCACCAAGGTGCCCAAAAATCAACTAAAGTTACTCCTTCGTTTTTTAAAACCTCTGCTTCAAAGTTTGAATCGTTAAATTCTAATGCCATTTTATTTTTAAATTTAATAATTAAGCTTTAAGTTTTTTAGCAAAAAACTACTTACCTTTTCTCCTTTCTCTTTTACCAAAATCATTAATCGCTTTTTCAAAATCCTCAGCTCCAAAATCTGGAAACATTTTCTCTGAGAAGTAATATTGTGAATCTTGAGTTTGCCACATCAAAACTCCGGCACTATTATGCGGATCACCCTCCACTCCAGTGCGAATGATCAAGTCAACCGGTGGAAGATTTGCGCTAAGCAGGTGATTTGCAAAAAAATCTTTAGTGAGCTCTTTTTCATTCAGACCTTCTTTTGCCCTAGCAACAATTCTCTTGACTCCCTCCATAATATCATCATCTCCTCCATACGCCAAGAGGAAATTAAGGAGGTATTTTGAATGATTTTTGGTCAAATTAACGCCATCTTCAAGGATGTTTTTTAGTTGACTTGGAAATTGCTCTTTCCAGCGACCAACTAATTGAATTTTGACTTCATTTTCCATTATTTCCCTTGATTTAATCAGACGTTTAAAATATTTTTCATAGATCTCCAACAAAGCCTTTTTTTCTAAAAATGGTCGTTTTGTTAAATTGTCCTGAGATGAACCCCAAAAGGTAAGGCTTTTTATTTTTAAAGCTAATGCCTTTCGAGTGATTTCCTCAATCTTCTCCGCTCCCATCCAATGCCCCTCCCAAGGTTTTAAATCTCTACTTCTCGCCCATCTACGATTACCGTCGGGGATAATTAAAACATGTCTAGGTTTTAAATTATCATTCTTTAACATATTTTTATTATTAGTGTTTTCTGGAAACTATATATTCTGCAATTCCATTAAAAAAAGTAGCTGATTTTTTATTCTTAAAATTAATCTTCTGTAGTGCATCAAGAGCCTCTTGGATCAATTTGGTACATTTTTTTTGAGAGTAATCCAGGGATCCAGTTTCAACGACAATTTGACGAAAGGCATTTAATTCTTTTTCTGTTAAATTGTTTTTACCTAAACGACTCCTAAGAAAAGCTTGTTGCTTTTTATTGCCCAACTCTAAAGCTTTAGTGGTTAAGAGCGTTTTTTTTCCTTCTTTGACATCAGAACCAGCTGGTTTGCCTAATTTTTTTTCATCGCCCATTAATCCTAAAATATCATCTCTTAGTTGGAAGGCAATTCCCAGTGGGATTGCGTAGTCAGAAAACTTTTTATAAACCTCTTTATCCTCTTCTCCACTAAGGATTAACCCCATCTTGATTGGATTTTCAAAAGTGTAAATCCCTGTTTTGAAGCGATGTACTTTTAGAATATCATTTTTTGAAACATTTAGCGAATGGCTCAAGGCAATGTCCTTTACCTCCCCAACAAAAGCCATTAGAATTGTATCTTGAAGTAGTTGAGTGATTTTAATAAGAGTTTCTTTTTTCAAAGCAGTTTGCAGCACCAGAGAGTTTGCTAGAGCGACCAAAACATCTCCCGCTGAAATTGCCATGGAATTACTAAAATGCACTAAATCTTCAGTCGATTTGATTTTTGAACGGTGGCTCTCCAGATATCTTTTGTGGATCGTTTTTACTCCGTGTCGAATGTCATCTCGATCAAAAACGTCGTCGTGAATAAGTAGATAATTGTGAACTAATTCAACCGCAACTTCAATATCAATAATTTTTGCACTATCTTTTTTCCCGCTTGCTAAATAGGCGTAGTGGAGTAAAGTTGGTCGAATTCTCTTTCCTCCCGCTAAAACAACATCTTCTATTTTTTTCATTAAAACAGACATTGTGGGATCATAGTTCCCAAAGGTCTTGACCTTTTTTTGTAAAAAATTGCCCAAATGACAATCCAAAACTTCTTTGTGTTCTTTTAATAATTGAATTGCCTCTTTTTCCATAAGAAAGTTTTATTTCTTAAGCAATCAAACTTAAACAAGTCCTCATTGGAACCGAATCAATTAACTTCTCTCTACTTTTACCCTGTACCGCGTACGGGAATCGAACCCGTGTTGCCAGGATGAGAACCTGGTGTCCTAGCCACTAGACGAACGCGGCGTGCTTAAATGCTTTAATTTCTTAGAAAATTAATCTATAAAAAACAAAATCTATCTTAATTATCTTTAACATAGGATAAATCAAAAAATTCAACTGGTCAACATAGTCATGTCTTTTAGCCTTGTAAATAAGGCTCTTTAAAGTAAATTTTAGGAAATGACATTCAAGTCAATTATTTTGGCCTGGATTGATTCAATTCCATTCCATTGGTTTTTTTGCAGGGTAAAAACTAGATCAATCTTGTCATTTATTTTTAGATTAGCGTAGTTATCTGCAAGACGAAATCCAATAGCGGAAAGACGGTTAGTGTCAGGCTCGCCATCAGAAAGAATTAACTTTAGGTGTTTTTCTCCGTTGCCGACTAGCCTTAAGTCAGAAACAGTTAGGTTCCTTGTCAAGAAGATTGGTTCTGGGTTGCCTTCTCCAAACGGCTCTAGTTGAGAAAGCTGGTTGACTAAATCAAAATTGATTTGCGCCAAGGTTAATTCAGTATCAATCTCTAATTCAGAAATATTCTCTTTCTTTAAAAGAGGTGCTATTTTTTTTTCTAGATTGCGACTAAGTTCCTCTACATTTTTTTTGGGAAATTCACCACCAAGTGCTTGTGAGTGTCCGCCGTATTTACTCATTAAATGATCAGATTCTCTTAGAATTTCTATGAAGTTAACTTCTGGGACCGAACGACCTGAACCTCGTAAAATACTATCTTTTTCCTGAAGAATTAAAGTTGGTCGATGATATTTTTCAGCAATTTTACCAGCGACTAAACCAACAATTCCATAACTCCAATGAGGCGCCCATTCAACAATAACTGCAGGAAGATTGTTCTTATTTTTCAATCGATTCTCTACTTCACTGATAATTTTTTCAGTTATTTTTTGTCGATGTTGATTTTTGCTTTCAAGTTCTAGAGCTAAAATTCTAGCTGATGACTCCTCTCCCTCTACAGCCGAAAGCAGATCAAAGGCTAAGTTAGCGTGGTCGATCCTACCCGCTGCATTAATTCGTGGCGCTAATTGAAAAGAGATTTGTTCAGCAGACGGAATTAACCCACTGTTAATATTCAAAGATCCAACTTGAAAAATTTGCTTTAAACCAACTCTTCTTGTCTTAGAAAGGACCAGCAAGCCGAACTTAGCAAGTGTACGGTTTTCTCCAATCAAGGGAACGCAGTCAGCAATTGTTCCAATCGCAACCAGATCTAACAACCATTTTAATTGATCTTTCTCATACTCTTCAAAACTACCTGCCAAAGCAGCAACAAATTTAAAGGCAACTCCCACTCCTGCCAAGTTTTTCTCTGGATAATCAGGACTTGCTTTTGGATTAATAATTGCTAATGCAGCGGGTAATTTTTTTGGTAAAGAATGGTGATCCGTAATAATGACTTCGATTTCATTTTCATTAGCGTAAGCCACCTCCTTAAAACTAGAAATTCCACAATCAACTGTAATAATCAAATTTGCCCCTTGGGTTTTAATGTAGTCAATAGCTTCTTTGTTTAAACTATTACCCTCCTTATCTTTATCTGGGATGTAACAAAAAAAATCCAATTCAATTTGGTTGAAAAAATCTTTAACTAAAACTGTAGCAGTTACTCCATCAGCATCGTAGTCGCCATAAATGCAAATTCTTTCTTTTCTCTTTTTCGCTAAAAGAACTCTATCTACAGCCTTTTGCATGTCCTTAATCAAAAATGGATCGTGTAAGTCTCGCTCGTAGTCAGGAAACAAGAAGGCATTTTTTTCTTCTTCAGTAGTAAGACCTCGGTTTAACAAAATGCTAGTAATTATTTTTTCGTTAGAAGAGGCTACTGCTTTTAGTTCATTTTTTTTAATTTTCCAATTTTTTTTCATTAATTCAATGATTCAGTCCACACTCGGGGCATATAATTTTAGCAGAGATTTCACGAGTTGGGTTAAATTTTACCTTTAAGGCTAGATTAGTAGAGCAGTTTTTGCATTTGAAGTTAGCTGGATAATTAAAGTCTTCCGCCATCTTTTTAGCGTCCAAATCTAAAGGATCAATTCTTAGTAAGTAGCTTCCTTGCTTAATAACAATAGCCACTCGGTGCACCATTTCAGCAGGAGAGTCAATACCTTGTAAAATAAAATCCTTAGCACCAATTGCTAACATTTTCTCTCGATCCCCCTCCCTTCCCAAGTGAGAGCAAACAACCACTGGAATCTTCTCTCCTTGAGGATTCTTTTTCAACTCTTCAATCAATTCAAAGCCGTTCATTCTAGGCATATCAATTCCAGTAAGAATAACATCGATCCGGGCTTCATTATTTACTATTGAAAGCGCTTCAATGCCGTCTGCTGCCTCCAAAACATCATAGTCATTATTGCGAAAGAGCTCTGCGTTAGAATTGCGAATTTCATCATTGTCATCCACAATCAATATTTTATTTTGATATTTTGCATTCATTGTGTGAAGTGGTTATTTAATTAAAACCTTAATATCAATCGCTAAAGGTGTTTTATTTTCGTAGAAAAGGATCGGATTTAAATCTAACTCTTCAATCCAGTCATTTTCAAATCCCAGAGTAGCAAGTTTAAACGCCTCGTCAACAACTTGTGATAGTGAAATTCTTTCTTTCATTAAATACTTAGCAATTAATGAGTTCTCTAGTTTTTGTTTGATATTTTCCTTATTGGTTGGTAATGATAGAATTATTTTTTGATTGAAAATTTCAGTTGCAACGCCACCCAATCCAATTAACAACACAGAACCAAATTCTCGATCATTTTTAATTCCCATAATCAGCTCAACTCCTGGTTCAACCATTGGCTGAGTCAAAATAAGATCATTGGGAAATTTTTCTTGCATTTGCTGAAATACTTTTTTTAAAGATTGGGCATTTTCAATATTTAGCACAACTCCGCCTCGAGCCCTTTTGTGCAAAACAGTTTGTGAGTCAATTTTTGCTACAATAGGAAATTTTTTTACTAGACTTACGTCTCTTTCGTTATTTAAGTAAGTTGCGCCTAAAGGATTAAATTTATAAATACTTGCCAAGGATACAGCCTCTTTGTAAAAAAGAACTTGTCGCTGGTCTTTTTTTGCAATCATCTTTATTTTCTCTGCCTTGCTTGATGACTGTTTATTTTTTCTGAAACTAAGTTGCTCAGAAGATATCTTGGTTTTTTGGTTTGAGAAGAACTTATTTAAGGCATTGATAATTTCCTCAGGGTAAACAAAATGAGTTAGGTCATTTTTCTTAAAAACATTCATAGCCTCTTCGTTGTGAGCAGTAATAAAAACGGGATAAACTGGAATTGAGTATTTTTTATTTACCAAAGCTAGAGTGTTAGCAATTTTTTTCAAGGGAGTCTGTGCTTGTGGTGTGATTAGGGCTAAAATCCCCCCAACATTTTTGTCTTGCACAACTACATCAATGGCATTTTGGTAGCGATCTTCTAATGCATCACCTAAAATATCAACTGGATTAACCTTAGAAGCCTCTGCTGGTAAAACAGCCTTTAATTGATCAATTGTTTTTTTCTGAAGTTGAGCAATATTGATATTTTCAGCCTCTTCGATTAAATCAGTAGCAATAACTCCAGGTCCTCCCGCGTTAGTAATAATCGCTAAATTATTATTACGCGGCAAAGGGAAAGTGGAAAAAATTTTCAAAAGATCAAATAGTTCCTCTATTCCTGCAGTATAATAGGCTCTATTTTCTTCTAAAATTGCTTTCAAAACTTCAACCCCTCCTGCCATAGCTCCTGTATGAGATTGAATTGCTTGTTTAGTGCGTTCGCTACGACCTGCTTTTATCACAATCACTGGTTTTTTATTTTTAATTTTTTCAAGAATTTTTTTAAACCTCCGACCAGCTCTAATGTCTTCTAGATATAAAGCAATCATTTCTGTTTTCTTGTCTTTTAAATAATAGTCGATGAAGTCATTTTCATTAAGGACAGTTTTGTTGCCCAAAGTTGTTACCAAGGAAAAACCAAGACCCTCTTCTCCTGCTCGGTCTAAAAGAGCCGTGGTTAGCGCCCCAGATTGCATAATTAAGCCAATATTGCCTTTAGGGAAATTATTTTTAGCAAAAGAAAGATTGACTCCATCAGTAGCATTAATTGAGCCTAGACAATTGGGACCTAAAATTAAAAGTTTATTTTTTTCAGCAATTGCTTTAAGCTCTAACTCTATTTTTCTTCCCGCTTCCCCACTTTCAGCAAAACCAGCTGAAATGATTATTATATTTTTAATCGGATCTTTTTTTTGCGCACACTCTTTTACTACCTGCAAAACAAATCGTGCTGGAATTACAATGATGGCCAAATCAACTTTTTCTTGGATATCTAAAACTGTTGGGTAGCATTTAATCCCGTTAATTTTCTTCCTTTTAGGATTGACGGGGAAAAGTTTTAAATTTTTGCTTTGTCCAGCATTCTCCATTAAAATCTGTCCTATTTTCCCTTTTTCATTAGAGGCGCCGACAATTGCAACACTTTGGGGATTAAAAAAATTTTTCATTTTAATTATGGTTTGTTATTTATGGATAAAGTTATAAAATTTTAATTTGATCTTCTAGTAAACTGCCTCGATGGCGCATCTCCCTTTTAGTTAACAATCCCTCTGCTCCTCCAATTTTACTTATTACGCCAGCGCTATTGGAAATTCCCCAGGTTAAGGCTTGTCTAATATCCTCTGTTTCAATGTAGTTTGCTAAAAATCCACTACAAAAAGCATCTCCTGCGCCAACAGTTTCTCTTACTGTAGTTTTGGCTGCAGGAAGAAAAAGTTTATTAATTTTGTTGCCAACATAGGCACCGTTTGCCCCATCCGTAATTGCAACAACTTCAACGTCATAGGATAAAATTTTTGTTAGTAAGCTTTCTGGATTGTCTTCAACCTCTCCTTCTATATTCTTAACCAACTCGAGTGCTTCGTCTCGATTTAAAAATAAAACATTGACTTTATTTAGAATAGCCACTAAATCCTTAGCATCTTTTGAAATCTGCCAGCTTGAAGGAGACAGTGTAATTTTTGCTTTTTTGACTTCAGCAAAACTGAAAACTTCCTTTAGTTTGTTTTGCCAATTATTTTTTTGAGATCCAACATAAATCCAATCAACTCTCTCCTTAAATTTTTCCAATGCTTTAGTTAGATCAAATGTCTCAACAGAGTCGCCTGTGCGAAAAATTATTCTATCTTCGTTTTTGTAGTCAGAGACAATTACGGAAACCGCAGTGTTAGCGTCGCCCGTTTTTTGCAAATAATTCTTCTTAACTTTTATTTTCCCTAGCTGCTTTATAATCCAATTGCCAACCTCACCTTTTTTAACACGCGCAAAAACAAAAGCTTTCATTTCTGCCTTAGTTAATCCGGTGGCCACATTAGCTGCACTGCCTCCAAATTTTTCCAAGCAATGATTAGCGTAAACTTTGGCTCCGAGTTCAAAGGCCATTAACTTCTTAGCAGTTATATCTTGGCTATTGTCAATAATTCTACTTTCATCAATAGCTAAAAAAATATCCTTTGTGACTGAGCCGATGCAGATAATTTTTTTCATTAAATATTTTTTATCAAAGTTAATTCAAAAATTTATTTTCCTAAATCCAGAGCAATTTCCGCCAATCGATTGTATTTAGTGCTTCTTTCTGTTCTTGCTGGAGCACCAAATTTAACAAATTCTGCTTGAGTTGCAATTGCTAAATCTGCAATAAAATCATCCCAGGTTTCTCCACTTCGATGTGAAACGGCGATTTTAAAATTACTCTCCTTGGCTAACTTAATGGTTTCCATGGTTTCAGTAAGTGAACCAACTTGATTCACTTTAATTAAAATTGCATTACAAGCTTTTTCTTCAATCGCCCGTGTTAAAAATTGTTTTTGAGTTACTAATAAGTCATCTCCAATTAAAGTTAAATTGTTTTCGTGAGAATTTGTAAAGGCTTTCCAACTCTCCCAGTCTTTCTCTGAAAAAGGATCTTCAATTAGACGTATTTTATACTTCTCTAACCACTGTTCATATTTTTTTGCTAAATAAACACCAGGTATAGTCTCCTCTTCTAGAGTTAGTTTATAATTTTCTCCATCAAAAAATTCACTAGCAGCAACATCCATGCCAAGCTGAACGTCGCCCTGATTTACAAAAGAACTTTCATTGATTATTTTAGTCATCAATTCCAAAGGTTCTTCATTTGAATTTAAGGCGGGAGCAAAGCCACCCTCATCTCCAACAGCTGTTTTAAAGCCACGCCCCTTTAATTCTTTTCCCAAGGCGTGGTACAATTCAGTTCCTGCTCTCAAGCGTTCAGAGAAATTATCAAAACCATCAACAACAATCATATATTCTTGAAAATCTAAACCGCTATCAGCGTGAGCGCCTCCATTAATCACGTTCATCATTAAAGCTGGAAGAACAACATCCTCTCTCTGTTCAATCTCAAATTTTTCTTGCAAATACTTCCATAAAGGCATCATTCTAGCATTAGCAGCAGCCCGAGCAACACTTAAAGAAACTGCCAAGATTGCATTTGCACCCAAGGTTGATTTATTTTTAGTGCCATCAATCTCTAGCATTTTTTGATCAACTTTTTGTTGATCAAAAACACTGAAATCTCTAATACTCGGGTAAATCTTTTCTATTATATTCTGACAAGCCGTTAAGACGCCTTTTCCTCCATAACGCTCCTCATTATTATCTCTTAGCTCTAAGGCCTCATTTTCACCAGTAGAGGCACCACTAGGAACAGCTGCCTTCGCTTCCGCTCCGTTTTCAAGAATAATTTTAACTTCAACTGTTGGATTGGCTCTTGAGTCAAGAATTTCACGAGCCTGTAGGGATTTGATTTTCATTAATTTGAGTTTTAATAGTAAACTTACTTCTTATAAGTATACAAGTTATTGACTAATTTTCAAGTTATTTGTATAATCATCTTTAGTTGTTAATTTTCACTTTTAAATTAAATATTTTTATTGGGTGCATAGCTCAGTCGGTAGAGCAACTGCCTTTTAAGCAGAAGGTCGAGGGTTCGATTCCCCCTGCACCCACCAATAGAAAATTGCTTAGTTTAATATTTTTGTTTTAATAACCGATAGCCCGCTAAATAGCTGGTTTTTTGTTGGCCAATTTTCTTGTTTAATTTAGCTTTTTCTTCAGAGATGAAAAAAGGCTACTCTTTTTAGAGAATAGCCTTTACTTAAAAACTTTTTCTTACATTTATTTACATTGAGCTCCAAAAGATTTGTTTTTCTTCATTTGGAAGAAAGGCATAAGCCTCGGTTGGTATAACGCCTTGGTTGTTAATCGCAATACACCACTTCTCCCACTCTCCTAAAGGAAAGCCATTTTTATAGGCATCCCGCTCTAAAGAGCCGGGCACAATGAGTAATTCTTGATTCTTTTGAGTCTTTAGCAGCTCTCTGTAAAACCAAAAATTTTCTGCAAATGGTGACTTTAATATAACAAACCACCTATCTGCCCCAGCAGGAAGCACTGGTGCGGTTCTGGCATATTGATATGCCGACCAAAACCCTTGGTCTTGGTCTTTGCAATATTCAGCCATAACCGATATCTGCTTTATCAAGTTTTTCATGCTCTCCTCCTAAGTAAGCAATGATTTAAAAAGAACCAGTAGGATATTAACTCCTTAAGACAATTTGTCAATGTTTGATCATCCCAATCTTATTTAAATTGTCTTCAATTAATTCATCTAACTCTCCCTCTAAAACTTTTTCCACAGCTGAGGTTTGAAATTCAGTGCGGTGGTCCTTAAGCATTTTATAGGGGTGTAAAACGTAAGAGCGAATTTGGCTTCCCCACTCAATTTTTCTTTGCTCACCCTTAAGGTCTTCTAATTCTTTAACTTGCTTTTGTTCCATTAACTGCACCAATTTTGATTCTAAGATTTTCATTGCCTTTTCTTTGTTTTGCAATTGAGAGCGTTCATTTTGACAAGCCACCATTAGACCAGTTGGCAAGTGAGTAATACGCACTGCACTGTCAGTCTTATTAACATGCTGTCCTCCCGCACCAGAGGCTCGAAAGGTATCAATTCTTAAATCTGCAGGGTTAATTTTTAATTCAACTTGTCTTTCTAGTATAGGCAACACCTCCACCAGTGCAAAAGAAGTTTGGCGAAGACTATCTGCATTAAATGGAGAAAGTCGAACTAAGCGATGAACCCCTCCCTCTCTTTTTAAAAATCCATAAGTATTTTGACCTTGAATTTCTATGGTAGTGTTTTTGATACCCGCTTCTAGTCCGCGTGACTGGTGTAAAATTTTAATTGACCAATTTTTCCTTTCAGCATAACGCAGGTACATACGCAAAAGCATCTCTGCCCAGTCTTGAGCATCTGTTCCTCCGGCGCCTGCTTGCAAAGATAGAATTGCATTAGATTTGTCATATTTACCTTGAAAGAATTTCTTTTGTTCAAAATGTTTAATTCTTCCAAGCAAATCTTTCAACTGAATCTCTGCTAATTGAAGGTCGTCCACATTTTCATTGATGGAGTTAATGAATAAACTCAACTCCTTTTGCTCTTGAACTAAACTCTCCCACTCCTTTAACTCATTTTTTAAATCTTCTTTTTCCTTTGCAAGTTGTCCTAATCTAGCATAATCAGACCAATCATTTTGATTAGTAGTTTCTTTTTCTATTTCTGTAATTTTTTTTCTAATCTCCTGCCAGTCAAAGACAGTCGTTCAACTGAACGATTTTATTTTTTAATTCTTTAACTCCCCTTTTAATATCAGCTAAAAGCATAAGTCTTGAAAATAAATAAACTTTACTCTAAACTTAAATAAGTTTTTCTCAAAAGTCAATTGAAAATAGCCTCTTGGCCAGAATAGCTCAGTTGGCAGAGCAACGCACTCGTAACGCGTAGGTCGTGGGTTCGATTCCCACTTCTGGCTCAACTCAAAAGTTGTTTTTTATTTCAGTGAGTAATAAGCAATGCCCTCATAATTCCATTCTTCTCTTGGATAAGTAGTAATAATGTGGTCACGCTCTGTTTTGCTAATGGTGTAAAAATGTGCTTGATGATTTTGATTATAAAAACGATAGATGGGTGAAAGTCCCGTATTAATTGTTGGATAAGCATACCAAGCAACTCCTTCATAGTTCCATTGTGCTTCTGGATAAGCTCCACTAAAGATTTTATTTTTCTCTGCTTCTGAAATTGTGAAAAAATGTTTGCGATAAGCTAGGCTATAAAAACGATAAACTGGCAAAAGTTTTAAGCCAGACACTTTATTCTCAAAGCCTTTCCAGGCAATTCCCTCATAGTTCCATTCTTCTCTTGGATAAGTAGCAATAATGTGATCACGCTCCGCTTTACTAATCGTGTAAAAATGTGCTTGATGATTTTGACTATAAAAACGATATAACTCCTTTGTTTGAGCAAAAGGATTATCTAGTGTTTTATAAGCATTAATTCGCTTGCCTGTCGAAGTTTTATTGGCAAGGGTTGGTAGACTATCTCCTGACTCTAAAATAAGCTGTCTCACTTGTTGAGCACTTAAATTTGGCTTATAGCTCCACAATAACGCTGTTAGACCGGAAACATAAGGTGCTGCCATTGATGTGCCAGAAATATAGACAAAAGAATTGTTTTGCCCTGAAGTGGTTAAGATATTTTCCCCAGGGGCTGCTACGTCCACCGAAATTTTTCCATAATTAGAAAAAGAGGACAATTGATCAGATTGATTAGTAGCTGCCACGGAAATAATATTATTTAGATTATAGTCAGAGGGATAGTGGTGAGAGGAATCATTGTTAGTGTTATTATTGCCAGCACCAGCCACTAAAATACCTCCGTGATCCCCAAATTTTTTAATAGCCTGATATTCGATTTGAGAAAACTCTTCTCCGCCATAACTAGCATTAATTATTTTTACGTCATTAGCGATTATAAAGTCAATTGCATTTACTAATTCATAAATAGTCAAACTACTTTTTAGACTCATAATCTTGGCTCTTGGAGCAACACCTAAAATCCCAATGTTGTTATTGGGAGTTGCACCAATGATGCCAGCAACTAAGGTTCCGTGTTCATTGTCTTCCATCATTGGATCTGGATCGTCCTTTTCAAAATCATAACCGTGGAGACAGCCACCCAAATAAACTCCATTTTTGTCTAAACAATCAGAGCCGTTCCAAAGATTACTAACAAGATCTGGATGATTATAATTAATTCCAGTGTCAATTATTGCAACAGGAATATCAACTAGGCCACTGGAAATAACCCAGGCTTCAGGCGCATCAATATCTGCGTCTACAGTGCCAGCAAACCCGAGTATTTCTTGTCCTTTATTGTCTAATCCCCAAAGTTTATTTCTCAGAGGATCGTTTGTTTTAATGGAAAGTGGTCGTCTTTGATAATTTGGCTCTGCAAATTTTACTGATGGCAGTTTTTTAAGTTCAGCAATTTCTTCATCCAAAAATTTTTGCGCTTCCTTAATACTCTTTTTTTCAAAAGTAGCTTGATCTAATTGAAAAATAGCAACATTGCTGATCTCATTTTTGTGTAACAATTTGCCATTAAATTGACTAATTTTTTCTTGTGCTTTTTGAAGATTGTCTTCACCTTCAAGGCTTAAGAGTTCTTTTTTGAATTGAATGACTATTTCTCTAGGGGGATAATTTTGATTTTGAGCAACTGAAACCTCCTCCTTTTCATTAGCCATGCAACCACCAGCAAAAACAAAAACTCCGACAAATAATAGGAAGTGTTTAATAAAAAATCTGTTTAGTTTTTTCATTCCATTAAATGAAGATCAATTACCACTCCATTGAAGATTCATCCATAATATCTTCTAAGACTCGATTTTTACATTGCTGATGAATATTTTTATCGACAATTAAATCGCAGCCCTTAAAGTCTTTTGCAGTTACTGCCTTATCTCTTAAACAATAATCTTTTGCAACACCTTCTTTTTCAGAGCAAGCGTCCTCCCCTTCAACCTTAGCCACTGGAATTAACCCACAAACTTCTTGACAATGTCTTAGTGCCTCCTCCATCTTAAAGTTAGCACATTCATTTTCACAGTCTTCTTTTTTTATATTATAATTGGTTTTTCTGACAATATCCTCACCCTCTTCTGAGTTTTCTGTGGTAGAGTCATAAACACTCTCTGATGGATTAATCAGTCTCTCTTGCTGTTCAATGGAAATTTGTTGCTGCTGCTCAGAGTCAATTGGCAGTTCACGACTTTTCTTAATGGTATATGCCCAAAAAAGTAATCCTGCTAATACAATGAAAAAAGGAATAATGAAAAATATTTTCTTGTCCATTTTTAAGTGAGTTAAAGGTTATTTTTTATTTGAAGTGTACCAAGCAATTCCTTCATAAAGCCATTCCTCGGCAGAATAGTTTTTAATAATAAAATCTCTTTCAACTGGACTTATAGTGTAAAAATGAGTGGTGTGTTTAGATGAATAAAACCGAAATACGGGCTTTAATTTGTCATTAACATTAGTTTTAATCCAGTCATTTAATTCTTTATCTGCTTGATTTACAATAACATTGGCTAGATCCCTGGCAGTAGAATTGGAAAGGTGCTCATCTAAAACTCTATCAACTTCCTCTCTCACTTCGTCTAGCAATAAGCCGGTTAACTTTTTTTCTAAAGCTGAAATAATTTCGGCACTCACCTCACCTCTTAAAGCATCATCCACTCGAGAGCCTAGTCCATTAGAGATCTTATCTCTAATTTTATTTGCAATGTCAATGTATTGCTGTCCGCTCTGAGTATTGAAAGCATACCAAGCTATTCCTTCATAGAACCAATCTTCAGCTGAATAGTTTTTAATAATTGACATTTTTTCCAACTCACTGATTGTGTAAAAGTGTGCATTTAACGCAGAAGAATAAAAACGGAAAACGGGCTTCAATCTTTGATTAACCTCATTCTCCAGCTGATTGGATAATTCTTTCAATACTCCATCCATTACATTGTCAAGGATTGCTTGACTAATTTTTTCATCAAGCTTGGCTTCTATCAAAGATGGTAGTTCTGCAACAACTTCTTCTCTAACTACTTGAATTAAATTGCCCGCAAATTGACCTTGAACATTACCAACAATTCCATCCAACACATTATTTCCCATCGAAACTAGCAAATCATCCAATATCTCCTGTGCACTCTCTGGTGTAATAGCAATACCTTGCATATCATTTAGGATTCTCTCTAGCTCCCCAATGACGCTATTATCCACTGCCTTGTTGATTTCTCCCAAAATCTTATCCTCAACCTTCCTAACAATGTCTTCAATTATTTGCTCTGCTGTTATTGGCTCAACCTTTCCTAGCAAAATAGCCTCTAATTCGCTCGGGATATTGACTTTAATACGGCTTGATATTTCATTCGCAATTCTTTTTGATACCTCATCTTGAATTTTACCTCCGATATCGTTAATTAATTGATCAATACTCCCTTGATTAATTATTTCCCCAATATTAACATTTAATACGGCAGAGACTTGACCTAAAACATCTGTATTTAAGTTGCCTCCCAAGTTCATATCAACCTTGATTATGTCTTCAATTTTACCAAAAACCTGATTAATAGCGGGATCAATTATGCTATCAAAAACATTGCTATTGACACCATTTAAAACAGTTTGCTTAAGTTTATTTTTAATTTCATTAGTAATTGCATCTTTAATGCTACCAAGAATTTGGCTAGAAGTGATGTTAAAATTATTCCCATTCATTCCTTGAAAGCCATTAAAAGCAAAGCCTTCAAAGTTCCAGTCACCACCTATTTGTCCTTGTAGAATGCTAAATATCTCTAATTGAGACATTGTGAAAAAGTGGTTTGAATTTGAGTTAGAGAAAAAACGATCAATTGAATTTTGACCGAAAAAATTATTACTACCGCCAAGCAAGCCTCCAAGATTAGTTGAGCTACCTGAACCAGAAGAGCCATCGCCAATGCAGTCATTTGGAGAAGTGCCATAAAAATCAATTTTAGGCGCTCGTTTAATTTCAATACAACCCATAGAAGTCATTACTTCACAAGACACCTCTCCGCTATACTCGCCCAAAATCCACTCCCCCTGTAGCATTGGCTCGCAAGCATGTGCTATTGTTCCCGGCGCTTTAATGAATTCTCCGCCAACCGGATCACCAACAAATATCAAAGTGCTATTGTTGCAAGTACATTCAATCAACACATTGATCATTCCACCAAAAGGACTGGCGCTCACTTTTAAAAAGGGAAAAATAAGAAAAATGCTCAGCGTCAAAAGAGGTAGAATTAGTTTTGTTTTTTTTATTGACATAGACTTTTAGTAAATACTCACAATTGAGACGTTTGAAAGATAGTATTTGATGATATCTTGCCATTTCCAGTTGTGCTTCCCTGCTAAATTGAGTGCTCCGTGAGCACTAATTCCAACCATATGATTACCTTCAGATTCTAATTGAGAAGTGCTTTTAGTCGGGTGTTTACCATAAGGGTCTTTGACAGATTTGCACCAAGGATAGTCTTTTGAACCCCAACGCTCTTCAAAACTCCTAGTTCGCCCATCAGTCCAAGAAGAATAAGGAGACAAAGCAATGTCACCACTTTTATGTTTTATAATCTGACCTCTTGTTTCTTCTGCCGCCTTACGAATATCACCATACTTTTTTTCGTAGACATAACCTCGGTAAATTTGATTAGCTGGAGTTGGCACCACCTTAAATCCTTCTGATGCGTACTTTGTTGAATAGAGCATTTTCCAATAAGCATAAGTTCTAGCCGCTGTTAACATGGTTTTGTCATAATCATCATCACCCGTGCCAGTAATTTCACCAAAACCCCACAAGTATTGCTCAAGAGGAAGAGTTTCAATCGCCCAAATATTTTTTGAAGTTTTGCTATAACGAAGTTTCATTTTCCCTCGATATTTATTGTAAGTCATTTCAGGGCGTCTAATTTCAAAAACTATATCAATGTTATTACCACTAAACTCTTCAAAACGAACTTCCCTGTCTACTATTGTTTCTGGAATTGAATTATAAACCCTCAATCTTCCATCATTATCATACTTAACTCTTGTTTCTGAGTTAGCACTAACTCTAGCTGCAATAATCTTTCCAGATCTATCTTTAATGGAATAGTCTCTATTCGCTTTTAAGCGAAAGCCTTCATCTTTAAGTTGATTTCTTGTCATCTCCAAAAGACCAACAGTAATTTCACCACCTAGATAAGTGGTCTTTATTTTGCAATCCCCATCTCCTGCTGGTGGAAGAGTGTACCAAGCAATTCCTTCGTAGTTATACCTCGCTTCGGGATAAGCCCCATTGATAAGATTTTCTTTTTCAGGTTCTGAGATAGTAAAAAAGTGTTTTCCGGAAACTTGAGAGTGAAAACGATGGATTGGACTAGTTCCAGGATGTCTTTCTTTAAAAGCATAGTAAGCAACCCCTTCATACTGCCAAGTCTCTTTACTGTAGGTATTAATAATATATTGCTTTTCCTCCTCACTGATAGTGTAAAAATGGGCACGATAGTTTTGACTATAAAAACGATGGACTGGCAACTGACCTTTATTCTGATTGTTAAATGCCTGCCAAGCCACCCCCTCACACCACCATTGTTCTGGAGGATTTGTTGCCGCAACAAAGTTCTTCTCATCTTCAGAGTTGGTATAAAAGTGAACTTGATCATTACGACTATAAAAACGATACACTTTTGACAAGTCTTCTGAAGAAAAAGCAAAAACATTGGAGGCGCTAACTCCAAGCAAAAATATTCCCAGAATAATCCTAGTCAAAAATTTCATTTTTATCTTTACCTTTATTTTTTTATTTCTTAATATAAGCTAGAATAAAATTAATTTTTAAAGCACTGTCGAGCAAAAGTGTTGTAAACTCCTCCATCCTTAATGCACTTGTCTGCCTCAGCCTTAATATCAACTCCATCATTTGTTTCATTCATTTCGTTTTTTGTATTTGATTTTGACTTTTCAGTGTCCTCGTTTTTTTTGGTTGAGTCTTCTTTGTCTAATTGGTTTTTAATTGAAGCAAAATCTTGTTTTGGCGCAAGATCTCCAGAGTTGTCAGTCGAATTATCTAAATCTTGTTGTGTTTCATCTGAAGGCTCTTGCAAACCATCTAAATCATTGGCTGTTACTGAAAGTTCGCTGGAAGATGTACCTAAATCTTCCTGATTGTTTTCAATTTTAATACTGCTTTCTTTGGCTGAACATCCCACTAGAAAAAAAGTAGCTAGGATTAAAAAAGCCAAACCTTGAGTTTTTTGAATAATTTTTTTCATTGTTTCATTTTTAATTGAATTATTTCGCTTTCTAAGCGCTTAATTGCATCTAAGATAATACCACAAACAAAGAAAATAAGCGAGAGAATCATGGCACCAGAAGCTAAAACCGCTGAAGGAATCTTAGTGATATAATCAGTTTCTAGATATTCTGTAATCACTGGCAATCCAACGGCTAAACTGAATAGAAACAAAGCTAGTGCAATTGTTGAAAAGAAAAACAAAGGTCGATAATACCTTAAAAGATTAAATATAATAACAATCACTCTCAATCCATCAGAAAATGTATTTAACTTAGAAACACTGCCTGCTGGTCGATCTCTGTATTGAATCGCAAACTCTTTGATAAGAAACTTTTTGTCCAACGCAAAAATAGTCATGTCTGTCTCTAACTGAAAGCCACCCACTAAGATGGGATAGTTTTTAACAAAATTTCGGGAAAAAACTCGATAGCCACTCATAATATCTTTTAAATTCGACTTGAAAAATAAGTTGACTAAATTTTTAACCAAAGAGTTACCAAAATTATGGAAACCACGCTTATTCTCTTTGGCATAAGTACCATTAGAGAGTCGATCACCAACCACCATATCCGCATCATATTTTTGAGCAACATTAAGCAAATCCTTGACTTCCTGTGCTGGATAAGTGTCATCACCATCAACTAAAACATAATAGTCAGCCTCAATTTCACGAAACATTCTTTGAACAACGAATCCTTTGCCTTGCCTAAATTCTCTTCCCATTCTGGCGCCTGCTTTTTCGGCGAGTTCATAAGTCTTGTCTTTGGAATTATTATCATAAACAAAAATTTCTGCCTCAGGCAATTCCTTTTTAAAATCATTAACCACTTTAGTGATGGTTTTTTCTTCATTATAGCAAGGGATCAATACTGCTATTTTACTCATAGTTTCATTTAGTAATAAATGGAAAAAATATGCTTAAAGGTGAAAAACATAAAAATTCCAATAAATGCCACCAGCCACCAATTATTCTTTGAAAAGTTTGGCTTGTTATAAAAGGAAAGAAGAATTACGAGAAACGGGATGATTAGGTAGCGACCTTGTATTCCTCTGACCAAGTCCTTTCCAACTGGTGTCCAAATTAAGTATAGAATAAAAAATAATAAGAAGAAAGTTATTGTCCCAGAGAAAAGAAAAATAACCCTTTGCCAATTAGAGAGAATGAGCTTTTCTTTGCTCTTAACAGCGAAAAAGAAAAGTCCAAGAAAAATAAAGACGTAAAGTAAAACAGGAAAATGTTCACGAAAAGGACCTGGAACTCCAATCATACTCTCCCAATAAAAATACAAGCTTGAATTTAGAGAATTAATTACAGTATAAAAAAACTCTAAAGGATGCAAAAGAACAAATTTCATTTGAGCAGAAACATCGATTCCCTCCGGCCATTTAGTGGGAAATTGAAATAATTTATAAAGAAATAAAAAGAAAAAGCCATTGATGGTAACAAATATTGATTTGGCGAGCCACTCTTGTTTCCTATTTTTAAATTTTCCAGCAGGAAGAGCAAGAAACAAAAGTGCCAACGGGAAATAGCCATATTTAATATTAAGCGCGACTAATGAAATGAATAGTGTTTTAAGGTAGTCTTTTTTGGTTAAAAATACTTTTGGTTGACTACAGAAATGCAAAATTACGGCAATAAACAAAAGACTCAAGGACAGATGAAAAGCATCGTGACTTAATGAGGCTGTTTCTTGAATTACAATCGGAAATAAAGCAATGATTAAAAAGATTTTTTTAGCAAGCGGCGTGATTTTAATTGCAAAATAAATAATAAAAACTGAAATTAATAAGTTGACTATTCTTGCTAAATAAAAAGCGACTGAAAAAGGTAACTCCAATTGTCGACTAATAAACAAAACTCCTGCTGGTGGCAAGTGTCCAAGCGGTGAAGCAGAACAAAATTGAGTACGAGTCCCCTCAACTAAGGTGTAATCTGGGCTTGTCGCAATTTCTTCTTTGACTCTTGCAAATTTAAAATTTTCCAACTCTTTCTTCTCTTTTTTTAACTCATAGTAAGTAGGTAAATCCCTAGCAGTTTTAGGAATTAGATTACTCTCTTCTTCCTCTGGTTGACAAAAAATTTTCCCACCAGCGATCTCCCAGGATTTATAATAATGTGAGTTTTCATCCGGAACCTCGAAGGGAGGCATTACAAAAACCATTAGCAACCCTGCCAGTAAGCCAAAAACTAAATAAATATTTTCAAGTTTATTGAATTTTTTCAGGAAAAATTTAATTCTCTCCATTGTTATAAATGCGCTTTAATTCTTTTAGTGTATTAATCCAAGCTCTTTCTTTTACTGTTTTCATTCCATTAATTTTCAACTTCTCTTTTAATTCCTCATCACTTCTCAGTCTTTCAATTTGCCGAACAGCAGTTTCAATATCCCCTAGCTGATAAGTCAAAGCATTAAATTCAGCTTTAATATATTCAGCATTACCTCCATTTTCTGCTACCACACAAACACCGCCACACGCCATCATTTCTAAAGGTGGATAACTAAAACTCTCTAAGCGTGAAGTTTTCAATAGAATATCACAACTGGAGTAATATTTTTTCATTTCTTTATAGGGAATCTTATTGAAAGACTGATCATAAGAGTACCATTTTTTAGGCTCTCCTCCATAGCTAATGAGCCAAACCTCAAAACTGTTTCTGTCTAATTTTTTAACTATCTCAAAAGCCTCATCCACATTCTTATAATTATCATCAGGATTGCCTTCGATTAAAATTCTAGTTTTTCTACCTTTTGGCTTAAGTGGCTTGGTCTTGTGAAAATTGTCGACACTAATTCCGTTGGGAATGTAGCGAGCATCTTGATTAAATTCATCCTTCAGCCACCCCTGACACCACCGTGACATTGTAATAAATTCAACATTCCTTGCATAATAAGTGGCTTTAGCAAGTGCGAAATTACTATCTTCTTTTGAATAGAAAAAATGCTCTTTATTTTGAACAAAATAATATTTTTTTCGGGCAGTTGAGCGCTGAACTGAGATTAAGGTTGACCAAAGAGTTGCCACAGCAATATCTAACAACTTCAGCTCAGCTTTTTCAAATGAATTAATTGGAATAATTGGCACAGAAAAATCATCAATCCAATCAAGTCTCTCCTCATTGTCACATGCAACCAAGGAAACATTAAAGCCTTCCGCCTGCAACATTTTCAAATGCTGACCAACCACCATCACTCCACCGCTAATTTTAACACTGGGTGAAACATAAACTATCTTCTTTCGACGATTTTCATTAATAAAATCAACTAATCCCTGACCAATTTTGAAAGTGTTGTAATGTTTAATAACATCTTGATAGGCTTGATTGGCTAATTTCATGCGTAAACTTTTATTTTCAATCAGCTGAAATAGTTTCTCTTGCCACTGACTTTCATTTTCAGCCAGAAATCCAGTTTGACCGTCCTTGATAGCATAAGCGTTTGTCTTAGTCACACTAGCAATAGTTGGTCGTTTCACTAAGGCCGCTTCAGTGTATTTAATTTCACTTTTTCCGTGATTAAATTCTGTCGGAGCTAATGGAAGTAAATTAATATCAATTTGAGCAATTAAGTCAGGCAATTTTTCGAAGCTAACAAAATCATGTCGAATGATTCTGTCTTCATATGCCTTCAGCTTATCACTTAAAGTCAAAGGTCCAACCAACGTTAATTTTACTTTTGGATATTTATCAAAAGTCTCAATCAAGACATTTTCTATCAACTTCAAATCATCATCATGCGTTTTTGAACCGCTAAAATAGCCTAAAACAACATCCTCTCCAGTTCGACTTATATATGCTTTTTTGGAACGTTCAAGCAATGCATCTGGCACTGAATTGCGATTAATTAGAACCGTTGGAATGATTTTTCGCATATACTCGGCGATTGTTTCAGTTGAAGCAATTCCAAAATCACACAATTGCATAGTTTTTCTGTGACGCCGAATTCCATCCAGATAAATCTTTTTCTCCTCTGCATTCATCGCTTTAAATTCATGCTTTCCTTTCACTAAATTTTCATCAAAAACTAAGTCATCAATGTCAAAAATAACTAGTTTATTCAACTTCTTAGCTTGTTTAATGAAAGACTCCACCGCTGGAGTAATCGGTGTACGGTAAAAAATAAAGACATCATAGTATTTTAACCAAGCATCATTAATTGCGGTAAAAAATTGAAAGTCTCCTTTTAGTCCATGCTTTTCTAATTGCTCTTTTTGAAAATCACAACGATATTTTTGAGGCATTTCCAAATAACAACCAGAGACAATCAAAAAATCCTTGCAAGTAATGACTGCTTTTGGTTTCAAAATTCCATTTTTAGCTAAAAATATTTTTAATTCCTTCCAAAACCCTCGCCAACCTTTTTCTTTAAAAATATTAAAAGCTTTTTTAAGCAATCTAATGCTTTTTTTGAAAAACTTACGTGGATTGAGAAAAACAAAAGTCAGCCAATGTTTTAATTTTAGGTAAAAATTACGCATTTTCCAAAATTTAGAATTAGTTATAATTTGATTCTTGCTTATTTGGTCAACAAGTTGTCTCTCTTTTTCCAAAAGAACCGCTAGACTATTTTCTGTTTCTTGACTAAAATCATCCAAAAAGTCAACAGTTACCTGATTGGGTCCAGTTAACTTAGATTGACTTTTAACTTCCTTTAAAAGATTAACGGCTTTCTCCGCAGTAACTTTAGTTTGAAAGCGCTCTCGAGCAAAAGCATAGCCTTTTTCTCCCAATAGAGCAATTTCCTGAGAGTTTTCAATCAAATAGTTTAATTTTTCTGCTAATTCACGATAGTCTCCTGGTTTATAAAGAAATCCATTTTGACCCTCTTGAATTAACTCCTTAACTCCGCCGGAAGCAGCTCCTATAACTGCCTTGCGTTGCAACATTGCCTCAACCAAAGTTCGCCCAAATCCTTCAAGAATTGAACAAGACAAAACAACATCTGCTTGTTGCATTAACTGCCTTATCTCAGAACAATAACCTCCCAGTGTAACGTTTTTTGCTAAATCATTAACAGCGATAAGCTCTTTAATCTTGGTTAAATAACTCTCATCTTCATGACCACCAGCTAAAAATAATTCCACCTCTTTCCCTTGCTTTACCAAATCACTGACTGCCAAAACAGCCTCTTCTTGTCGCTTTCCCTCGGCTAAGTTACCAATAACTAATATTTTTAAGGCTTTTTTATTCTTAAAATAAGTTTTTAATTGAGTGAAGCTCTCATCTCCCTTCTCTTCAAGATCAAAAATTTCAGGCACCACCGCTAATTTATCAAATCCAATTTCTTTGCCATAAAAATTTTGCAAGCCTTCTGAAGAGAAAATAATCTTGTCAGAATATTGATTAATAAACTTAATTCTATTTTCAATTGTATCAATAAAATCAATGGAGTGTTCTTTCCTGCCATACTCCAGAACTCGCCAGATGTGAGGAAGATTAAGCATTTTTGCCGCCCAAGCACCTCCATCAATCACCGAAGTATTACTAAAAACTAAATCTGCTCCAAATCTAGCAATTTTCCTGCCAGATTCAATTGCTTTTTCCATGACTAATTTTCTCAGAATACTCACTCGCACTAAATCCTTTTGTTTTGTGCTCCAGGGAGTTTCACAAATTTCTAATGCAATTGGCAAGTCAAGTAACTCTTCTTCAATCGGGCCATTTTCTGGAATAATTACCTGTGCCAAAACTCCTCGTTGAGTGATTTCTTGCAAAAGATTGGATAATGATTTTTCTGCTCCATAGCGACCAGCTGAATGAGAAATAAAAGAAGCAGTTAGCAACTCTTTTTTTGCAAACCAAAGGCTAAAATTACTGTAATGATCTAAATATGACTGATCTAAATTTGGATTGATTTTGAAAAATTTGCCATAATCTCCCATTAATAAAAAAACTTGTACTCCTTCATTAAACTTTTTTTCTAGACTTAGTTTTTTGAAAAGCTGAGTAAATTTAGCGTCTTTAAAGTTGACACAAAATGAATTTCTTTGCACCAACTCATTCTCTAGATCAATATTATCAGAAAATTCAATCTCAGCTGTCTCTTTATCTAAATAAAACTCTCTAAATTTTTGGCTAAAGTCGCTTTCATCTAAGCCTCGTTCAAAATTTTTCCACTTAAAAAATCCCCGATCTACTACTAACCGATCTTTATTTTCTCTTAACAAATTTTCAATTCTCAATTCATTCCATCTTTCCCAAAATAAATTTGTATTTCTATCATGATTATCATGTCTTCCTGCTGATTGACTGTGCAGGTGTCTAGCTGGTCGATCAATAAAAGCAAAACTTGCTTTTGCCTCGATTGCTCGCATAAAAAGATCCACATCTTCATGACCATTTTGATACACTTCATCAAGACCATTCAATTGCTCCCAGCATTTCTTTTTAATTAAAAAACAAAATCCAGAAGGAAAAAATAATTCTTCTCGATTCATTGAAAATGAGATTGACAACTTTTCTCGACTAAAATTCATACCCAAGCCAAAAATTACTCCAGGAAAATGCTCGATTGTCTGAGAAATTCCAACAATATCTGATTTTTTATCACACATTTCTAAAAGCAAAGAGTTTTCAATTTCCACATCATCATTTAAAAAAATAAGCTTTTCAGTTAAAGCTTTCTTGGCTCCACGGTTGCAATTTTGCGCAAAAGTTCCCCCACTCTCTACGATCACATTGAACTTTCTTTGGTCAATAAAACTAAGACAGTTTTCCAGCAAATCAATTCTGTCGTGATGTGGAATAATAATGTCAGCAATAAAATTTTTGATTTTGCTCATGTTAAGCGTCTACTTATCTAAATCTAAATAATGATTTTGATTTTAAATAGAAATTTCTAACCCTCCAGAAAAAAGAATTTTCCATCAAATCAATTTTCTTTTCCAAAAAAAATATCCTCCCATCTCTTACTTCAAGGGCTGTCGCTAATGTTGGCTTATCATCAAAGTATCCATCCTTTAACAACTGCTTCCTGTCATCCACTTCAATCTTTTTTTGCCATTTTTGCAAAAACACTCGCTCGTTGTGTGCTAACCCCCCTCCTCGTCCTTCCGTCATACTTTCATAATGATAAACAACACTTTTGGGGCAATAAATAACCTTTCTCCCGTTTTTTCTAACCTTTAGACACAAGTCAACATCTTCTAAACCATTTTGATAGATTTCATCAAAGCCCTTTAATTTTTGAAAAAATTCCTTTTCTATTAAAAGACAAGCACCCGTTACAGCTTGATATTCTTTTTCTCGATTGACAAAACGACTATCTTTTAGTTCTTTTTTGTAAACATGGTAAGGTAAAAAATTTACAGCAAAAACCACTCCTGCGTGCTGAATGGTTTCATCTGGGTAAAGCAATTTAGCGCCCACCACTCCAACCTGAGCGTTATTTTCAGCTACAAAAACTAGCTCATCCAGCCAACCTCTTGTTACTATGGTATCATTATTCAAGAAAATCACAAACTGTCCACTTGCCTTTTTTGCCCCTTGATTGCAAGCCTTCGCAAATCCTAAATTCTCCTTATTTTTAATAATAGAGACTTGATCAGAAAACTCAGCTAACACCTTGTCAGTATGATCACTAGAGGCATTATCAACCACGATTACTTCAAAATCATATTTTGCGCCAACAGAAAAAATACTAGCCAAGCATTCTTTGGTTAAGTCCGCATTATTGTAAACTGGAATAATAACACTTACCTTCATTTTAAAAATATCTAAAAAAATTAATTATTATCTTTAAACCAATTTACAGTTTCCCTAATCCCATCTCTTAATTTAATGATTGACTTCCAGCCTAGTTCTTGCCGTGCTCTCCTTGCATTTAACGAGCTAGTTCTCTGCTCACCCAACTTTCCTGGCCCATGTTTTTCTCTAAATTGATTATCAAAATGTTGATTGATTGCTTGAAACAACTCATTCACACTAGTCTCTAGACCAGATCCAATGTTATAGGCACCAACCTTATTCAGATTGCGCAGTGCCAATATATTAGCTTGCACAACATCGTCCACAAAAACATAGTCTCTAGTTTGCCTACCATCTCCATTAATAATTGGCTGCTCCCCGCTGAGCATTTTATTGATAAAGATTGCCACCACCCCCGCCTCTCCTCTATGATTTTGGCGTGGTCCATAAACGTTTGCATAGCGCAGCGAAGCATATTTCAAGCCATGCACCTGATAAAAATAGTCTAGATACTTATCAATCGCTAGCTTGCCGATTCCATAGGGCGAAAGCGGACATTCTGGGTGATTTTCCTTGGTTGGTCGATCTTCTGTCTCTCCATAAATTGCTCCTCCACTAGAGGAAAAAATAAACTTCTTGACTTTGTATTGCTGAGCTAAACGAATTAAATTCAAGCTGCTAATAATATTAATTTCAGCGTCATAAATTGGATCTTCAACCGATTTGCGAACATCAATCTGCGCCGCTAAGTGAAAAATTGCTTCCGGCTTTTCTTTTTTGAAAATTTGCTCTACCCTTTTAAAATTTTGTAAGTCTGCTTTATAAAAAGTTGCCTTTGGATTAATATTTTTTTTCTGTCCGCTACTCAAATTGTCCAAAACAACTACTTGATGTCGATTTTTTATTAAAGCATCGACTAGATTTGAACCAATAAAGCCTGCACCTCCAACTGCTAGAATTTTCATTTCATTATTGTTTACTGATTAAATATCTCTTTTAAAATTTGCAGCTAAGTCTTATGCTTTTCAAAATACTCAATTAATGCATCATCATCATTAATATCTAGCTTCAACTCACTAAGGTAGCAATCTCTTATTATTAATCCGTGCTTCTGATAGAATCTTATTAAGGCTGCCTTTATTCTTTCTTGATTATACCTGCTTTCTATATATTTTTTATCCTCTTTTGCTTTTTTGTTAAAATTAATATGATTGTGAATTACAATTGCTTTTGGGCAATTGCTCAAAGCAAATCCTTTCTTTTTTAACATCACAGAGTAATCATTGTCTTCAAAAGAGCCTTTCATTTTTGGATCAATATCCACCTCTTTAATGATGAATGATTTCCACATGGTAGCCCCGCCTGGAATCCAATCACAAGTTGTTTGCTCGAAGGTTGTGTCATCATTATATTTTTTCCCTCGATCAGTTAAAGAAAACTTTATAAATTTGCCCTTCACCGTAGAGTCTCCACCGTTAAACTGGATGCTCCCATCGGGAAAAACTGTTTTGCAACAAGCACCTACAACCTCCTTGTTATTTTCCAAAGTCTCTATTAGGTTTTCAACTGCATACTTAGTAATAATGATATCATTATCTACTGACAAGATATAATCTCCCGTTGCTAAACTAAATGCCTTATTGCGCCCACCAGCACAACCTAAATTTTCCTTTTCTAGCACTAACTTAATATTGCTTTTTTGTTCTGCCAGTTTTTTAAGAGATTCGACCACATCATCATCAGATCCATTGTCTAAAATAATAAACTCAAAAGGAAAATTAATATTCTCATAAAGAGCTTTAATGCTTTTCTTAGTATCTTCTAGTCTATTTAAGCTCAGCATAACCACGGAAAGCTTTCTTTTGTTTATTCTCACAGATGGCTTATTGTTGCTCTCCGAGAATTGCTTAATAACAGCTATTTCATCCTTGAAGTCTTTGATTTCATCTCCCCTTTTTTCTATTTTCTTGTCAACCTCAACTTTCTGCAGGGGTTTTGGGGGTTGATAAAATAGATTCTTAATAAATTTTCTTGGATTAAGGAACACAAAAATTAACCAGTGCTTTATTGTTAAGTAAAATTCCCTTAGTTTCCAAAATTTAGAATTTTTAATTAACTCTATTTCCTCATTTTTTTGTCTTAGAAGATTAACAACACTTTCAAGCTCTAACTCCTTGGCTCTCATTTCATTTACATTTAGCGCAAATATTTCCTGTTTTTTTGCAATAACATAAGAAAAATATCTCTGGTATAGATCTTCATGATTTTCAATAATGCGACTGGTCAATTCAAAAGAGTTTCTGTTTGAAGTCTCCACTTTAGATCCCGAGCGTACATAATAATTAAATAAAAACTCTGGAATCACTCGCACTAAAGGACGAATTTTCATAATTCTTAACCAATGATCCCAGTCTTCAAATCCTCTTAACTTTGGATCATAGATTCCTCCTTCTTGCCAATCTTTCTTGCGAAAACAGGAAGCAGTGTGAACTGGAGGGTTGATTAAAGCATCTCTAATTTCAACCTTATCTTCGGGAGTCCAAACCGCATCAGTCGACCCAAACGACTTCAGCCAACAACTAACAATGCCTACATTTTTATCAGACTCGAAGATATTAAAGGCTTTTTCTAGGTAAGTTGGTTCAATATGATCATCAGCATCTAAACAAAGAATGTATTTGCCTTGTGAAGCCTCAATTCCTGCATTACGCGCAACTGAGACACCTCCGTTTTCTTTCAAGCGGATAACTTTTACTTCTTTTTCTATCTCATCCAAAACCTTTTGTGTTTTCTTATCTGGAGAAGCATCATCCACCACAATAACTTCGATATTTTCCAAAGTTTGTTTCATTGCAGACTTAACTGCCTTGGGTAATAAATCACCAAGGTTATAGCAAGGAATGATGATAGAAAAATCTTTCATATAAAATTAATTTTTATTGTTTTAAAAAAATTCATCCACAAATCGCTATTGATTTGACTTAGAGCTTAATGACATCCCAATTATTAAATTCTTTAAAAATTTTTGTTTGCTCCTCATCATCGTCTTTAAATTCCTCCCAAAGCGAAGGAGTATCGCTTTCCATCTCACTCAACCAATTTTCGCCTCTCTCCACTGAAACTACTGGAACGCCTCTTTTTTTGCAAGCAATTGCAAGCCATAAGTCCACCATGCCCTTCTGTTTAAACTCATCTAATGATAAATCATTAAGAGTAGAAACATGATAAGCAGAGGTTCCAGTTCCGACTAAATTTACAAATAAATCTTTTTTCAAGAATTCTCCAAAATGAAAAACTTGTCTATTCAAGAAAAACCGCTCTAGTTTTTTGTGAAAAAACACCCCATGCACTCCAACAAGCGCCTTCTTATCATAGAACATTATTTTAGCAACCATTTTAGAGACATAGTCATCTGGATAGTGAATGTCATCATCAATTGTAAGGTGAAATGTGTTTTCACTAAGCTTGTCTAAAAAATAAAATTTTCCATTATCCCTAAGATCCCCTGCCTCGTCTTCCCCCAGAACAACATTTATATTATCTCTCTTCAGAAAACTAGGAATGCTTTTATATTCATTTAAGTAGATGTTTAGACTATCTACTTGTGGCAATACCTTATCAACAACATCTTTTAAGAGATTTTTTCTTGCTGGAAAACTTGCCATAGAAACAACAATTAATTGATCCTCCTCGTCAAGATCTTTAATCATTTTTTCTGGAACCGAAAAAGGTCTTTTTAGTAAAGGAAATGGCATAAAGCATTGACTATTATTGTGCCAATTTCTGTATTTTTTTACATACTCTTGTCGCGTAGGCGAAAGAAAGGAAAGATCTTCTTCTCCATTTTTTTCAATTTTACTATTTGATAAATCAACTTTTGACTGCTTTGTTAGAGAGCCGTCCCTATCTAATGCAAAATATAGAGGCTTATCAATGTGTGTCACCAACTCTTTATCATAGAACTTTTCTATACGTTCATACATTTCAGAATCTGCTGCAAATCTAACTGAATCAAAATAGCCAATTCTTCTAAAAACATTTTTGTGAAGCATCATTCCCATTATAGCTATTTTTTCATAAACCCCTCTATTTAATAATCTATTCCCCTCCGAATCAACTCGAACATAGTTACAATAGGAAATATCTGCACTGGCTTCCTTCATTTGATTGTATTGCAACTCTATTCTTCTTAGGTCTGACTTATCATCAGAATCTTGGGTTGTTATAATTTCCGCATCAGAAAACATAATTGCATAGTTTTTCGCCCAATAAGTGCCTCTATTTTTGTAACTTTTTATCAATTTAACTCTTTCATCTCTCTCTTTATATTCCTCAACAATTTGAACTGTTGAGTCACTACTGCAATCATCAATCACAATCAGTTCTATATTTTTGTAAGTTTGATTTAGAATTGACTCAATTGACTCAGCAATGTATTTTTCAGAATTATATGCAGTCATAATAACAGCAATTTTTGGACACTCTTCAACAACGCGAACCTCTTCAGCCAAAGACACTAACTCACTATTAGTATTAACTGTTTTTTTAAATAAAATTCTTGAAAAATTAATTAGAAAAGTTAGCCATTTTATTGGATTTTTTAGCGAGCGAAAAAACAAACTACCAATCTGAAAAGATTTAGAGTTTTCTAGCTTATCTTTCGCAAAAGACAATTCTTCTAATTGTCTTTCTTTTTGCCAAATCAATTGAGTGTCTTCTGATATTTTTTGATCTTTAGCTTGGATTAATTGATTCTTTTCTTTTATCTTCTGATCTTTTTGTTGAATTATTTGATTTTTATCACGCAACTCTATTTCTTTTTGTTGGATTAATCGAGTGCCTTCTAGTATTTTTTGATCTTTAGTTTGGATTAATTGATTCCTTTCTTCAATCAACCTATCCTTTTCTGCAACTTCATTTTCAAAGATTTTTCCTAAATGATTCTGAATTAAAAACCTTTCCACTCCTGAATTTTCTTTATATAAAACAAAAGCTCCTTTCATGTAGTCTCGATATTCGCTTTTCCAAACAGGAAAGTCTTTATTCCATCTTACAATAATATTTTTTTCCTCTTCTCTTCTACCATCATCTAAAAAAACTACGCCATCTTCTTTCATATATTTTTCAAAAAAAGCCATCGCTGGATAGCGAGCTTCTTTTGTGGTTATACCAGGAGGACCATCGATTGTCATTAAATCAATTTTTTCCTTTTGTAATGACTTTATAATCATCTCTGTTTCATAATAAAGGCCAAACTTTGTCTCAACTATCGGTGCATGAATTAAATCAATAAAATTTTCTAGACTGTTTTTCTTCATTAGCTCTTTTGTATCACTCAGCCACTCAGCATCAGAGTCTACTGAAATAATCTTAACTGCCACTCCCCTCTTTTTCATTTGCTCAGCATATTTTGCTAAAACAAGTGTTGTGGCACCCGTCCCTAAATCTAAAATAACCCTTGGCTCTTTTAGTAAACAAAACTGAAGCATATCAAAAAGAATGTCTTCTGAGATCGCCCAGCCTCCATACCGGATTGGAAAGCCCATAAAATTATCCAAAAAAATTTGTCGTCTTGCTAAAGTGTCCATTTTAAAAAATAAATATAGAAATTTATAAAAACTCTCTTTCTTGTTTAACTATTTTCTACTGCCTTTCTTAACCAAAAATATCCGCCAGGATTAATGCCATCGCTATTTATAGAAAGCATGTTTGATCGATTTATAGTTTTTTTATCAAAGGCTTTTTCACTTATCCTAAAAACTAAAAATCCTGCCTTCTCAAATCTTCTTCCTGCATCCTCACCATACAATCTCACATGATCACTTTGGCCATAATATTTTTCTCTATCCTTTTCACTCTTAATATTAGCATCTTCCAGGGTCTCAACCAATCCAACTTTATAGGGAATGTTTATAATAACGATACCATCATCCTTCAAACATCTTTTTATTTCTAGGAGACATCTCTGTTCATCCTCAATATGCTCCATTACCTGATTCAAAAGTATAACATCAAACTGCTTATCCTTAAATGTCATGTCGCAAAAGTTCTCTTTTTTACAGTTCGTAAAATTAAATCTTTCTGGAGATAAGTCTGCAGAAACATACTCAATATTTTTATTTTTCGTAATTAATTTATAAAGACTATATTCTGGTGCCAAGTGCAATAATTTTATTTTATTTTCAGCACCCAAAAATAAAAAGTTGTAAATATAAAATAAAAAACGATGTCTTTCCAATGATTTACACTCTTCGCATTGTACGTTTTTCCTAGGTGGATTACCAAAGTCCTTAAATGGTTTAACTTCATCACAGAATGGACAAAAAAACTTGTCTTTTTGCATATTATAAAACATTAAAAAATTTTCTGACTCAACTATCTAGCCATTTATGTGGTATATCAACAAACCCTCTATACTTTCCTTTTCTACCCTTTGCAAAAAACTTCAAGGTTGCGTAGTTAGGCTTAAAGTCATAGTGACTTTGTTCAACAGCACCCCAGCAAGCAATATTAACAAAATATTCTCCCTCCAGAAGAGGTAAAGAATCAAATGCTAGTGTTAACTCTGTTTTATTATCTTGAACTTCAATATCATCCATTTGTGTATTATAGCCAAAGATCTGACCTCCCGAAACAGCATGCAATCCGACACCAAAATTTAATTCCTTGTAAGGCTTAATAACTTTATACTTGATTTTTATCGAAACCTTTTCCCCTGTCTCAAAAACCTTCTTATCTCTCCCTTCTTTACCTAAAAATTCTACTTTTGTAATTTCAACAAACCTATTCCTTTCTTTTTCTGCTTTAGCCTTTTTTTCTTCCTCAATCTTCTTTTTTTCTAAAGCAAGTTGTTCTTTCTTTGCTTTAGCTAGTTTAATTTTATCCTCTCGCTCTCTTCTTGCCTTCTCTTCGGCTTCTTTTTTTACACGATATTTTTCTTCTTCCAAAAGTCGCTTCTCTTCATCACTCATATTATCAAAAACATACTGATCCGTTACCTTATTCACATCTCCAATAGAAACAATCTTGCCCTGACGCAACAACATTGCCCGGTCGCAATAACGACGCACTACATTTATATCATGAGTCACTAAAACCACTGTCCTGCCCATTGATTTATATTTTCTGAATTCTTCCAAACACTTTGATTGAAAGTTATTATCTCCCACCGCCAAAACTTCATCCATCAGCAAAATTTCCCTGTTGGCATGAATTGAAACAGAAAATGCTAAACGCACTCTCATTCCAGAAGAATAATTTTTCAATTTTTGATCAATAAATCTGCCCAGCTCTGAAAAGTGTACAATCTCATCAAATTTCTCATCCACTTCTTTCTCACTCATTCCCAAGACAGTCGCATTAAGATAAATATTATCCCGCCCAGAAAGCTCTGGATTAAATCCAATCCCTAGCTCTAAAAATGGTGAGATTAGACCATCAACTCTAACACTCCCCTGATCTGGAGTGTAGATTCCTGCTAAAATTTTCAGCAAGGTTGATTTTCCACTCCCATTACGCCCAATGATTCCAAAAAATTCCCCTTTTTTTATTTCAAAAGAAACATCATCCAACGCCTCGAATTCCTCATAGCCCTTCTTCTTGAAAACGGTAATTGCTGCTGAGCGTAAAGAGGTAATTTTCTCATGCGGAATTACAAAGGTCTTAGATAAATTATTTACTTTAATGGCAATAGGTTTTTTCATATTTTTACATATTTTCAGCAACTCGCTTGATCATTTTTTGATAAATAAAAATACTAGACACAAAGAAAGCAATTAGCATGATAATAAAGATTAGATATTGTGACGGATCAGCATAGTGTGCATGAATTAATGATTCTTTAGTAAAGTGCACAATAAATGCTACTGGGTTTAATAGAATTAACTGATGATACTTTGCAGGCAAGGTAACCAAAGGATAAATGATTGGCGAAGCATACATAATAATCATCAACAATACTTCCCAGATCATTGAAAGATCACGAAATTTAACAAAAAGCGGCGCAGCAATAAAACTGAAAGATACAATTAGAATATAAATGAAAAAGGAAAACAAAAAGAAGAGTGCTACAGCCTGCCATTCTGGTAGAAAGCCCTTAATCGCAAATAATGCAACGATTATCAGCAAATTCATTGAGTAAATCATTGCAGAATTAATTGTAGCAGCTAGAATAATTGTCCAGCGAGGCACATATATTTTTGTTACCAACTGAGCTTTACTCATCAAAGAGCTTAAGCCAGCGCCAGTACCTTCAGCAAAAAAGCTATACATTAAAATACCAACTAATAATTCCAGCGAATAAGTTGACACTCCATCAGAGTTGCGTGGATTGAAAATTGAAGAAAATACAAAATATAAGACCGTAAAAGTCAGCATTGGCTTAAGCAAAGCCCAAAAATAACCCAGAATTGAACCTTGGTAGCGTAGTTTAAAATCAGTTTTTGCCAATCTCCAAATTAGCTCTTGGTAGTTTTCGTGCTGTTTTTTCATAGTAAAAACAATTGCCTGCTTTATTTATTTAAACAGGAGTTAATGTAGTCATAGTATACAGTGTTTTTAGAATTTTTAACAGTGTATTTTTCTAAAACTTTCTTTCTAGCTGCTTGTCCAATTTCCCTCCTCAGTTCTTTGTTTTCAATTAACTGTCCTAACTTATCTCTCCATTCATTTGTATTTTTTGCTAAAAATCCATCCACTCCGTCTTTAATTGCACCAGAAAAAGTCTCGTTGCTAACCGCAACCGTTGGCACTTCTAAAATTCCCGCTTCAAAAAATTTCAACTCACTCTTAGCTTCACAAAAAGGATCTCCCAGTTCTAATGGAGCTAAATTAATGTCTACTTGGAAAATATTATTATAGTGCTTTTCTCTTGAAACTAGAGGTAAACTTTCAATCCGATCCTTAAATTGATTAAGTCTATTTTCTGTCTCCAGAGGACCCACCAAAACCAGTCTCATCTGTGGATATTGCTCGAATAATTTGATTAAAGCATCAGTGATAGTCGCAAAATCTCGATTGTGACTCATTGTTCCGCTAAAATAACCCAACTTTACCAAATTGTCTTTTCTCTTTTGCTGATTTTTTAATAAATCATTAGCAATTTTAAGCTCTGCTTGATTAAGCTTATTGGGCACTATAAAAACCTGCTTTTTTCTTGCTTTTAAAATTTTAGCGATGTAAGTTGTGGTAGTGGTGCAGGTTTTTACGTAGGGATCTGCTAAAATTTCCTCACCCACTCCCTTGGTATATTGCATTTTTTCAAAGGAACTCATATTTTTATAGCCATCTGTTGCATGCATAAACTTTGTGTCAAAAACTAAGTCGTCTGTTTCAAAAATAATTTCTTTTTTCTGTTGCTTAATCTTATGAATCATTTTTTTGACCTTTGGAGTGACAATTGTGCGTTGAAAAATGAAAACTTGAAACCTATTAACCAACACTGAAAGCAAAGGGTTGTCTTGCATAGTAACTACAGTTTTTATTCCTTGTAGATTTAACTCCTCTGCCACGTTAAAAGCACGATAATGTGAGCTATCACCAACACCACTAGCAATAATCAACGCCTCCCCCGATCGAAAAGAACCCAAAATTGTCCTAATAAATTGAAAAAGATAGTCTAGAATTCTCTTGCCACCAATAAAAAAACCATCTCTTTTCAGAGCTGTAAAGGCCTTGCCCAATTTAATTAAAAAAAGTTTCATCTTTAATTATTCTTTAAATCAAGGCTTAAGATTGGATTAAAAATCAACCGCTGCCAATAATTGCAATCAAGACACCAATTATTGCAAATGCTAAGTTAATGATCCAAAACCGCACTGTTACCTTAGTTTCTGGCCAACCCTTGGCTTCAAAGTGATGATGCAAGGGAGCAGCTAAAAAAACTTTTTTCTTGAAAAGCTTTTTACTAGTTAACTGAATAATTACTGAAAGTGACTCTAAAACGTAAATGGAAACAATCAACGGAAGAGCTATCACTGAATTAGTCAACATTGCCACCACTCCCAGAGTTGCTCCCAAAGAAAAAGCACCTGTATCACCCATAAAAAATCGAGCAGGATAGAAATTAAACCACAAAAAAGCCAAAAGTGCTCCCGCAGTCACTCCACAGAAAGCTGCTAGATTCATTCTATCCTGAGCAAAAGAAATGATAGCGAAAGCGGCAAAGGCTTGAATTAGAATTCCCGCATTTAGACCATCAAGACCATCAGTTTCATTTGAAGAAAAAGCAGTAGCAATAATTATGAAAATAAAAAGAGGGATATACCACAATCCGATTGTAAAACTATCTACTCCAGGAACATGGATGCTGCTCCAACCTAGTTTTTCGTAAAACCAATAGGCCCCAAAAGCAGCCATAACAAAAACCCAAAACAAACGCCAAAAAAAGCGCATTCCCCCTCCCTTATTCCCACCAATCTGCTTAACACTCATCCAATCATCAACCAACCCCAGAATAGCAGTTGAAGCTAATGCAAATAAGGGCAACCAGGTTTGAGAACGAGAAACAAAATCCAATCGACTAACCCAAACATTTCTTAATTGTTCCGAAAGAAAGGGTGCTAACCAAGAAGAAATCCACGCTAAAAGCAAGATACTAGCCCAGATGATCACTCCTCCCATTGTTGGCGTTCCTGCTTTGTGCGCATGCATTTTACCAACATAAGTTAACTTTTCCCCATCAACAGCAGTGTCTTTAATTTTAATTCCAATTTTATAACGATAAAGAAACTTAGACCAAAGAGGAGTTAGGAAAAAAGCTAGCAGAAAAGAAAGAGTTGCTAAAACAATAATTTTAGCCAGCGCTAATACTTCGGGGATGGTATGGATTTGAGCAAATTGCATAAACTTAAGTTAATACCATCTCATTTTATCATTAATCCAAGAAAAGCCAAGCTATTTCTCTGTTAAACAAAAGTTGATTGTTTTTGCTGTCACCCGTGCAATTCTGCTTGCTGTATATGATTTTTGATTAGAAGAAGTGAAGACTTTTTTTAAGTCTTGAACTTTTAAGTTATTTTTCTTTAAAAGCTTATCGATTTCTACCAATAATTTATTTGAAATATTGTTTTGATCATCCCAACTAACCCGCCCCGTTAATTCTTCATTCTCTCTCAGTACTAATTCAACTCGTGGATGTTCAATAATAATTTCTAAAGTAAATGCCATTTACTTAATTGAATGTTTATGTTATAATTAAAGGCTGTAGCTATTATCAATAGAAAGCGACAAAATTGTCGCTTTCTATTCTTCATTGGAGCGGGTGAGCGGAATCGAACCGCCATCCTCAGCTTGGAAGGCTGATATAATAAGCCACTATACGACACCCGCATTATTTTATGAATGTTCTTAAGAATGCTTTTCCTTGTCCTGATTTCAAGTACTTCTCTCTTCTTCTACCCTCTTTGTAGTTTAGTGCATTTTCTTTATAAATCAACACCTTATCAAAACCACTCAACTCTAGTCAATTTAACATTCTAAAAGGTTTCATAATCCCTCATCACTAACTGCGCCTCTATTTGCTTCATCATTTCCAATACCACTGAAACAACAATTAAAATACCAGTTCCTCCAATAGTTAGAGTTTGTATTCCTGTAAACCCTTGAGTAACAAATGGTAAAACTGCAATAGAACCTAGGAAAATAGAGCCAGTTAAAGTCACTCTGTTAACTATTCTGTTTAAATATTCCATTGTAGGCACTCCTGGTCGAATTCCTGGAATAAAGCCACCTTGACGCTGCAAATTCTCTGCTACATTTTTAGGATCAAAAGTAACTGCCGTGTAGAAGTAAGTAAAAGCAACTACTAAGAGAAAATAAAATGTTCCGTGAAATGTTTGATTAGCAAATAAATCCGCCATTTTCCCTGCATAATTTGCAATGGTTTGATTACTTACTCCAGCCAAAAAAGTTGCTAAAATTGCTGGAAACTGCAAAATTGACATCGCAAAGATAATAGGGATTACTCCAGCATGATTAACCCTTAGTGGTAAAGTTGATTTGCTATTTCCCATTCCTCCTCCGCGTAATCTTCTAGCAAATGAAATTGGAATAGTCCGCTGTCCTTCATTTACCAAGACCACTCCAGCAATAGTGATTAAACCAGCCACAAGAAAACCAGCGTAAGTTAGCATTTGGGTTGAGTCCCAGGTTGCCATAATTTGTTGAATTGCTCCTGGTAAGCCAGAGACTATTCCTGCAAAAATTAACAAAGAAACTCCATTTCCCAATCCTTTTTCAGTAATTAACTCACCCAGCCACATAATAAAAATAGTTCCAGCTGTAACGGTTACAATTGCCATAACATAATTAAATGCGGAAAAATTAACCAGCAAACCACTATTTTTGAAAAGAGAAATCATAGCGACTCCTTGCAAAACTGCTAATGGCACTGTTAAATACCTAGTCCACATATTAAACTTTTGTCTACCAGCCTCTCCCTCTTCTTTATATAACTGCTCCAACCGAGGAGAAATCATAGTCATCAACTGCATGATAATCGAAGCGGTAATGTAGGGACCAACACCCAACATCACAATTGAAACATTTTTCAAACCACCTCCAGAAAACATATCTAAAAAGCCCAATAATTGATTGTTGTCAAAAAATCTTCTTAGTTGCTCAGCATCAATCCCAGGAATGGGCACGTTAGCAGCCAAACGAAAAACTGCCAAGATTCCCAAGATGAAAAAAAGCTTGTTTCTTAGTTCTTTAACCTTAAAAAGCTGACTGAATTTTTTGAACATAGAAATTTTTGTTTAATAAATCCTTAGGAAAAGCCTTACTTTTTTTCGATCTTATCCTTAACTGCTCCAGACATTGCAACGTCTTTGAATTTTACTTTTTTAGAAAGCTCTCCATTGCCAAGTATTTTCACTTGTTGGTGAAGTTTTTTGATTAATCCTTTTTGTTTTAAAGTTTCTGGAGAAACAGTCTCTCCATCCTGATATTTTCTTTCAATCGAAATTAAATTAACTAATTGCAAAGGAGTTTTAATTGCCTTAAAGCCACGCACCTTTTTAGTTCGTGAAATCAAACTAGAGCGGCCTCCTTCAAAGGTTGGTCTTTGAGAATGACCAGAACGTGATTTCTGTCCTTTTAAACCACGGCCACTAAAAGTTCCCCTTCGTCCACCACGAGCAATTCTTTTAGCGTTTTTCCGTGAATCTGATTTTAAATTATGTGCTTGCATACTTATAAACTTATTCTTTATTAACTACCTTTTCCACTTTCTCCTCTGTCTTCTTTTCTTCAATTGCTGCCTTTTTCACAGTCGGTTGTTCTACTTTCTTTGTTGTCTTCTTGATTATTGATTTTGGTTGTGGCTGCTTAGTTTCTTTTTTCACTCTCCCCTGTTGTGCCATCGGCTTACCTAAGTCTTCCAAGGCAGCAATAGTTGCTCTTGCCACGTTAATTTTATTAGAGGTTCCAAATGACTTTCCCACAACATCCTTAATTCCTGCCAACTCTAAAACAGAGCGCATTGCACCACCTGCAACAATTCCCCGTCCTTCCTTTGCTGGTTTAATCATAATAACTGCTGCGCCTAGTTTTTTATTAACCTCAAAAGCAATGGTTGTATTGGTTCTTTTAATCTCTCTCATTCTCTTCTTAGCTGCTGCCACTGCCTTACCAATTGCAGAGGAAACATCCATTCCCTTGGCAACGCCATAAGAAACTTTGCCCTTACGATTGCCGATTACAACAGTTGCTCGAAAAGAAAAACGTCGGCCACCTTTAACCACACGAGTTACTCTCGCCAAGTCAATCATTTTTTGATCAAACTCTGGTCGCTCTCGCTTGGAGCGACGAAACTTATTTTTACTTCTTCGATTGTTCAATTTATTGTTTTCCATCTTTAGTGAATAGCTACTTCAGAATAGTTAATTATTCAAATTATTAAAAATTTATTCCTCCCTTACGCATTCCCTCTGCTAAGGCCTTTACCTTTCCATGATATTTATAGCCGCTTCGATCAAAAACTATTTCAGTAATTCCTGCCTTTTTAGTCTTTTCTGCTAATATTGCCCCTAGCTTTTCCGCTGCTTTTAAATCAAAATCCTTCATTCCAGTTTCGCTTGATTGAGCAGAAACCAAAGTTTTGCCTGCTTCATCATCAATTATTTGAGCTTCGATTTTTCTCAAACTACGATAAACAGAAAGCCGAGGGCGCTTTGCGGTGCCTGGCACTTCAGCTCTTTTTTTTCTTCTTAATCTTGCTGTATTACGATTCATGAGATTACTTTAACTAACTATAAGTTAATATTAACACTATTCACTTGCGGCCTTCTTGCCTTCTTTGCGAATAACCTCCTCATCTTTATAACGAAAGCCTCTTCCCTTGTATGGCTCAACTGGTTTTAAACTTCTAATTTCAGCAGCAAATTGCCCCACCTTTTGCCGATCCATTCCCTTAATTGTCAAAAACGATTTTTCAATTTCTGCCGTTAGCCCCTCTGGTATTTCTGGATTTACTGGATGGGAGAATCCCAAATTCAGATTCAGTTTATTTCCCTGAACTGCCATTTTATAACCCACTCCTTGCAACTCTAATGTTTTTTCAAATCCCTCTGTTACACCAATTACCATATTATTAATTAAGGCCCTAGTTGTACCCCAAAGCATCGGGGCATTTTTAGTTTTTCCCTTCTGCTTAACCTCAATGCTCTTATCCGTAACCTCAACTGCTACTTCATAGCTAACCTTTAAACTCAATTCTCCCTTAGGTCCCTTAACTTTCAAAATCTGACCATCTAAGGAAGCGGTTACACCAGACGGCAATTCAATTGGTTTTTTTCCTATTCGCGACATCTTATTTATAGATTATTCTTTAAGTTTATGTTAAATCAAGAAAAATTACCAGCTAGATCTTCTAACCCCTGGAATATCACCTCTGCTAGCTAATTCTCTAAAACAAATACGACATAGACCAAAATCTCTCATGTAGCCATTTTTACGACCACATTTCCAGCATCGATTAATCTTTCTGGTGGAAAATTTAGGTTTCTTACTTGCCTTTACAATTAACGCCTTTCGTGCCATTTTGATTATTTATTACTTACTACAATTTATTACCAAACTTCACAAATTACCTCTCCGCCCAATTTCTGCTCTCTAGCTTCTTTATCAGCTAAAACTCCCTTGGGAGTAGAGATAATTGCCATCCCATAACCATTTTTAACATATGGAATCTCTCCCTTGCCAACATATATTCTTTGTCCTTGCTTGCTAATTTGCTTGATATTTTTAATAGCAGGCTCATTATCAAGATATTTCAAGCCTAACTTTAAAGAGGTTTTCTTGCCTTCACTGACTATCTCTACTTTATTCAAGTAGCCCTTCTTCTCAAGTAAGCGTGCCAGTGCTATTTTAAAATTGGAACAAGGCATCTCTAGATCAGCCTTTTTCGCCCGTTGTGCGTTCCTGATTCTGGTTAGCATGTCTGCAATTTGATCCATGTTATTTTATAGTTAATTACACTTGTTTTATTAAACTATTCTTTAATGGGAAAGCCCATTAATTTAAATAATTTTAATCCCTCTTCTTTACTTTCAGCGGTTGTTTTAATGTTAACCTGTAAACCAAAAATTGTATCTGTTTCGTCTGACCTAATTTCTGGAAAGATTAATTGCTCTTTAATACCTAAATTTAAATTTCCTCGCTCATCTAAATTACTCAAACTAATCCCCTGAAAGTCCTTTGTTCGCGGTAAAGCCACTCCTACAAATCGATCCAAAAAGTCCCACATCTTCTTTCCTCGTAAAGTCACCCGCATACCAACTTTTTGTCCTTGACGAATTTTAAAACCAGAGATTGCTTTTTTAGCTTTAGTAATTGTTGGTGCTTGACCGGTAATAGAGCGGATATCCTTGGTAACATTTTCAATAAAATTCTGGTCCTTTTCTGCTCTAGAAAGACCAATGTTAAGCGCCACCTTTTCAAAACGCGGCACAGCCATTTGATTATCAATCTTTAGCTCTTCCATCATCTTGGCGACCACCTCTTCTTGATATTTTTTCTGAAATGAATTCATGTTGAAAATTTATGCGGTTATTACTAAACTTCAGCGGCACACTTTTTACACACTCGAACATTCTTATCTTGCACCCTTTTTATGCCAATGCGAGTTATCTTGTCACATTTTGGACAAACCAACTGAACATTAGAAACATTAATCGGAGCTGGAATCATAACTCTTTCACTTTTCTCTTGTTGAGTACGCGCCTTACGATGTTTTTTTACCATATTAACCTTCTCAACTGTCACTCTTTCCTCTGAACGTAAAACTTTCAATACACGTCCAACTCGGCCTCTATCTTTTCCAGTTAAAATTTTGACTTGATCTCCTTTTTTAATTCTCATGACTTTCTTATAATTCAATAATTGATTCTTAAAAAACTTCTTTTGCCAAAGAAACAATCTTAGAAAAACCAGCCTCTCTCACCTCTCGTGCAATTGGTCCAAAAATACGAGTTCCCTTTGGCTCCTTGCCATCTAAAATTACTGCAGCATTTTCATCAAAGCGAATGTGAGTTCCATCTTTACGGTGAATAGTGCTTTTTTGTCTCACAACAACTGCTTTTACAATCTCTTTGCGCTTGACTGTTCCCCTTGGTTCAGCCGTTTTCACAGAAGCAATGATAATATCACCAACTTCAGCATAACGTCGTCCAGAACCACCAGGCACCTTAAAGCACTCAATTATTTTTGCTCCAGAATTATCCGCTACTTTTAATTGTGTCTCTGCTTGTATCATCTCCGTTGACTAAATTTATTATTTTTTATCAATTACAATCCAGCGCTTATCTTTACTAATCGGGCGACATTCAGTAAAAGAAACTCTCTCTCCAACCTTAAACTTATTTTCTGGATCGTGCACTTTATACTTCTTGCTATCTCGATATTTTTTCAAATATTTCTTATGTGTCTTATAGGTAGCAACCTCAACCACAATAGTCTTATCTACTTTATCTGAAACTACAACACCTTTAATTTGGCGAATAACTTTCTTCTTGGTTGCAGTAGTCGGTTGTTTTTCTTGCTGAATAGAATTCATGATTTTAAAAAAATTACCTGAAAATTATTATTTCTTACTCTTCTCCTCGGCTAAAATAGTTAGGATTCTAGCTATCTCTTTGCGCGTCTTTTTTAGATCAGAATAGCTTTTATGTTGCCGTGCACTCACATCAAAACGCAAAGCAATTAAGCTTGACCTTTTCTCTGCCAACAGAGTTGTTAATTCTTCTTTGCTTTTATCTCTTAATTCCTTTGCTTTCATCTTATTATTATATTCTTTATAATTTAAGCACTAACAATCTTAGTTTTGACACTTAATTTGTCTGAGCCAAGCTTTAAAGCTTTTTTAGCAGTAGACTCATCAATTCCATCAATTTCAAATAAAATTCTTCCTGGTTTCACTTTTGCCACAAAGTACTCTGGAGTTCCCTTTCCTTTTCCCATCGGTGTTTCAGCTCCCTTTTGAGTCATAGAATGATCGGGAAAGATTCTAATCCAAATCTTACCTCCTCGTTGCACATATCTAGTCATTGCTCGTCTTGCCGCCTCAATTTCTCTTGAATTAATCATTCCAACTTGCATAGTCTTAATTCCAAAAGAACCAAAGGCAACCGTGGAACCTCTTTGTGCAACCCCCTTAATTCGGCCACCCCGCTGCAACTTTCTATGTTTTACTTTCTTAGGCATTAACATCAGTTTGTTCTTTTACTTGATTTATCTAATTAGTCACTAATCAGCATGCTATCGACGCAAACGCTGATCTTCTTTATTCTCTCCACTTGCATCATCCTCTTTGAGATTCAACCAAACTTTTATTCCAATTGTTCCATAAGTAGTATAGGCAGTCGATTTAGCAAAATCAATCTTCTTTCTGATTGTATGTAGAGGAATATTTCCCTTTGACAACCACTCAACTCTAGACATTTCTGCTCCACCTAGTCGACCAGACATTTGAATCTTAATCCCTTGAACATTTCTATTTTGCATCACTTTATCCAACATCGTTTTCATTATACGACGAAAGGAAACTCTTTTTTCAATTTGGAAAGCGCACTCATCGGCAATTAATTGAGCATTTTCCTCCATTGATTTCACCTCAATCACGTCAATTTGAATTTGCTGCTTCTCATTAAAAAGAAACTTTCTCTCAATATTTCTCTTCATTTCCTCCATTCCTTGTCCACCACGTCCAATGAGAATTCCCGGCTTATCAGTAAAAATTATCAATCTAATCTTGGCTACGCTTCGTTCAATTTCCACCTTAGCTATCCCTGCTTTCTTATAGGTGTCTTTGATATACTGCGACATTAAAACATCTTGCTTTAATGTTTTAACGTAGTCTTTTTTGTTGTACCAACGAGAACTCCAAGTTCGATTAACACCAGTTCTTAAATTTCTCGGATCAACTTTCTGTCCCATATTGATAAATTTGCTAGGTAATTAAAATATAGTAATTATTTCTTAGATTCTTCTTTTTTAACCTTCTCTTCATTAACCTCCTTAGATTTAGGTTCCTCTTGCTTATCAGTCACCACTTCTTTTTCTTGATCAGATTCAGTCTTCTCTTGCTTATCCTGCTTATTCTGCTTACTCTTAAGATCTTTTGTCTCAACTGTTTCCAAAATTAAATCAATGTGACAACTTCTTTTTAAAATTCTCATTGCTCTACCATGAGCTCTTGGACGCCAACGCTTCATCACCCTCCCTTTATTCACCACTAAATTATTCACCACTAAACTATCTTCACTTAGATTAAAATTGTTCTTAGCGTTCGCAACAGCACTGTCTAGAAGTTTAATTAGATCATCTGCTGCGCCCTTGCTTAAATTTTGCAACTGCAACCTTGCCTGATCAACCTCCAAGCCAACAATAAGCGGTGTGATGAGGCGAACCTTGCCTCCCGAACGTCTATAATTATTTAAACTGGCCCTAATTTTCATCTGTCTTAAATTCTTGATTAATTAATAGCTCTGAATCTTATTCTATTTTCCTCTAGCCCTCCGCTCCAGCTTTTGCTGCTTTAGCGGCATCAACTTCACGTTGCTTTTGTGCGATATCTAATTCCTTTTGAATCTTTCCACCATGGCGTGAAAACTTTTTAGTTGGTGAGAACTCGCCTAGCTTATGCCCTACCATATCTTCCGAAACTCTAACTTCAATAAAATCTTTTCCATTATGCACCCCGAATAGAAACCCCACCATCTCCGGCACTATTGTACAAGCTCGTGACCAGGTTTTAATCACTTCTTTTCCTCCTGGAGTTTTATCCTTAATTTTCTTCAAAACTCTAGGATCAACATATGGACCTTTTTTAAGACTTCTTGCCATTATAATTTAATTAACGCTTACTAAATTATCTTTTAAAAACTATCTCTTTTTCGCTCTCCTTTTAACAATCAATCGACTAGAATGTCTTTTTTTCTTGCGGGTCTTAACTCCTAATGCTGGTTTTCCCCAAGGAGTTTTCGGATATTTCAAGCCAATTGGTTGTCGACCTTCTCCACCACCATGAGGATGATCAACGGGATTCATTGCAGATCCTCGGACATGTGGTCGTCTTCCTAAATGACGACTTCTTCCTGCTTTTCCAATTCGATAGGTACTATGTTCAAAATTACTAATTTGTCCAATTGTAGCATAACATTTCTCGCTAACCATTCTAATCTCTCCGGAAGGCATCTTTAGAGTCGCCATTTTAGCATCTAGGGCTTGTAATACTACTCCCGCTCCTGCACTTCTTGCCATTTGCACTCCCTTACCTGGAATCATTTCCACTGCACATACCATTGTTCCAATTGGAATATTTTTAAGAGCCAAGCGATTACCTTCTTTAATTGGAGCTTTTTCTGAAACCAAAACTTCCTCGCCTCTTTTCATATTCTCAGTAGCTAGAATGTATCGCTTCTCCCCATCAGGATAATGGATCAATGCAATTAAAGCACTTCTATTCGGATCTTTCTCAATTGAAACAACTTTGCCTGGGACATCTTTCTTATTAAACTTAAAGTCAATTAAACGATAGTTTCTTTTTGCTCCGCCACCTCGATTTCTAACTGAAATCTTCCCTTTTGAACGCCCCGCTTTTTTACTTAAACTTACCAATAATGTCCGCTCTGGAGCCTGATCAGTCAAAAAAGCCGGCTTGATGATACTCATCTTCCTTCTGCCTGCACTATTTTTTTTGTAAATTTTTACTGCCATTTACTTATTGCTTAATTCTCTGGGGTTAATTATTTTTTAGCGGAAAAAAAGTCAATCGATTCTCCTTTGATGAGAGTAACAATCGCTTTTTTGAATCCTGCATTTTTCCCTTGCAATCCACGAAAACTTCTCTTCTTTGCGTTATACTTAATTAAATTAATCTTTTTCACACTCACTCCGTACATTGCTTCAACCGCTTCTCTAACCTGCGTTTTGTTAGCACTTTTTGCCACTATAAATACATATTTACCAATTTCCTGTTCACGAAGAGCCGCTTCTGAAATTTTAGGCTGAACAAGGGTTCTATTAATTAAATCAGCCTTTTCTTGAGGAATAACTCGTTTTTTCTCCTTCTTCTTTTTTGGCACCTTCTTCTCATCCTTTACGGCTTTTCCTTGGACTGCCTTCTTAGAAGTGTCTTTTCCTTTCTCTTGATCATTTTTATTCCAAAACGCACTCATTTATTTAAACTCATTTAAAAACTTATTATTTTCGCTTACCATACTTTTCCTCCAAAAAATCTATTCCCGCTTTGCTAATCAAAACATACTTATTATTCAATAAACTAAGCATGTTTATTTGATCAACAAGAGTATTCTCTATGAAATTAATATTACAAGAAAATTGCCCTAATTCCTTTGACTCTTCAGTCAGAACCAACAAACTACGCTTATCAATTCCTAGTTTTTTCAGTGACTCAGCCATCGCCTTGGTTTTATTCTCAGAAAGCTTAAATTCATCAACCACTACCAACTGTTCATTTTTTACCTTTTCAGAAAGAACCATCTTAATCGCTAAACAATTTACTTTCTTATTAACTTTCTGCTTAAAATTTCTTTCATTCCTTGGTCCGAAAACAATTCCTCCTTTTCGCCAAATTGGATTTCTTACTGAACCAGTTCTAGCACGACCAGTTCCTTTTTGCTTCCAAGGCTTGCTATTTGCACCTCGTCTTTCTGATCGAATTTTCGTATGAGCAATTGGTAATCGTTGATTTGCATATCTTGCAACCATTACTTGGTGCAATAATTCTTCATTTTTCTCAACACCAAAAACTTCCCGGCTCAACTCCACTTCTCCCACTTTTTCTCCGAGTAAATTTTTAACCTGAACTTTAATCATCACAATGATTCATCAATATTTATTAGAGAGAACAAATTTCAACAATTGCCCCATTGTTACCAGCAACTCCACCCTTAAGAGCAATTAGTCCTTCCTTTTCGTCAATCAAAACAATTTTAGTAATCTTCTTAACGCTTTCAGAACCCATTCTGCCCGCCATCTTCTTTCCTTTAAAAACCTTTTCAGGAAAAGCTGAGCCAATTGAACCAGGAGCTCGATGGTCATGACGATGACCATGAGAAGTTGGTGATCCGCCAAAACCATGCCGCTTCACAACACCCTGATAGCCCTTCCCTTTTGAAACTGAGCGCACCATTACCTTTTCATCTTTTGAAAACTGATCAACTCCAAGCAACTGCCCTTCTTCGAACTTATCTCCTTCTTTTAGACGAAACTCCTTGCGACAAACAAACTTCTCACCTTTTTGACTTTTTTTGTTAGTGGCTACCTTGTTATTCTCATCTGTACTTCCTGTTAATGAACTTTTCTTTAAGCCAATTTGCACTGCTGAATATCCATCTCTTTCTGTATTTCTCAAACCAGTTACCACATTTTGACCAACCTCTAACAGAGTAACGTTTTGCGCCTTTCCTTCCTCATAAATGGTGGTCATGCCTAATTTTTTGGTCAATAAAGCTTTCATCTTGGTTAATTATCAGTTGTCTCTTGCAGCTAAATTAATTAATTTTTAAAAAATAAAAAGCCGCCTTGTTCGGTCTCACCAAAAAGCTCCTGTCGAGACGAAACAATTCGACTTTGAGCCAATTTAGTTTTCCAGTAATTGGAACTTAAACCGGTTATACTTATACAAACTAACTTATTTTAAAATCTACTAAACAAACACTAACTAAATTTTATCTCAAAACTACATCTTTATCTCAATTCCAACGCCTGCTGGCAAATCCATATTAGTCAAACTCTCAATTGTTTCTGGTGACGGCTCAAGAATGTCAATCAAGCGCTTGTGCGTTCTCACTTCATACTGATCACGACTAGATTTATGAACAAAAGTTGACTTATTGACAGTTAACTTGTTAATGTGAGTTGGAAGTGGCACCGGACCAATCACTTTCGCTCCAGTTCGACTAGCCGTTTCCACAATCTGTCGTGCTGACTGATCAATTACCTTATGATCGTAGGCTTTAATCTTAATTCTAATCCTTGACTTGATATCTACTCCCTCATCACGGGAAGATTTTTTCTTTTGCTCTGCCATAGATTTCGTTAGAAATGAACTTGTTATTAAAATATCTTATCTCAAACTCAAAAGAGTTTACACTAGAAAAAAATGGTTGTCAAATTTCCGCTTTAAGTTAACTTATTTTTAAAATTTTCAACTGAGTCATTGGTTGCTTATGCCCAAACTTCTTCAGCTGTCTCTTCTTCGCTTTGTGCTTTATTCCAAAAACTTTGTCCGCATGATCATGTCCAACAATTTCTGCTTCAACCTTACTGTCTTTAATGAAAGGATTGCCAACTTTCAAATCTTTCTCGTCACCTTTCATCAAAACTTCCTCAAAGGAAACTTTGGCGCCAATTTCCCCTTCCAGCTTTTCAACTGAAATAATGCCACCTTCTTCCACTCTATATTGTTTACCACCAGTTTTAATTATTGCAATCATTTTCTCTAACAAAAAATTAAACAAGCAGACTTTCCAATAGTCCTTACCAGCTACTTAGTTAAGGTTAGCATAGAGAGAATTAAAAGTCAATAGTCTGGTTTTTAATAGTCTGGTTTTTAGACTCACCTTTCCAAACACTTCCTCAATAAAACCAGAACTATTTAGTTTGTATCCAGATTTACAAACCAGCACTAAAGTCAATGGATGACTTATTGGAATCTTTCTTTATACTCAAACTGTTTAAATTCATCTGTTATTTTGTCTATTACGTAAAACGGTAACTCATCCGAACTTTTCTTGTTTATCGTATAGAGATATAAATATTCGCCCCCATCAATAATCTTCATCCATGAATATCTTATGTAACTCTCATTGTCGTAATCAAAATTTTTCCTAGACAAAAAATCACATTCTCCCGGCCCACGAAAATTAACCCCGGAAATTTCCTCATTTAGTGAAAAATCCTTTAATTGCTTATCACAAATCTCTTCACTGGGTTCCTTCGAGGTATCTATAATCATCATTATCTTATTTTTGAAACTCTTCCTGCTCTCTTCTTTTGGAGAGTACATTGCCACTGCATTCCCTTCATACAACACACTCTGTGTGTCATAAACAAAATCCTCCCGATCAAAACGAAACTTAATCTTTGAATCTTCGAGTTCAAACATAGTTCTAATCTCGCTATCTTCGGCTAAAGTGTCCGGATAATCTCCTTTCGCTATAGAAGCCGCCCTCCTAAATTCCCTAATCATAAAATCAATATATTCCTCGGTATATTCATCTTCGGAAGAAATGTCAGCATGAGCAATGAATCTTCCATCATTAGAAATATATGAAAAAGAATGCATAAAATGGTCTTCTAATGAAAAGGAGGTGTATAAAATATATTCGTCATTTAATTCATCTTGCCAATCCCTTACGACAACTTCATTATTTCTATCCTCTGTCAATACATATCCTTTAAAAAAGTCTCTCATTCCCTCAGAGTCATAACTTGAATAATTGCTAAGAGAGATTTCAAAAGTCATATCATCACCACGTCCAGTTCGATCTCTCCATACATACTCATATTTTTCGCTGCGCAAACTAGATCCAGCAACAGAGGAATCAATTTTTGTCGCCTCCGGATTAAAAACATACTGCCTGTTATGAAAACTGATTGGTTTTTTCTGATCAAGTCTATTAATTGCGTCAACATTGTCTCTAGCTTTTGATTCAAACCCTATAGCCTCATCCTTGGATTTCGCTCCAGAATCCGTCATTTCACTAGAATCAAAATCACCTTGATTTGATTCTTCATTAGCAATGGAATCTTGACTTAGATTTTTATTTTTAAAAGCATATAAACCAACAAGTAATAGCGCAACAAAGAGGGCTAACGAGCCCACCAAAACAATTGTTACGTTGGTTGGTATTTTTTTCTTATTTTTAATTAAGGTTTTATCTTGACTAGCATCGCCATCTCCCAGAGTAGGTTGTTCATTCTGTTCGATAGCAGGAGGTACTTCAGGTACAGTAGATGCTTCGGGAATAGAAGGCATTTGAGGCGCAGTAGATGTTTCAGGTGTAATAGGGGTCTCAGGTGCAGAGGGTGTTTCAGGAACAGGGGGCGCTTGGGAGGTAGTATCCGTCATTTTTTATTTTTATTTTTATTATTTAATTTAATAAATCATATAAATTAATTTTGTCGCCCTATTTATTTTTCTTTGACATACCCGATCCAACAATATCAGTCAAGCGCTCCCACCCTAACTACTCTTGGTAATGGGAAAATTTAGTTCGTTAGTTCAATAATTATCCACTCCACTGACTTAAGTATTCTTTCTTAAAATATTATAGTTCTTTTTTATTTTATCAGATCAATTTTGCAGATCGATTTCGTTAAATAATCCAGTTAATCCAGTGTAAGTCAAACCTACACCAAAAGAAAGCACTCTACATCTCCCCCAACACAATTAATGCGTCAATAAAGACGATTGATTTTTCTTTTTCTTCTCTACTTTCTTCTATCTCTATGCTTTTAATCAAACAAAAAGTCTTATGCCCCTCGCTCTTCATTTCCAAGACTGCATCTTCTGGCGTAATATCTCTTGTGCCACTTCCCCAAAGACTATTTATTAGATCATTCAGGTCAACCTGAGCAATTAATTCAAGCTTTCCTTCATTTCTCTTTTTCAAATAAAGCTTATTTTTATCATGAAAAAGCACATAGGGGTTCATATTATTTTCAACAACACCTTCACTGTCTAATTTATTAGAATATAAATCAGTTAATAAAATGGCATCATTAATTTTTGGTAAAGGATAGCCAAGTGAATCCTTGAAGTAAAAATTTATATTAGAATACTCCTCTTGCCGCTGAGGATTGTAGTAAGAAATAAAATCATCCTCATTAAAACCAAATGCCTCAAAAATTGAAAGTACTTGATTTCGATTGTAGCGAGAATTATTCTCAACAGTAGGAACAACTTCAAGCCAAGGATGAACTAGGGAAATTTGACCTGCTTTATTTAGAACTTCCAACTGAGTGCGAATTGTTCGATACTCTCCTTCTGAAATAGACCTAAATTCATCTTTTTTATTATTTATCTTATTCCCAACTAGAACATTTTTACTCTCCAAAAGAACCTTCAGTCGATTAAATTGATCTTTAGCAGAAAAATTAAAAATATTACAAGGAGCAAAAAAACTAAACAAAACAAAGACAATTAAGGAGGCGTGGATAAATTTTAAGTTTTGTTTGCGAGAAAAAAGAAAATAAAAAGCTAGCACCAAAAACCACACGCCCAGAACAACGATTAGTGCTCGTGGGAAAGTCCAACCATACGGATTTACTCTTTGATAAAGACCAGCAAATAAAAGAATAACCAATGGAACAAGTGAGCCATAAAAAACACGACTAATTAATCTTGTCTTAGCAATCTCCTTTCGAAAGACATCAATTATCAACATAGCTATTGTGCCAATCGTGGCATAGCCCAAGATCATTTGGGCGACCGTGCCTTTTGGCCAGGTTTGAGTTGCAATAATTTTTATTCCGTAAATATAGAGAATTAGCAAATAAAAGGCTAACAAAGGCAGAAGGATTGCAAAACTAAAAATCATTATCCATTTTGGTTTTTTAGTTTTATTCTCAAAAACCTTCCAATCCTGTGGGATTGCTGCCAAAAAAATTAATGGCGACACAAAGGCTGCTAAGAAAATCCAAAGCTTAAAATATAGATTATATTCCACTTTAATTCCGAAAAGAAAATCAACACTTAGAAGAGACAAGGAAAGACCAATGAAAAGAGTTGCCCCTGAAGTAAAAGCAAATGCAAATTTTTCAACAATAGTGAAATTATAGTGCCAGAGCCAAGATTTATTTTGACTAAAGAATGGTGCGAGGAAAATTGCAACAATCGCAGTAAAATTAAGTGCTACATAGCGCCACCAATGAATCTCTTGCCATTGATTGATCTTTTCTGGAAAAGTTAGATAGTAAACCAAAAGGAGAATTCCAGCTAGGAAAAAGAGAGAGTATTTAACTACAGTTGAATATTTTGTATTTTCCAACCAAATCTTAAGTGCCGTTAAAGAAAAAGCAGCTAAAATACCAATCAAAAGTATTCTTCTCAGCAATTCATTATCTTCATTTTCGACCAAAATAATTCCTACCACGGCAACCGTCAAGCAACTTGCAATACTTAAGGGAAATCTTTTCAGTACAATCATTAATTTTTCAAAAAGAAAATTCCAGGAAAATATTTTTTTCAATTTAGCGACTATTTTCATGATTTTAATTTAATTTTTATTAAAGTTGACTAGTCCTATTTTTGCTTAACTCCTATTTCTCTACTGCTTTTTAGATAGACTAGAGCGTTTTTATAAACTAATCCATTCTATCTGTCTTTATCTTTTTAACTCATAAGCCTAATCATCTGTATATCCGACAAACAAGTTAATCCTTCAGTGAATTTTACCTCTTATTTTTTAACTTTCCTAAATTACCACACTAACCAACCGCCCCTTGATATAAATCACTTTCTTGGGCGTTTTGCCAGCAAGATGATTCTGAACTTTTTCACTTTCCAATGCCAATGCCGTCGCTTCACTTTCAGAAATATTTTTATTCACCACAAACCTATCTCTCACTTTGCCATTGACTTGAATCACTAATTCAAAACTCTCATCTACAATTTTCCTTGGATCATACTTTGGCCAAGCCTGACCAAAAATTGATTTTTTATTACCTAAACTCAACCAAAATTCCTCGGCTATATGCGGTGCCAATGGAGCAACAACTAGAGCAACTGTTTTTTGAATTTTCTCCGCTTCTTTTTGATTAAAATTCTCTAAATTATCACTAATCCAATTGATCAATTCCATCAATCGCGCCACCGCTGTATTAAAAGAAAGCTTCTCAATATCTTCCCCTACAGACTTGATAGTCTTATCTAGCATTGAAAGATTTTTCACCCCAACTCCACTAACTGAATCGAGCAAGAAAAAAGTCCGCCACAATCTCTCCACAAAACGCTTCATTCCTTCTGCTCCGCTATCACTCCAATCTCCTCCTTGAGTAAAATCCCCCATAAAACGCAAATAAAGTCGCACTGTATCCGTGCCATACTTTTCAACCATTTCATCTGGATTAATCACATTGCCTTTTGATTTGCTCATTTTTGCCCCGTCTTTAGTGATCAATCCATGACCGACAAATTTTTGATAAGGCTCTTCATTATCCAAAAAATTCCAATCCTTGAGTGCCATATTAACAAACCGTGAATAAAGTAAATGTAAAACTACGTGTTCCTTGCCACCAATATAACTAGTTACTGGCAACCAGTTTTTCAATCGTGTTTTATCGAAAGGTTTGGATTTTAAATCTGTACAAGGATAACGCAAGAAATACCAAGCACTGTCTAAAAAGGCATCTGACACATCAGTTTCTCGCTCCGCTTCTGCTCCACAAGCTGGACATTTAGTTCGCACAAATTTTTCATTCTTTGCTAGTGGCCCCTTCCCTGTTCCTTCCGGCAAAAAATCTTCCATTGGTGGCAATTTCACTGGCAACTCCTTTTCTGGCACTGCCACTGAAAGCGGCCTAACTTCTTCCAAAATTCTAGCAATAACATAGTCTCTTAATTTCTCATTTTGAAATTGAACAAAATGCTGATGTCCACTCCATCTTTGAATCTCCAAATCTTCCAATTTAACTATCTTGTAATGTTCTGGATCAATGTGCGGATCATCTTCAGAAAAAATGATATGCGTTTTGCCAACAATGTTCTCATTAACCCTTTTCCAATCAACTTTCTTTTCCCAAAACTTTTTCAATGCATCAACGTCAGACCCAATCCACTCAGCTTTCATCTTCGCCCAATCTCGCCTAGGATTGCCTAGAGCTGACGCCACTAGAAAAACTTGTTTGATTTTCTTATCAGCTGCACTTAGCAAATCTACCGTTGCTTTTGAACCCAAACTGTGCCCAATGATCACACTATTTTCATCTAACTTCTTTAAATATGGTTGCAGTGCCTTCCTCCATTCTTCTGACTTAGGATGCAAAGTATTTGGCAAACTAGGATTGTAAACCTCACAACCAATTTTCTCTAATTCTTTTTTCAACCAACCAAACCAGTTACTATTTCCATCTGCTTCAAAACCGTGAATAATTAAAACTTTAACTGGCTTTTTGCTCTCTTTCAATTGTTTTAATGCACAGTGCTTACACCAAACAATCGGGATTGGCGGACCCCAATAGCGCTGACGAGAAATGCACCAATCACGAAGTTTATAAGTAATTTTCTTTTGTCCAATTTTATTTTTTCTCAACCACTTGATAATTTCTTTTTTTGCTTCAACAGCTTTCAAGCCATTAATAAAATCAGAATTAATCGCAATTCCTTCTCCAGAAAAACAACTCTCTTCTTGTCCTTGCTTGTCATTAGTTTCACTAGCCTCTTCCTTAACTACTTCTCTAATCGGTAAATTATACTTCTTGGCAAATTCAAAATCCCGCTCATCGTGTGCTGGCACTGCCATAATCGCTCCCGTGCCATAACCACTTAAAACATAATCAGCCACAAAAATCGGAATCTTTTTATTAGTTGCTGGGTTAATTGCTTTAATGCCCTTAAGCTCCACTCCTGTTTTTGCCTTTTTTTCATTCAAACGTTCCTCTTCAGATTTTTTTAGGGCTTTCTTGACATATTTTTCCACTTCAGAATAATTTTTAATTTCGGATTTTAAGTTTTTAATCAATTCATGTTCTGGTGCAATCACCATATAAGTTGCTCCAAAAAGCGTATCGGGTCGAGTGGTGAAAACAATCAACTCATTTATTGATTTACCAGTTGGCTGGTTGGCTAGTTTTTCAATTTGCACTTTAAATTTAATCTCCGCTCCCTCACTCCTTCCAATCCAATTGCGTTGGCTTAACTTCACGTCCTCTGGCCAGTCAATCCAGTCCAAATTCTTATTTAATCTTTCTGCGTAATCAGTAATTTTAAAGAACCATTGTTTTAGTGATTTTTTCTCAACCACTGCTTCACAACGCTCGCATTGCGTGCCAATCACTTGCTCGTCAGAAAGCACTGTTTTGCAAGCTGGGCACCAATTAACTTTTGCTTTCTTTTGATATGCCAAGCCATTTTTAAACATTTGTAAAAAAAGCCACTGCGTCCATTGATAGTATTCTGGCTTATAAGTTTCTACCGTCCGTGTCCAATCAAACATATTCCCCGTCAAGCGAAGTTGTCGATAAAAATTTTTCTCAGTACGCCTAGAAACATCTTTAATATGCTCCCCAATTTTCATTGCATAGTTTTCACTGTGAATCCCAAACCCGTCCAAACCAATCGGCTCAAACACGTCATAGCCTTGCATTTTCTTATAACGACCAAGCGTATCCACTCCAGTGAAAGTAAAATAGCCTCCAATATGCAAACCCTCGGCACTGGGATAAGGAAACATCATTAAGTTGTAAAAAGGTTTTTTGGCTTTTTTTATATTGGGAGAAAAAATCAATTCTTTTTCCCACTTTTGTTGCCACTTTTTTTCAATTTTCTTGAAATTGTACTTAGGAATAGTTTTTTTTCTTTTCATATGATTAATAATTCTATAATTTAAGATAAACGCTCCTTTTAATCTTATCTTACTTAAACATTATTTTCAAGTAATTTAATCATTGATTAAGCTACTTCCTGATAACGATATTTTGTATTATAATGAAGATGAAATGAATCACTACAATAATCAATATTCAAGAAAAATTAACTTAAATCAGAAAGGCAAGCCAAAAACAAAAATCATTTGGCGTGGTTTTTTATTGCGCCTATTTATTCTTTTCATATTGACCTTACTTTTCTTGCTAGGATATTTTAGTTACAAAATTTATCACTTCAAAAAAAATGCTCTTTTAGAAACTCCCACAACAGCTACTGAAACCGAAGAACCAGCTAAGCGCAAAACTTTTCTAGAGGCAACTAAGGAGCTCATTCAACCTAACACGGAAAAATTAGCAGGCACTGAAAGAAATCGCATTAACATTTTGCTCTTGGGAATGGGTGGAGAAGGACATCAGGGAGAATACCTGACAGATACTATCATGCTAATTTCTATTGACCCAACAACCTATCGTGCAGCTTTATTGTCTATCCCTCGTGATCTTTATGTACAAATCCCTGAGACTAAACTCAAAACTAAAATTAACGCTGTTTATGCCTATCATCTAACGAACAAAAACAACTCTCAATTAGAGTCGCTTAATGCTATTGCAGCTACCGTTGAAGAGGTGACTAATCAAGAAATTGATTATTCAATTGCCTTGGATTTTGATGGATTTAAGAAAATTATTGATGAGTTAGGTGGAATTGACCTTGAAGTTACAGAAGATATTTATGATCCACGCTATCCCGGGCCAAACTACTCCTATCAAACATTTGCTATTCAAAAGGGATTTCAACATTTAGATGCTGAAACTGCTCTTAAATATGCTCGAGTGCGTCACACTCCCAGTGGAGATTTTGGCCGTTCTGCTCGTCAACAACAAGTTATTGCCGCCGCCAAAAAAAAGGCACTCTCCCTGGGTACAATAGCCAACCCTTGGAAGATCGGTTCTTTGATTGATATTTTGGGAGAACATCTAAAAACAAATATTCGCCTAGAAGAAATTTCTGCCTTCATTAAATTGGCGGAGAAAATTAATGTTTATGAAACGACTAATAAAGTTCTAGACGCTTGGGAGACTGACTCACTGCTAGCCTCCTCACATGTTTCCCTGGGAGGAGTCAATGCTTATGTGCTAACTCCACGCGCTAAAAACTACTCCCAAATTCATGATTTAGCTGAAAATATTTTTGACTTACAAAAGATTGAAATGAAAAAAGAGAAGATAAAAACCGAAAATGCAAAAATTAAAGTTCTGGAAAAATCGAATCAATCTCCTCTGAAAATTAAAAATTCTTTTAAACATTTAGGTTATGAAATAGCTTTTGCACCAAGAGACAGCGGTGAAAGTGATTGTATGGGGGAAGATAAGATAATTAGCTTATCAGAGAATCCCAAAATCTTTACCTTGGATGATTTAACAGCTAAACTAAATATACCTGTTTCCTACCAAACTAAATCAGAAGACGAATCGGGAGATATTTTAATTTGCATCTCTGACCAAACTGCCAGCTATTTTGAAAAACAAAACCAAACCAAAGATGAAGAAAGATTTAAGGATCAACAAATTGTTAGCCAGGAGGGAAAAATTTTAACTGGAGAATAATTAAGTCATGAAAAAAGAAAAATATCTAATTGTCGGACTGGGAAATCCCGGAGAAAAATATATAAAGACCTATCACAATCTTGGCTTTTTAGTGCTAGATGATTTTTTAAGAGAAAGCACAACCAACATTAACTTTTCTTTTGCAAAAAAACTCAATAGCGAAATTGCTGAAATCACCACTCATAATAAACAAATCATCTTAGTAAAGCCACAAACATTTATGAATCTCTCTGGCCAAGCGACACATGCCTGTATTAATTACTTTAAAGTTTCCTTGGAAAATGTTTTGATTGTTCAAGATGACAGCGATCTTATTTTGGGCAAAATTCGTTTTGTTAAGAATTCTGGTGCTGGAGGACACAATGGAATAAGTTCCATCATTCAGTCCATAGGGACTAAAGATTTTGCTCGCCTAAAAATTGGCATTCGTTCTCCAATAAACCACTCAAATTTCACTTTAAGTGCGGGTGAAATAGTCCTTAAGAGAATCACCAAGGCTGATCAAGTAATTCTTGAAAAAGCCATTTCAGTCGCTACAAAATCAATTGATTGCTTTGTAGAAAAAGGATTTTCAACTAGTTGTAATCTTTATAATAAATCTGAAAAAAGCTAATAGTTTTAACAAAACTCGAACTTAAAAAAACAAAAAAGCGCTGTGCTGCTCATGGAATCGTTAGCAAAGCGTAGGAGGGAGGTTGCCTTGCCAAATACCCAAGAACAGCACAGCACTTTCTTTTTAACAAAAAATCTGCGTCGACTATTAAGCTTTCAATTTACTGATTTTAAAACAACGTGATTGTAGCAAATTAATTTAAATTGTCAACCCTCCCACTCTCTTTCTACTCCTCAGCAAGCCTCACCGTCTCTCTCAGGTTAATAGTGCTCCTAATTTAATAAATATACGCTCAACATCATTTTAACAAAAGCCTAAATCTATGTTGATTAATTTTTAAAATCACATTCCCTCTTGTGTCAATTTTTTTTTCTGCTATAATTTCCTTATTGAAAGTTCAAATTCAGCACAGATTATTTTTTAAATACTCTTAACTGCTCAGCTTAAAGAATAAAAAAATTCCTAAAAGACTAAATTTTGCCAATTTATTAAATTTACGTTAGAATAAAATAAACACTAAATAAAATAAATAATCAATCAAAACCATGGCACGACAAAAAAGATCTTTTTTTGAAAAAATCACTGGTATTAAAAAAGTTTCTACCGACGAAGAAGAAATGATTAGCTTCAGAGATGACTCCACACCTCAAGTTTCTAATGAAAATGATTTTTTCGGTCAAACTGGACAGCAACCACAACAATACCGCGAACAAGAAATTCCTCATCAAGAGCATCAAGAAGATGCTATGGATGAGATGCCTCCGCTAGAACCACAGCCTCAATACTATCAACAACAAGTCTCTCAAGAGGTTAACTCAATTTCAAGTGTTACCAGTGAGCCATCTCCTACTTCTCATCAACAAATGGAGGCTGAGGGTCAACTAACTATTGACGTCTACCAAACCGATGATGACATTGTCATTAAGTCTACCATTGCTGGAGTTAAGCCAGAAGACCTAGATGTCAATATTAACAATGACATGATTACCATCCGCGGAGAACGCAAGCAAGATGAAGAAATTGATCCAGAAAATTATTATTACCAAGAATGCTACTGGGGTCCATTTTCCAGAAGTGTGATCTTACCGATTGAAATTGTTGCAGAGAAGACAGAAGCTAGTATGAAAAACGGAATTCTAACCTTACGTATGCCGAAAGCTGACACAACTCGAACAAGAAAAATTCAGGTGCGAGGCTTCTAGAACAACAATAAAGTTTCAAATTAAACTCAATGAAAACCGTCTAACTGATGGTTTTCTTTTTAGTAAAATTATCAGCTATACTCATTTAATTGCCCTTAATTATTGATATTTATCTTCTTTTTGTCTATAATTAGCTTATGCGAAATATTATTACTCAAACATCTTTAAGCGGACTTTTTTTGTTTTGCCTACTCCCGATTGAAATAACTCAAGCTCATGAATATTTGGGCCAATTTGGCGAAAAAAAATTGCAAGAGATTTTATATCTGGAAAGATCAGTCAGTGTCAATGAAAAAAAGATACCTTTTCCTCTTAAAGAATTAGTGGATATGGAAACAACCCTATTTTTTCTAAATTATCCTCCAACATTATCAGCCGAAATTGAGAATATTGAATTTTGTCCTGAGAGCTCATTGGCCCTAAACTCTTGCCAATTATTAAAAACCTTACCAGAAAAAATTAATGTTAAGAAAAAGACTAAGCTGACAATCAATAAAGAGAAAGCTAATCTTTTTCTAGAAAAAATTGCTCCTGATTTTGAAAAAAAAGCGGTTGAGCCGACTTTTAATTTTGATGAAACTAGTTCTAAGCTAAACATTAAAAAGTCTGGAGGGGATGGTTTTTATTTAGACAAAGAGAAGTCATTGGAACGGATTTTTTCATCACTAAAATCTAACCTCGGTCAGTCAAATATAACTTTAGCTACTACAGTTATTAACCCAAAAACCTCCGTGAAAAATTTAGACAGTCTGGGAATTAAAGAAAAAATTGCAACTGGACAATCTAATTTCGCTGGTTCCACTCAAAACAGAATTCACAATATTAAAATTTCAACTGAGAGGTTTAATGGCACAATTGTTCCTCCCGGATCGGAGTTTTCCTTTGTCGAAATTTTAGGATCGGTAGACGAAAAATCTGGTTACAAAGAAGAGTTAGTAATTAAAAACAATGAAACGATTCCCGAATTTGGTGGCGGTGTTTGTCAAACTTCGACCACTCTCTTTCGCTCAATCCTCAATGCTGGCTTTAAGATAACTGAAAGAAAAAATCACGCTTATCCAGTTCAGTACTACGCTCCGCAAGGAACTGATGCCACAATCTACATTCCCCACCCTGATTTAAGATTTATCAATAACACCTCTCACCACATATTACTCCAACCTAAAATCGAAGGCAGTTTGTTAATTTTTGATATTTATGGAACTAATGATGGAAGACAAATAAAGATTGACGGACCAATTGTCACCGAAAGAAAAACTGAAGCCAAAACCATGCGTACATCTCTAACTCAAACTGTTACTAATAGCTCTGGTGAAGTAATTATCAATCAAACCTTTCGTAGCTTTTACGATAATCCAGAAAAATACAAAAAAGAAGAGCCTTTACGTGAAAAACCAAGTGACTGGTCTAAAAGAGAATGGGAGAAATACAAAAAAGAAAACAGTTTATAACTAATACTTTTGTACTAATTTTTAAAATAAATAAAAATGCTTCTACTTTTTGATATCGGAGGAACTAAAACTAGAGTGGCGGTTACCTCTTCAGCAGAAACAAAAATTGACTCTAATAAGGTAAAAATTTTTCCGACCTCCAATCTTTTTTCTGATGGAGTTGAGCAAATTGCTCAAGTTGCTCTCTACTTAGCAAATGGAAATAAGTTCCAAATTGGCGGAGGAGGAATTGGCGCATTACTAAATGAGTCAAAAACAGGCATTATTAATTACGCAAAAAAACCCACTTTAGCTGATTGGGAAGGAAAGCCTCTTGTAACAAAATTAGAACAGGCACTAGATTGCACTATTCACCTAGAAAATGACGCTGCTTTAGGCGGATTAGGTGAAGCAGTTTTTGGCGCTGGAAAGAACAATTCCCTAATTGCTTATCTCACCATTGGAACTGGTGTTGGTGGCGTGAAAATTGAAAATGGGATGATTGCTAAAAATCACTTTGGCTTTGAACCAGGAAAACAGCTCTTAAAAGTCAATGACCATCAAAGTGTTAGCTTGGAGAGATTAATTGGCGGTCGATTTATTGAAGAAAAAACTCATACCACTCCAAGTGAAATTAAAGAATCTACTTTTTGGAAAGAAATAGAGTATTATTTGGCCCTCGGCCTACACAACACCGCTCTTTTTTGGTCACCAGAAAAAATAGTTCTAGGCGGCTCAATTGTTAACTATCTATCCTTGGAAGAAATAGCTAATCAATTCAATGAGTTACTTGCCGACTTCCCCCAAAAGCCCCTTATTAAAAAAGCAACCTTGGGAGAATTATCAGGACTATATGGTGCTCTTCACTATCTGAAAAATCTCAACAACCACTGATGAAAAAATTTTACTTAGTCGCCCCCTCAATAAAGCTTCCTCTAGCAAAAAGTCACCTCTTTACTTATTCTTCTGAACAAGAGTTAACTGTTGGCTCTCACGTCAGCATTTCTTTTGGCTTTAAAAAAATAACAGGCATTATTTTTGAAAAAACCAAACGTCCTCCCTACCCAACCAAAAATATTAGCCTAATTGAAGAAGGGCTGTTAACTAAAAATCAAATTGCCTTAGCTAGACTAGTTGCAGAATACTATTATTGCCCACTGGGATCTGTTTTAAAATTGTTTGTTCTGAAAAAAACAAAAAAGCAAACTCCGCCCCCTAAAATAAAAGAAAGAAGTGTTTTTAAGAAAATAACCTTAAGTGTAGCTCAGAAAAAAGCTCTTGCTACCATCAAGAAAACAAAGAAAAATGAATTTCTACTATTTGGCCCTGCTTCTTCAGGAAAAACAGAAATTATTATGCGCTTAGCAGAAGAAATAATCTTATCAGGAAAACAAGTGCTAATCTTAGTGCCTGAAATTTTCCTTGGTCATCATGAAATCAAAAGATACCAAGAAAGATTCATCGACCAAAGTAAATTAAAGCTATCTAGTCAAGAAATTGCCTTCTATCATTCAAATCTAAAAAATTCAGAGGCAACTTACATTCAGGAGAAAATCAAATCTGGTAAGATAAAATTAATTATTGCAACTCGAGGTGGCGTTTTTCTGCCCTTCCAAAAACTAGGACTTATTGCAATTGATGAAGAACAAGCAACTTCTTATAAAGAATGGGACTCCTCACCTTTTTACCATGCAGGAAAAGTGGCAACATTTTTAAGCCAACTTTTCTCAGCCAAGCTATTCTTTATTTCAGCTACTCCCTCTGTGGATAAATATTATCAAGCAACACAAAAGAAAATTTTCCTAATTAAACTTCCCGCACTCAAAATTGATAAATTGAAGGTCAAACCTCCAGTCATTGAAGTTCTGCCGTCTCGATTGTGGCTAAAGGATAATTTTCATTTTTCCCTCGACCGTGAATTGCAAAAAGAAATAACAAATCTTATTGAACAAAGAGAACTAACCGCTTTTCTTGTAGCACAAAGAGGAGAAAGTCGCTCAGTTATCTGTCAAGATTGCCGCACGAAACTACTCTGTCCAAATTGCAAAATGCCCCTCAATCATATCAAAAATAATTTTAAATGCTTTCACTGTTCTTTTAAAATATCTTCTCTGAGTGCTAAATGTAGTAAATGTGGCAGCTTTCGATTGATTGATTTCGGCTTTGGCACTCAATCAATTGCTGATGAAATTAACACTGCTCTTCCTCAAGCTAAAATTGCCCTTGTTGATCAAGAGAATTTAAATCACTCTAAAAGTCGACAAAAAATACTAAGCGACATTCAATCAGGCACAGTTGACATCTTAATAGGAACCTATGCTATTGCTAAAGGATTTGACTTTCCAAAACTAAGTCTAGCTGTCGTTCCTGATGCAGAAAGCTTTTACGGTAAAAGTAATTATTTCTTTGATGAGCAGTATCTTGCTAATCTTTTTCAACTAGCTGGAAGAGTGAATCGACCAGGCTCAAAACAAACTGGTCGCTGTTTAATCTACACTAAAAATTCCAACAATCTTCTTTTTCAATTTTTAACAAAATGGAATTGGGAAAAATTCCTGAAGCAAGAACTTGAAAATCGTCAAGCCTTATTTTTGCCTCCCTTTGGAAAAATACTTAAAATAACATACAAGTCATCAAAGCTCTCTCCTCTTGAAAAAGAAGTAAAAAGAGTGTATAATAAGCTAAGTTCAGAGTTTAAGAAAGAATTGACTGTTTCTATTCCAACAGAAAAACCTCAAAAAAGGAGGACTCTTTTTCAACAGTCAATTTTAATTAAAATTTCTGGACAAAAAATCCCCAACAAAGTTAACGATTTTTTACTTAAGTTGGGAGCAAATTGGCAAATTAACGTCGATCCATTAGATGTCTAAACTGGATGCTTAATTAAATTCACATGAATAAGCAAGGAAATATTATATTTTCAGAAAATGACCTGACTTCCTCAGACATAGAAAGAGTTAATTTTCTTCTACTTCAATTGTCCAGCAAAGCTAAGGCAGTAAATTTTGAAAAATTAAGGCGCTGTATGGAAAAAGGAATTATTTTTACTGCTCGCGAAGAAAAATTGTTGATTGGATTTGCCCTATTAACTAAATTAGAAAAAATAACTAGTTTTTCAGGTACAGTTGAAGATGTAATAGTTGATGAAAATTATCGCGGCAAAAAAATTGGGCAACATTTAATGGAAAACTTGCTTAATAAAGCACAGGAATTAAAAATGGAATATCTTGACTTAACTAGTCAAGATAAAAGAGTTGCGGCACAAAATCTTTATAAAAAAATTGGCTTTGAAAAAAGAGACACTAATGTTTTTCGTAAACTTTTTTAATCACTTGAAGTTCTACTAAAAATCGATAGAAGTAAGCTTTGAAATTTTAGAAAAATATGCTTGATATTATTACTTATCCAAATCCTATTCTTAGGAAAAAAAATAAATTAGTCGCTGACCCAACCAGTCCAGAAATTAAACAGCTGATTTCTAATATGCTGGAGACTTTGCGCTCACAGGACGGTTTAGGTTTAGCGGCTCCTCAAGTTGGAGAAAATTTACGCTTGTGCATTGTGGAAGTTGACAATGAGGTTTTTGTTTTGATCAATCCAGAAATAAAAAAGCTTTACGGCGACTCTGTAACAATGGAGGAGGGCTGTTTTTCATTTCCTGGAAAATTCTTACCAGTGGTGCGGCCACGAAATATTAAACTAACTGCTGTTGATGAGGCTGGTCGTAAATATACCATGCACGCTAAGGGTATTTTGGCAAGAGCCATTCAGCATGAAATAGACCATTTAGACGGAATTTTACTAGTTGATCGTGTAGGCAAAAAAGCTCTGCCAACTGAGTAATTTTTTAAATAAAATGAAAGAACTCGCTAATTGTAAAATATTCTTTTTTGGCACCTCTTTTTTTTCTGAGAAGATACTAGCTCACCTAACTAGTCAACTACAAATTGAACTATTAGTTACTATGCCAGACAAGCCAGTTGGCAGGAAAAAAATCATAACTGCTCCGTCAATTAAAAAGTGGGCTTTAAAAAACAACTTACCAATTAAACAATTTCCTAAAATTGATCAATCAACGCTGTCCTTCTTTCAAAAGGAAAAACCTGATCTTATTATTGTTGCTTCCTATGGACTAATTTTGCCAGTAAAACTGTTGACTATCCCCCGCTTTGGCTGTATTAATGTTCACCCCTCTATTCTTCCTAGACATCGAGGAGCCACTCCCATTCAAACTACACTACTCAAAGGAGATAATGAAACCGGGACCACTATTATGCTAATGGATGAAACAATGGACACAGGAGATATTCTAAACCAAGCAAAAATTCCCATTAACCCCTTAGATAACTTCCTAACCTTGCAAGACAAGCTAATTTCCGCCACCAATCAAATTATTTTACCAACCCTAAACAATTGGGTTCAGGGAAAAATAAAACCTCAAAAGCAAAAACACGCTCAAGCAACTTATACAAAATTAATCAAAAAAAATGATGGTCTAATTGATTGGCACCAACCTGCTGAAATTATTTTCAATCAATATCGTGCTTACTATCAATGGCCTCAAATTTTCTCTTTTTGGCAAAACAAAAGAATTATTCTGGAAGAAATTGCTCTTTCTGACAAAAACCCCGTTTATCCTCCAGGGAAAATTGAACAAGAGAATGGAAAAATTTTTGTCGGCACCCTAACCAATTCAATTCAGCTAGTCAAAATTCGCCCTGAAGGCAAGAAAACAATGCCCATTCAAGACTTTACTCGAGGTGCAAATAATTTCATTGACAGTTTTCTTAAAAACAAATAAATGTATCACTTCAATCAAAACGAAAAAAAAGTTAAAAAATCACAAACAAAAGAGGAGACTAAGGTTCTTATCTTTGTGTTAGTCTCAATTGTCTTAATCTTACTTTTTTTTGGAGGCAAAGCTTACTGGAAACAAAGAAAAAACATTGACCTGAAAGAGAAAATTCAAGAAGAATTAAGGAGTGACAAAGAAGTATCCGTTGACTATGCCTCGCCAGAAGAAGTCTTTAAATCCATCCGAAATGAAAAAACTCAATTAGTTGATATTCGCGAAAGCCAAGAATTTGAACTGAAGCACATTGAAGCATCTGAGAACCTACCCCTTAGTGAAATTAAAGAGAAAATTGATTTATTTAAAAAAGACAAGTTAATTATAGTCATTGACAGTCAAGAACAAACTGAAGGAAAGATTTTAGCTGATCATTTAAAAAATCAAGGCTTGAGAGTTAAATATTTACGCGGCGGATTAATCAATTATATTAAAGAAAATTACCCTCTGGTTAGCTACGGCAATCCAACTCAAACAGAAGATTTGCTGAAAGTGAAATCAATTACTGCACAAGAAGTAAAGGACAACCTTTTAAATGGCGCTCTATTTGCTTTTGTGGATACGCGATCACCGATTAATTTCAAAAGAGACAATATTGCCGGTTCAGTTAATATTCCTCTAGAGAAAATTGAACAGGAAAAAAACAATTTACCGGCAGGAAGAATTATGCTTTATGATGAAGATCCGTTGAGAAGCTTTCGTGCTGCATCAAAACTATTCGATATGGGCGTCCTAAGTGTTTATAATTGCGCTGATGATTATGAAACTTTAAAAAAGACTCTTTTTGAAGAAGAATCTGACAATCCAGAGCCTCCAAGATAAACTCAGGCTAAACTTTTTTAATTGCAATGTAATAATTTCTTTCTTCTCCTTGGTAACTATAGGTATTGCCTTGACCAAAAACATCAAGGCCAATCTTCTTTGCTAAACCAACAATCTCCTCTAATTCCCAACGATAATAATAGCGCCCTTCTTCACTGTCAGCCTTTTTTTCGTGAAAAGATAAAAATGCCGCGCCTTTTTCTTTTAATTTTATTTGCTGTTTTTGATACTCCCTTAAATGCTTTCCTTTTCCTAGACACCAACCAGAAAGGAATATTAACCCTCCTTGCTTTAATACTCTTTTAAGTTCAATTAAAGCACTCTCTGCCATTTTGGGACTAAAGTGATGAAAAACTGCAATTGAAAATACTAAGTCAAAAGAATCATCAGGGAAGGGCAATTCCCCTTCCCTCTCAATCAATTTAAATTTATTTTTAGGGTATTTCTCTTGTGCATAATTTAACAACCGACTGGAAATATCAACACCTTGGTAGTCAATTTTTTGCCTGACTTTCTCATCTAAACTATTAATCAACTCCAACAAACGTCCATTTCCGCAACCAAAGTCTAAAAGCTTGCCACCTTCCTTTAAATAGTCTTTAATAAAGGCTAAGTCATTCCACCAACTCTGCCTCGTCGTCGACCAATAACTCGCATTTTCATTGTAGAATTTTTTGACTGAATCTCTTATTTTTTTATCCTCCATATTTTATGAAACTTAAATTTCATCAAGTTAAAGTATCACCCGATTCCATAAAACAATTTATCAATAATTTGTCATTTGATCAACCAATTAGCCAGAAAGAGTTTGAAAGAAGGAAAAAAATATTTTTTGGCGGTCAAGCACATGTTCCGAAAAACGCAGACATCCGCAAGTCCTACAACCAACTCATAAAAAAGGGTGAGGTTTTACCCAATAGCCAGTTAGAAAAACTGCTTTTTTCACGTAAAATTCGTAGTGCTTCTGGAGTAGTTGTGGTCACAGTTCTAACAAAGCCCTATCCTTGTCCGGGTAATTGTATTTTTTGCCCAACAGAAGAGAAGATGCCCAAGAGCTATCTTTCCAACGAACCAGCGGCAGCTCGCGCTAAAATGCTTAAGTTCAATCCCTACAACCAAATGCAATCTCGCCTAAAAGTTCTAGCTCTAAATGGACATCCAATTGATAAAATTGAATTAATAATTTTAGGTGGAACTTTTTCTTATTTAAATAAGCACTACCAAATCTGGTTTGTTAAAGAATGTTTTCGCGCCGTCAACGACTTCCCGCGTCAAAAAAAATATTCACCAAGCACTTTAGAAAAAGAAAAGCGACGCAATGAAAAAGCTCCCCAAAGAATTATTGGTCTAACCTTAGAAACTCGACCAGACTTTGTTAGTAAAAAAGAAATTATTCGTCTAAGAAAACTAGGATTTACTCGTGTTGAACTGGGTGTGCAAACAATATTCAACGATGTCTTAAAAATAAATCAACGAGATCATTCCGTTAATGATTCCATCATTGCCACTAAACTGCTTAAAGATTCTGGTTTTAAAATCAGTTATCACTTAATGCCAGGATTATTAGGAAGTAGCGTTAAAAGAGATTTGCAACTTTTTCAAACTATTTTTAACAATCCTGACTTTCGTCCTGATCAACTAAAGATTTACCCCTGCACTGTTACTAAAAACACTAAACTTTATCAACTTTGGAAAAAAAGAAAATACCTTCCATTAGACAACCAACAAAACACTAGCTTAATGAGAAAAATTAAGACCTCAATTCCGCCATACGTCCGTATTAGTCGCTTAATCCGTGATATTCCAGGAGACTCTATAGTCGCCGGTCCAAATATTACTAATCTTCGCCAAAAACTACAAGAAAAAGAAACTAAATGCTCCTGTATTCGCTGCCGAGAGGTTAAAAGCTCTTTCTCTGAAAAAGAAAAAATCGCATTGCATCGTCTTGACTATCCAGCCTCGGATGGAAAAGAAATATTTTTAGAATTTTCTTCTCCCGACAAAAAAAGACTATTTGCTCTTTTGCGCTTGAGGATTCCCTCTGAAAATAATAAAAATCACTTTATTTCTGCCCTTAAAGGCTCCGCTATCATTCGCGAAGTCCACACCTACGGTCATTTGGTTGAGTTAAAAAGTAAAAAAACAAACTCCCCTCAACATATTGGTTTAGGTAAAAAATTAGTAAAAGAAGCTGAAAGGATTGTCCAAAAAGAATTTGGATTAAATAAAATTGCAGTGATTTCCGGTGTTGGCGTGCGAGAGTATTATCGAAGGCTCGGCTATCACCTGGAAGATGAATATATGGTGAAGAAGTTGACTAAATCATAAAACTTAGCTATAAGTAAACAATTTGGTTTTTATTTAATTTTAGATAAAAGCTATTGTCCTTGAATAAAAAAATAAGGAGGAAAATTCAAAAACAAGAAAATCTTGATTATTAAACTTAAGAAAAAGGAGGAGGAGTGAAAACATTAACAGCCAAAGGGTTTTTAGTCGTCTTGAAAAAAAATCAGGGCGACATGCGTCCAATTGGCAGATACGTCGTTGATGAACTTGTTACTATCAACGGCAACTTTCCCCACATTTACCTTGGAGAAGGAGAGTTCCAAGGCATCTTCAAATGCGAAAGACTTAATTCAGCAGTTTTAAACTGTGGAACAAGTATTTTCCAGAATGGCTTTTTCATAAAAAATACATCTCTGGGGATATTTGACGGAGAAAGTCTTATCTCTGTTCACACTTTTGAGTGTGAGCATATGATCGTTAATAAATTTAACCTCAGCAGTGTTCAGCTGAAATCACTTGCCATCTACAACTCATCAATAAATTCCTTTTTTGGAGACTGGGCAATCATTAGAGGTAAATTCTCTCTTCTCTCAACTGATTTTTGGGAAAATTTCTTCTTTGGTTCAGCTTTTATTAAAGAAGAAGTCTACTTACAAGCAAGCTTCCACAAAGATTTTCAATGTGGAAGACTCATTAGTGGTAGCAAGATTGTTTGTACTACATCTAATTTCTTTGGAAAATTTTTAATGGGGAAAAGTCAAATTTTTGACAATTTCCTGTGTTGTGCCGCTAAGTTTAAAAAAGGAATCTTCCTAGATGAGTCAACTGTCTGGGGAGATTTTAACAGAGGAATAGCGGAGTTAAATGAATTTCATTGTGCTTCGCTGAATATAAAAGGCAAATTGATTTAAAAAAAGAGCCATCAACAATAGGAGGAAAGTTGATGGCTTTTTATTTTTTGATTTTTGGTTTATTTAATTGTTCTAGGAATAATTTATATTTTACCCAATGATAATATGATTTTAAATTTCTACCCCTAGTCACCTAGGGCTGCACAAATGGTTTTTTCTGCCAATTTAATTCTTGTCGTACTAATAGCTTCTCTTTTTCTCCCGGCTCAGCCATTACCTCTTCTACCACCTTCTCCATTCTCATTCCTTGTGATCCTTTGACTAAAACAATATCTCCCTCCTCTAAAATCTCTTGCAGTGCTAGTCCTGCTTCCATTGGGTTATTAAAATGCAAGACCTTAATTTTTTTTGATTTCTTTAAACATTCGTCATACGCCAAACGCATCCTCTTTCCCACTGCAATAAAAACATCAACGCCAAATTTACTCAAATCTTGCCCAACCTTTTGATGCGATTTCTTCTCCTCTCTTCCCAATTCAAGCATATCTCCAATAACTGCAATTTTTTTGGTAGCTTTACATTCCCCCAAAACCATTAAAGCTTCTTCCAAACTTTTAGGCGCACTATTGTAAGTGTCATCAATAATAATAGTACGCTTAATTCCTTCAACTAAGCTCAAACGACCCTTAGATAAACGAAAATTTTCCAAACTCTGAGCTGCCTCAACAATGTTAATTTGAAAAAATTCTGTAGCTGCTAAAGCAATTAAAGCCGAATAAACTGCTGGGGCTCCAAAAGAATACTTGAGTTTTACTGGAACAATTTTCCCTTGATAGTTTAATTTAAAAACTAACCCACTCACAACACTCATAGACTTCCCGTTGCCTAGTCTTAAGGTTCTCTTGGCAAACTTAATATCCGTTGCACGCATCTGTGCAGGAGAGTTGATACCAACAGTTAATACTTTTTCACCAATTTGTTGACCAATTTTAGCCACTTCAGTATCATCTTCATTAATAATTGCCAATCCGCCACTCTTAATTGATTTTAGCAAAATACTTTTCTCACGAGCCAAAGACGCTCTAGTTTTAAAATACTCTAAGTGAGAGTTGCCAATATTGGTGATTACCCCGACATCTGGCGGTGTAATTTGGCATAGGTATTGTAAATCACCCTTGCGATCAGCTCCCATTTCTAAAACTAAAACCTCGGGATAATCTTTGGAGAAAAAAGCAACTTGCGCTCCCTTTAAAAAAACTAATGCCCAACGTAAAATCGAACGACCACCAGACTCTGCACCAATAATTGTTAATGGCAAGCCAATTTCATTGTTATAGTTTTTATTATTTTGCCTAACAAAATAATAATCACTTAATAGATGTGCAATCATTTCCTTGGTGCCAGTTTTCCCAACACTACCAGTTACAGCTATAACTTGTGGCACATGTCGCTTTAAAATCTTTTTTGCTATAAAGCTCAGTATTTTTTCTAAAAAAATTATTTTTTTTGACTTCTCCATTTGTTTTATCTTTGAATAGTAAAATATTTAATCTTTCTTTTTTTTCTTATTATCTTTTTTGTCCTTCTTTTCAGCAGTCTCCTCGTAAGTTACTGATGAGACAGTTAAATTCTCCTTTTCTCTAGAAATATAATTATGTGTTTCTGTAAACCTCTTTAGATCCTCCTCGGTATATGTCTCTGTTGGCTCCACTCCTTTATAATCAAGAATAAACTTTGCCATTTCTCCAAATACTGGTGCAGCCGTCGACTCTGCCCACTTCACTCCCTGTGGACGATCAATAATCACTAGCATCGCAAAAACTGGGTTGTCCACCGGTCCATAACCAGCAAAACTACCCACAGTTGCTCCATCAATATACCCTCCCCTTACTTTATCCGACATTTGAGCGGTTCCAGTTTTACCTGCAATGCGATAGCCAGGAACACCCGCTCTTTTACCATGACCATTAACAACATTACTTTCAAGCATTCTAGTAACCTGCTGAGCAGATTGACTGGAAATAACATTTCTAATGACTTCCTTCTCAGAATAGCTTTTTCCCCCAAGATAATCAATACTATAATCAACTATTTGAGGTTTAAGTAGCTCTCCACCATTTGCCATTGCTCCATAAGCCATAACTAACTGAATTGGCGTCACCGTAATTCCTTGTCCAAAAGAAGCTGTGTAGAATTCAATTGCTCGTCGACTACTTAAGTTAGAAATATTGCCGTTAATCTCTCCAGGAAGAGCTACCCCAGTTTTTGCACCAAAACCAAAATCTTTAACGTAACGTAAAAAAATTTCATGACCCATTTGCTTTTCCGCAAAAATCATCCCCGTGTTTAAAGACTTCTCTAATGCCTCTGTCATTGTCTGTTGACCGTAAGCTTTCTTGTCTGAATTTTTAATCTCATAACCAGCCTCGCTTACTGCTCCAGAGTCATAATAGACCGTATCAGGAGTAATTCTGGCACTATCTAGTCCAGCCGCCATTGTTACCGCCTTAAAAACAGAACCGCACTCGTATTCTTTGGAAACAATTGGATCAAGAAAAATATTAATATCCTCGACCTTTGAATACTCATTGGGATCAAAAGTGGGCTCTGCCGCTAAAGCCAGAATCTTCCCCGTATGCGGCTCAATAATAACAATTTTTCCACTAGCTGCGCCGTGTCTTTCCACTGCATTTTTTAGAGCTAGCTGTGCTCTAAATTGAATAGAATGATCGATTGTCAAAACTAAGTCCGATCCATCTTGCGCTGGGGTTAAGTTTTTTTTACCCAAAGAAATCCAACGTCCAAAAGTATCTTTTTCCTCTTCTAACAAGCCAGACTTCCCACTTAAAGAAGAATTAAACTCTCTTTCAATTCCATATTGCCCGATAGCAGAGTCATTTGGATAACTAACAAAACCAAGACTATGTGCCGCTAAATCTCCCCCTGGATAAAACCGCCAACTTTCATCCTCTAAGTAAATCCCCTTGGCACCTAATTCATTAATCCGAACAACCTCTTCATCGCTTAATCTTTTCTTTAAAATCTCATGTGGATCATTCTCTTTGGCTATTTTACTTTTAATCGTAGCTCGATCTAAAGCTAAAATTTCTGCTAATTTTTCACTTAACTCATCAACCTCTTCTCTTGCAATTTCTAGTGGCACCGCAAAAACAGTTTTTAAATCACGATCTGTCGCAGCAGTAAAAAGTTCCCCATTTTTTTCTTGTAAAAAAATATCACCTCGACGAGGAAAAATTTCTTTCTTGTACTGATGCTGTTTATTTGCTAAATTCCGATAATAACCGTAGTTAATAACCTGCAAGGTGTATAATCGATAAAAAACAAAACTAGCTAGAATTAAAAAGAATAAAAAAGCTAAGTTAACTCGTAAAGAAAAGAAAATGTCTTTACTGCTCTCTGTTTTGTTTTTTGATCTTGAAAAGATTGCCATTTAATCACTTTGTTACTTTTCTAGTTTAAGTAAAAAGCGGAACCCCTCCCCTCATATACAGCAGTCCCGCTTTCCACCTTATTCAATTGCACCCTTATTTTTATTATTATTTCATCGCAATAGTGCTTCCCATGTCAACATAACTAACCTGAACCGGCTTAACCATATCTAATTTTTCTTGCTCCATTTCTAGACGATTCATTGATCTAAGGTGTGATGACATTGCCTGCAAGGTTTCATTCTCTTTCTGCAGTTTCTTAATTTCATTTTCTTTCTTCTGAATTTCATAACCCATGGTAGAAAGTCGATTAACCTGAGTTATATAAAAAATTCCTAGACTAATTAATGAAATTGCCGCTACCTTAAAGAACACAGGGATCTTTTTTTTGTTACTATTTTTGTTTTTTCCCCCTTGATCTGTTACATTTTTTACCCTCACCATTTTTTTTGTTAAACCTTCATTGCCACTCTCAAGCGAGCACTGCGCGCTCTTTGGTTTGAATCTAGCTCTGCTTGGGTTGGCTTAATCGGTTTTTTAGTTATAATTTTTAGTTTTTGTTTTTGCTGACAAACGCAAATTGGTAATTCTTTCGGACAAACACATCCCCTAGCGTTTTCCCGAAAAAAATCTTTTACTATTCGATCTTCTAAAGAATGAAAAGAAATTATCGCCAATCTGCCATTTTTATTTAAAATTTTTAAAGAATCTGTCAGAAATATCTTTAAATTTTCTAATTCCTGATTAACAAAAATTCTTAGTGCCTGAAAAACTTTCGTTGCTGGATGGGTTCTTGCTCTTCTTCTTGGAAATCTCCCAGAAACTGTTTCAACCAAGCTTGCTAGCTCAGTTGTTGTTTCTATTGTCTTAACTTTCCTTCTTTCCACAATTTTTTTAGCAATCACGCTAGCTTTTTTCTCCCCGCCAAATCTCCAAAAAATGCTTGTTAACTCAGATTGGGAAAAATTATTAATCACATCAAAAGCATTCTCTCCACTAAACTGATCCAATCTCATATTAAGTCTTGCATCTTGAAAAAAACTCATTCCATACTGCGGATCTTGAACCTGCTCTATTCGCCAACCTAAATCAGCTAAAATTCCATCAACCTTTTGAACATTCAACTTTTTAAGCAATACTAAAACGTCTTTAAAGTTCCCCCGCTTTAAAAATATTCTTTTTGCTAACTCTGGTTGTTTTTTTATTTTTATTTTAAACTCATCAATTGCTGCTTGATCTAAATCGAAAGCAATAATTCGTCCATTCTCCCCAACCGCCTTTGCTAGTTCAATTGTGTGACCTCCCGCACCTAAGGTAGCGTCAACAATAGTTGCTCCCTGCTTAATTGACAAAGACTCAACCCCCTCTTTCAACAATACTGTTTTGTGCATTTTCCACTAAGAACGCCCCCTCCGTTATTTTAATTAATACATACCTAATTTGCCCAACTCTTCCGCAATTTTATCTTGATCTTTTTCAGCTGCTTTCTTATATTTCTCCCACAATTTGCTATCCCACAACTCCAATCGATTAAAAAGTCCAGCTACAGTTACCTCTTTTTTAATTTTTGAATATTCCTTTAAATACTCTGGAATCAAAACTCTTCCTTGAGAATCTAACTTAACATCTACTGCACCAGCCAACATTAAACGCACAAAACTCCTGGTTGCTTTTTCTCCCACTGGCATTGAGCCAAGCTTATCAGCAATTTTATCCCACTCTGCTTTTGGATAAACAAATAGACAACTGTCTAAGCCTCTTGTAATAACCGCTCCTGCCTTAAAATCACTACGAAACTTTACTGGTAAAGCCACTCTCTTCTTCGGGTCTAGGTTGTGTTGGTATTCTCCAATAAACAATTTTTTATCTTAATAAGTATTTTTAAATTGTTGAAGGGAGCTCGGACCAAAAACCGAGCTCCCCCTTATTTAATTCCCCACTTCTCACCACCTTGATTACATTCTACACCACTTAAACCTACCTGTCAACATTAAACTACTACTTTCTTAGACAACATAAAAGTGGCTTACTTAAGCCACTTTTATCGTCTGACTATTTATTTTTCCACAACTTATCCAGAAGTCAATTAAATCTTATTTAAAAAAATTTAATTGATTTTTTCTATTGTGCCTGAGTTGCTTGGGTAGCTGGCTCCCAACGCAGCCCTTGTCCTGGCTCTAAAATTTCCACCCAAATTTGACCTGGTACAAATTGAATCTCTTCTTTTTTGTCATTGTAAAAAGTCAACTTTGAAGCGATGTCTGCCTTATTCTTTTTCCAGGTTCCAATAATTTCTTTACCGTCCATGTAATAACGCGCCTCACCTCCATCTGACTCATCATACCAAGGATCTCCTAATTGAACATTATTGTACTGCCCCTCAATCTGGTCACTGCGCGCAATCATTACCACTACATTTTTTGGTGCTAAGCGCTGTCCGTTATTTCTATCGATGTCAGCCACTCCGCCCCAAGTTCTCAGATAGCTATTAGTTTCCTTATCATAGTCATATTGCACCTCATATTTTCCAGCAAACTTTACTTTCAAAACACCTCCATTTGGTCGCTCACTGAGTGGAGTTTCTTGCTTATGAGGATAACCAGAAAACTTATTTTCAGTGCGATATCCTAATTCTTCAGCACAATTATAAAACTTAGCTGGATCGCCATAACCAGTGTCAACACCCCTCATTGTTCCACTGGCCTGCTTTCGAAAACAAGGATTTTCCGAACAAAGAGTCGATGATTTTCCTGCGTCTTGATTGCAGTTAATATTGTCTACCTCGTTACGATTTAGAATTCCCTGAGCTAAACCAACAGAATCATTACCTCCGTGAGACTCAGACCTTCCCCATGGTACAAAAATCGCATCTAAGCCTTTAGCAAGATGAATAAAGTCATGCCTAGCACTGCGCATTGAGCCAACTTCTTTTGGTGTATTACACAGATAAACACCCATCAAACGAGTAATGCTAGCAGTAATCACTGGCATCTCAATTACCATGTCTGCCTCAGAAAATCCAGCTACTGGTCGAGCATCTATATCACCTGGCTGCATCACTGCAATTGGTCGACGATTCCAATTTTCACAAGGCAAACCAGAAATCGGACTAACTGGACCCTCATTTAAGAGTTCTGTGCTTTCTGTAACGGCCTCTTCATTGGTTTCAATTAAAGAGCCTTGCTTATCTTTTTTGCCTTTAACAACAAACCAGACAAAAAGTAGCACGACTAGTAAAGCTATCACAGCAGAAATAATAATCTTTTTCTGCTTAGCTTTTTCCTCAGGACTTTTTTCAGCCTTTGGTTTTTTTGTTTCCTCTGACATACTTTCTTTAAATTAATTTTAAATTATCTTAAAAAATTAAAAAAACACCCTCAATTGACAAGTGAATTATACACTAATTTAAAATTTTGGAAAGGGTACGTTAAACAAGTTACTTCTTTTTATAGCTCATCCCAATTTGAACCTCGACTCACATCCACCGCTAAAGGTACCTTCATTTGATAAACTGACTCCATCACAACTTTTAATTCCTGCATAAGCTTATCTGCCAATTCTTCTTGAACCTCTAAAATTATTTCATCGTGGATTTGAGCCGTTAAAAATGCCACTGGCTTAGTATTTGATTTATTATATTTTTGCAAAATTTCTTTTTCCACTGCAATCATCGCCAATTTCATAATATCAGCAGAAAGCCCCTGTACTGGTAGATTAATCGCCATCCGCTCCGCAGCTAAACGCATTTGGGAGTTAGTAACATTGATCTCTGAAATATAACGACGTCGACCCAACTCTGTCTCGGCGTAACCATTCTTTCGTGCAAAATTTTTAGTTTCTTCAATAAATTCCATTAACCTCCCATATGTTTTTTTATAATGTTCCATAAAAAATCTTGCTCGCTCCATCGAAACACCACTGTCCCGCATAAATCCATAAATCCCCATTCCGTATAAAATTCCAAAATTTAATGCTTTAGCCTCATTGCGCATTTTTTCTGTTACCGCACTCTCGGTAATACTATTAACCCAAGCAGCTGTTGCTCGATGAATGTCTTTATTCTCCTGAAAAACCACAATCATTTTGGGATCGCTTGACAGATGAGCGGCAACTCGTAGATCAATCTGAGAATAATCTGCACTCAAAAGGACCCTTCCTTTTTCTGCAATAAATGCCTTACGAATTTCCCCTGCTAAACGACCTCGCTTGGGAATGTTCTGCATATTGGGCTCTGAAGAAGAAAGTCGTCCTGTTGAAGTAACAGCTTGATTAAATTTGGCATGAATCCGCCCATCCATCTGAAGTAAATTTGGCAAAACATCAACATAGGTATTTTTAACTTTTGCTAATTCTCTATATTCCTCAATTAAAGAAACAATTGGGTGAAGATCTCGAATCTTTTGCAATTCCTCTGCACTGGTGGATAGATGAGTTTTCCCACGACGAATTCCAACAGCTGAAATTTTTAGTTTTTCAAATAAGATTGGTGCTAGTTGTGAAGGAGAATTAATATTAAATTTCTCTCCCGCTAAGTTGTAAATTTGTTGCTCTAAGTCTTTCAATTCTTCCTGTGCCAACTGTGCAATTGAATTTAATTTTTTCACATCAGTTTTTATTCCAGCAATTTCCATTTTTGCCAAAATCATCACCAATGGCACTTCCATCTTCTTCCACACTGAATTTTTAATCTCATCTTCTTTTTCCAAGTCAACTGATAATTTATCAGCTAAAATCAATAATTTTGTCGCCTTCTCCACTACCGAATTTTGCTGATTTTCAGCAGTGGCAAAAAGTAAATTCCCCTGTCCTGCCTTCTGTTCTGTCCATTGTAAGTTATCTCCTAAATAGCGTAATATTACTCGCCCTAAATCATCAACTGCCGTGCCTTCTAAAGCATATAAAGCCAATTGGGTGTCAAAAAAATTACCTAAATCAAAATCACTATAAATCTTTTCCATTAATCCTGTTTCAGTGTTTTTTGTATAGAAAAATTTTGCTAAAATCTTCCAACCCTCCTTGATATTAAACCCAATTTTTTGAATTTCATTATCTCGAAAAATAAACTCTAGTTCTCCGACAAGTTCCTGTGGAATAAAGTAGCCTTTATTACTTGCAGTTGCTACTCCAACGCCCAAAAGTTGAGAAGAAAAAAAATCATCTCCTTCCCATAAAACTTCAAAAGAAAACTTTTTTGCTACTTGAATATTCTGAATTAACTCCTTTAGTTTTTTTTCATTTTTAATAACTTCAATTTCTAAAGTTGCTTCTGTCTTTGACTTATTGCCAAAACTTTCATTATCTGAACTGACTTCTCCAGTTAAGCGCTTAATTAAAGAATGAAAGCCCACTTCCTGAAAAAAATTCAGTAACTCTTTCGACGCCTTTGTGTTAAACTTGCTTTCCACCAAGTTAAATTTTATTGGAACATCAACAGAAATGGTTGCTAATTCATAGCTCATTTCTGCCAACTCCTTTCCTGCTTCTAATTTTTTAACTACCGCTGGTTTAATTTTATCTAAATTTGCATAAATATTTTTCACAGTTCCAAATTCCTTGATTAAATCAAGTGCTGTTTTTTCTCCAACTCCCTTCACTCCAGGAATATTGTCTGAAACATCTCCTCGCAATGCCTTAAAATCAACTACCTGATCTGGTCGATAGCCAAAACTTTTTTCAACGGCTTTCGCATGATAAACCACCGTATCTTTTATTCCTTTACGCAAAGCAAAAACTGAGGTGTTGTCATCCACTAGTTGCAGGGTGTCTTTATCGCCAGTAACAATAATTGATTGAATGTCTTCTACTGACTTCTCTCGACATAAAGTCCCAATTATATCATCTGCCTCAAAACCCTCCTTTTCAAAAACTGGGATTCCCCACGCCTTGAACATTTCCTTGACTAAAGGAATTTGTTCATACAGCTCATCTGGTGCCTTTACTCGTGTCGCCTTGTATTCTTCAAATTTCTCGTGCCGAAAAGTTTTTCCTTTTAAGTCAAAAGCTGCTGCCATATACTCTGGCTGAAATTTATCAATTACTGATAAAAGTGTTAACGCCACTCCATAAACCGCCCCTGCTGGCCTACCATCACGTGTTGTAAAAGGCGGCAAAGCATGAAACGCTCGATGAATTAGCGCGTTGGAATCGATTAAAATTATTTTTTCTTGTTTTTTAGATAACATCATTTTAATTAAACTTAGTAACTAACTTAGAGTATACCACAATAGCAAATGAATTAATAAGCCGCTAGCTTACTATTGTCAAAATCTAAAAAATCATTTAAACTGTTTTATGTGTTCAATTTTGAGCAGTTACACTCCCGGGTGGCGCAGCGGTAGCGCAGTTGGCTGTTAACCAATTGGTCGTCGGTTCGAATCCGACCCCGGGAGCCAAGTAGGTTTACTAGCTAAATCTAGTACCAAATTATACGGAGAAGCTATTGAAAAATATAGCTTTTTTCCGTTTAAGGTAGGGTTCTGAATTAAATAATTCAATAATGCTCGTTTTTCGTGTATTTCAGAACTTTCAAATATTGTTTTT
>DUUL01000067.1 GCA_012841575.1 Candidatus Moraniibacteriota bacterium | reverse complement strand
TCGATCTGGCCGGGGCCGGAATCGAGGCGCTGATTCGAAAACAGCAGCAGTCGCTCGGGGCGGCAGCGGTTCATCTTATCGAGACCGCCTGCCGCGGCGGCGAGTAGACGGCATGCAGCGGCTGGTTGTCGCTACCCGCAATCCGAACAAGGTCCGCGAAATCGAGGCTCTTCTCGATGGACTGCCCCTGGAAATATCCTCCCTGCTCGAGCACTCCGATCTTCCACTGGTAGAGGAAGACCAGCCGACCTACGCCGGTAATGCCCTGAAGAAGGCCGCCGCGGTCCGGGCTGCAGCCGGGGCTGCCGGCGCCGTGATCATCGCCGATGATTCGGGGCTGGAGGTGGAGGCGCTCGGGGGGCTTCCCGGGGTGCGCTCGGCCCGTTTTGCCGGGCCCGGCGCCGACGATCGGTCGAACAACCGCCTTCTCCTGGAAAGGATGGGCCCGCTCCCGCCGGAGAAACGGGCGGCTGCGTTCTGGTGCGTCATCGCGATCCTTTTCCCGGACGGCAAAAGCGATCTCGTTGAGGAGAGCTGCGCCGGACGGATCGCTGCAGCCGCGCGGGGTGAAGCCGGTTTCGGTTATGACCCGCTGTTTATCTATGAACCGGCGGGCCTTACCTTTGCCGAGATGGGCGAAAAGGAAAAGAACAGGGTCAGCCACCGCGGGAAAGCCCTGCGCCGGGTCCGTTCCCTGATCGAACGGTGGCTGGCAGCGGGTCACTGTTGAAAGATCCCGGGAATCTGGACGGGCTCTTTTTCCGCCGTCATCGTTACCCCTGGCCGGGGTTGGCTTGAAGGAGATGACCGGGATGCACCCTGCTATTGCGGGCAATCTTTTTGTGTTCTAGAAGCGGTGGGAGATCTTACTCCTTCGCTTGCCGGAGCCGAAAGAACGGGGGGACTTTAAAGATCTTCCCCGATGAGATATAATGCAGCAGGGGCTGGATCAATTCCAACCCGCCTCTATCAACCGTCGGGGCGTGGCGCAGTTTGGTAGCGCACTTGGTTTGGGACCAAGGGGTCGCCGGTTCGAATCCGGCCGCCCCGACCACCTCTGATTAATTGTCCACTTTCATGCTGGAAAGCCCGGAGGCCATGATCAGCCGCACCCGGTACTGCTGCCCCAGGGTTCTTGCCAGGGTTGCTCCGGCCGGGCCGGCACCGATAATAGCCAGATCATACAAGATAACGGTATCCTCCCCCGCCTTCTCCAGGAATCAGCAGATGCGGTTAACAGAACTTTGCTTCCAGGGGCGGTCTGGATGGTCTCTACTATCAGTCCAATCTATCATCCAGGGGCACGATGATCATGGCGATGATATAGACAATGATGCCGGGAAAAGCAGCCGAAAAGATCGAAATAAGGACATAGAGCAGGCGCACCACGGTGGGATCTACCCCGGCATATTCGGCCAGTCCGCCGCAGACTCCGGCGATCATGGAGTTGCTGCGGGAGCGGTAGAGTCTTTTTGGTTTCATATCTTCACTACCTCGTTGATCTGATCTGGAAAAAGAAGATCGCTCTTCTTTCCCTGAAGGCAGTATAGGGTCACCCGTGAGAAAATGTCAACAGGGGAATACCGGGGTCAGGCTTGGATAATTTACTATTGAAAGGAGCGATAGTTTTCCGGAGCCGGTTAATTTGCGGCGGTCAAACTGGATGTTGAGGTGAGAGATCGCTTCCAGCAGATCAGCAATTCGGGCCTGACGGGGTGGTCTGGTTAAATTATTGCCCGTTATTTCCCAACAATTCAACAATTCAAGCCTGACCCCAAAAATAGTTCCAGGTATGGGAACATCTACCTTGAGTCAAGGGG
>DUUL01000038.1 GCA_012841575.1 Candidatus Moraniibacteriota bacterium | reverse complement strand
GACTTAATCTTTTTTCTTTTTCTTTCTAGTTAGCCAAAAAACTAAACCTGCAATAAAAACTAAAAACAGAATTAAAAATAGTACGTTGTGAACAATTTTAGAAACAATAATCATCAACAAAGAAAGTGCTATTGCAATAACAAAAGTCACAACTCCAATTAGCGAACGACTCAGCGAACCAAGTAATGGCACAACATCCAACAGCACACTAAACACGCTTAGAAAAGATTTAAGTCCCACCCACATTAAAACAAATCCAACTAAGCGAAAAATCCAAATAGTTGTCATGTGTCCACTGTGCAGAGCAGCGATTCCCTGTTCTCGTGAACCAGCAAAAAGATAGTAAAGCTTATTACTTTTCTTATCAAAATAACTTTCAATTTTATCATTTTTTAATGCACCAAAAACCGTCCCCTCAAAATCTGAATTTATCACTTCATAACTCACTCGCAAGTCACCCACTTCAGGATTCTCTAAAGTGCCACTATTTCCCTTTTTGATAAAGATAAAATTATTTGCTAAAAAGGAATCTGCTTGTAAATTAACCTTTTCCTCATCAAGAACTAACTGGGTAAATCCACCAATTGCTATTTCTTGCGGATTAAATTGATAAACGCCAACAGTTGCTTTTGTTGCATATTTATCAATACTAGCTAAACTTTTTTCAGGGTTAATGTGTCCTTCGCTTTGCTCAAAATCATTTGATGAAGCTGGATCTTCTTGCCACTGCTTTACATAACGATAGGTAGTTTCCACTGTTTCAGAACCACCCAAATTTTTCTTACTATCTTCCTCAACTTCTTCATCCCACGCATACATCTCAACCTTGCGTTTTACCGCAAGCCAACCCCCTGACTTTAAAAATAAATCATCGCCAATCGCTTCCCCCGTTTTAATCTCACCTGTTACAGAGACTAACTTGCCATTTAAATTTGCATCCGTGTTTAACGCATCAGCATCTACTACAGTTGACTGCTTAGCAATATTAGACAAGTCAACTCGTCCTTCATTCCAATAAAGCAAGCCAGCAGCAACAATCACCATTAACGGACCAAAAATAATTCCGCCAATAGAGTTCTTAAGTCTACTGCCATAGTTAACTTTTTTTGTACTAGTGAATTTTTCTGACATAGTTGATATTTAAAGCTTAATCTTACTGTGAATTGTATCACTTTAAAATAGCGTTGACAATAAATTCAGCGCTGCGCTGTTTCATAAAAAAACCGACCCCTTTATAAAGAAGTCGGTTTTGAAAATTCTAACTCAGTACTACTTTTTCTTTTTGAATAACTTTTTCTCAATCTCTCCTTTTCCAATTTTTCGCGTGCAGAAAAACCAATCATAACACTTATCAGCGCCTTTTCCCGCCATACGATCTTTGGCTGTACCACAAGAACCAGCTGGTGGCACAATTACATCGTCACCGGGTTGCCAATCAGCAGGAGTTGCGACGGAAAAAGCATCAGCTGTTTGCAAGCCAACCAATGCCCGATAGATTTCATCAAAGTTGCGCCCTAAGCTCAATGGGTAGTAAATGATAGCACGAATAATGCCCTTGGGATCAATGAAAAACACTGCCCGCACAGCAGAAGTTGCACTTTCTCCTGGTTGAATCATTCCAAAACGCTTTGCCACGTTCATAGAAATGTCATCAATCAGCGGAAATTTCACTTCCATATCCTTCATTCCCTTATACTCAATTTTTTCCTTGATTGTTCTCAGCCAAGCAATGTGAGAATACAATCCATCCACTGATAAACCAAGTAATTCACAGTTAGCTTGCTTAAACTTCTTCTCCATTGCGGCAAAAGTCATAAACTCTGAAGTACAAACTGGCGTAAAATCAGCTGGGTGACTAAAGAAAATTACCCACTTGCCTTTGTATTGTTCAGGAAATTTTACTAATCCTTGAGTGGAATTAGCCTCGAACTCTGGCGCTTTATCGCCAATACGTGGCATTGGAAATTGTTCTTCATCGTAGCAATCGCAATTGCGGTCTTCATTAAACTCTTTCATAGTTTTTATTTAATAATTAGTTTAGTAATTAGCTATTTAAAAACAAACAACTTGCTTGCTATTTATTCTCATTTAACATTGTAGCACGGATTTAAAAAAGTGACAAATGTAGCTTTGCTAATCCTTTTTAAAAAGATTTTGATATTTTTTTGAATATTATTTTCATAATTTATTAGGTTTAATTATTTAGAAATAAGAAAGGAAAAATTATTATCATTTCCTATAACTGGTTTTTGTGCGATATATCTTCATAATTTAAATCTAAGATTGAGTGTTATGCTGAACCATAATAGGTCTAAGTCGTATAAAAACTATACTAGGTATAATAAATTTCAAACATTTATACAAACAGAACTAGCTAAAGTGCAGCGAGAAATAAAAATTAAGAATTACAGCTCCAAAACTATAAAAATCTTTATGCCTTATGATAATATTTTTCTTTTAGACATAAGCTATATTCTGTTAAGATATTTGTTAGATTATTTTTTTTATGTTTATTTTGTGATGGTGGCATGTTTTCTATTTTTCTTATGAAACTTTTAATGATGGTCAGAATCTTTTCTTGATCCTGCTGTGCTACTTCCGTTTTTTCCTTCTTTTTTCTTTTTTCCAATAAACTCTCTTGTGCAATTTTAACAAGCTCCTCATTTTCATCACATTGACAAAATAAACTCCCTATTGAAAGCTCTGGTAAAATTTGCTTCGCTGCAAGATCAGCTGATAGCAATCCACGAATACAATAAAATAAATTTTTATAAGTAAATTTTTTATTTGTTTCCATTATTTTAATATGTCCTCTTGCTAATGATAAGTAGTGAAAAAATAAAGCAGAAAAATTAATATTTGCAAGGATATCTTGTTGAAAGTTTTTCCAACTTGGTAACTTGTTCATATACACAATGTGAGATCTAATCCATTCAAGCACCATAGGGTTACTTTTTGCTAGAAGCCCAAACATCTTATCAACATCGTACGAAACAAAATCAAAATCACCATTCATTACCGTAATTATATCTTGCTGTTTTTTGAAATCAAAATATTGTTGCTTCGATTGAAGATGAAAACCGCGCACATCATAGTCACTATCTGGACTTTCTATTTCCCAAAGACGACTGCCACTTTCTACATAAAAAAGTGGTTGCTCTTCTTTGTCTCGAAATGTGATAATAATCTCTTCTTTTATTGCTTGCATCATTTTATTGAACATAGTTAGATATCGAAAAAAGTTGAATAGATATTTATTTAGTTAAATATTATACTACAAAACAATCGGACTGAAGCAGTTTCCATCTCCCCGTTTTACCTATAAAACAATCCTTGATTTTTAAGTTCATTTTTAATTTTGAGATAATTTGGCATTATTTCTTCAACCAATAGCCAAAATTTTCTAGAATGATTTAATTCTTTCAAGTGGCAAAGTTCATGAATAATAATATAGTCTTGTTGCCTTTTGGGTAAAAAGATTATCTTATAATTGAAGTTAAGATTTCCACTCTTAGAACAACTTCCCCAGCGAGTTTTATGGTTCTTCACCATTACTTTATTGTAGCTAAACCCATGTTTCTTGCTAAGACTTTTGACTCTTTTTTCTACAAATTTCAGCGCCTCTTCCTTGTGTCGCATATAATCTGCTTCAGAAAAATTCGAAATCGCCTTATTATCAATACTTTTAAAAAAATTTATCTTGTCAAGCAACCATTGCTCCTTATCCGCAATATATCGTTTAATAGTCGACTGCTTAACTCCCCTTGGCACAGTAGCTACCACACTACCATCGCAATATACCGCCAATCTCAAACGTTTAGCTCTTGAGCTTTTTTTAATTTTGTATTTTATATCTTTATTCATTTTAACTAAAACTTATTGATGATCACATCAACCAGTCGATTAAGAAACTTGGGAAAGTCTTTCACCACCAATTTATTTTTATAATCTTTCAAAATCAATTTCTGCAATGTCTGCTTAATTTCTTTGATAAAAAAATCTCGCTTGAACGACTCTTGCCAACCTGTATCAAGTTGGCCTTCGATGCGCACTCGCAGCTCTTTAGCAAAATCTTTCAGAGCCTCATCTTCATTATTTACTACAAATTCTTGAGAAATAATATAAATCGCATACTCTTTTAAGTTCAAGCCTAGTTTCCTGGCCTCTTCGCTTTTAGCTTTAATGTCTTTCACTAACTCCTCGTAGCGTCGAATTCTTTCAGCCAAGTCAATTTGATTTTGTTCGAATTCACGACGAATGGCAATTAACCGCTCGCTAAATTTCTGATAAGCTGGATTTTCATCCAAATTAATTGAAATTTCCTGCTTTAACATTTTTTCTAAATTCAAGGCCTTATCTTCATCTTCCATCCTATTCAATCGCTCTAAAGTATATAGATCATTAATTTTCAATTCTCGAAAATTTTTGGTAATACCTTCATAGTCAATAATCGAACTTTCCCGAATTAATTTTTTGATTTTTTCCCCATACTCTTCCAATAAATAACGATCACCTTCACTTTTAAACTCCTTTAAGAAAGCTAAATAAAAACTTGTTATCCATT
>DUUL01000037.1 GCA_012841575.1 Candidatus Moraniibacteriota bacterium | reverse complement strand
TTCGGCGAACCAGTTTGATAATTAATCAAGGATTTCAACCACAAAACGGTATTCCTGGTCGAGTGATCGCAGACATTATTACCGCTTCAGAAACGGCGCCAATTGAAATGATTTCTAGAGCCACTTCTACCGAACAAGTGCAAACAAACTTATCAACTTCAATGCTCTCTACTTTTTTGAGAACTGGCTATGAAGCATTCTCATTGCCAGGAGCAAATCAGATGGAAAATATTCGAAAGAGAAATACTGACATTCAGAGGTTAATTTATGAGGGCCAGACGAAAGATATTGCAACGGAAGATCAAAACTAAAGAGCTATTTAACAATAGATGTTAAAAAGAAGAACAATTAAATTTAAAATATCTATTGCCTTTCTAGGTGTTTTTTTGAGTTTAGTTTTATTTTTTCCTGGAGAAAGTGTTCATGCAAATTCACTTTTGGATGTGGCACACAGCATTTTAACAGCGGGGCCTAAGTTGAGCAATCCAGTGGCGGCGGGGGCGTCTTTTGGGCAAAAGGTTGGTGGACAAGGACTTCTTATCTCTGCTGCTGAGGGTACTATTAATACTATTTTAGAAGGATTAAAAAATATTTTTTCTGGAATTTTAATTTTGGCAGTTAACTTTTTCGAGGCGATGATTAATCCAGAATTAGTAAAGCAGATTTTCTTTTCAAATGAAAATAGAACAGCAATAATGACAGGATGGACATTGGTTAGAGATTTTCTTAATATGTTTTATTTATTAATTTTAGTTTTTTTAGCGATTGCTACTATTTTGAGAGTTAATCAATTTAGTGATAAAAAATTATTTATTTTTGTTTTATTTAGTGCTTTTTTAATCAATTTTTCTTTGCCAATTACCTTAGTGGTGGTTGATGCTTCCAATCTATCTACATCATTTTTATTTAACTCTATTTGCGGAAAAGGGGGAGCATCAGGCTCTAGTGGAGAAAAGGAAGAATCAGGTTCTGAAGGTGAAATTTGTGCAGCGAAAATTGCTACCAATTTTCTGAGTATTTCCAGTATAACTGATGTAATAGGAAAATTATTCAAGGATCCTGGAAACATAGCACTTAAATTCTTAGAAGTTCTTGTTTTAATGTTATTTTCAATTGCTTTTCTTTTTTTGGCACTTAGTTTTTTTGTTAGATACCTGGCTTTTTGGGTTCTGTTAATCCTTTCGCCGTTTGCTTTCTTTAGCTTTGCTTGGCCTTCTAATTCGGGAATTGGAGCAGCTTGGGGTGATTGGTCAAAGAAGCTTTTCCATTATGCTGCCTATGGACCGGTGATGCTGTTTTTTATTTTTTTGTCATCAGTTCTATTAAGTTCATTAAGGATATCAAAAGTTATTCCAATTTCTGAGGGTAATTTGATGACAATTACAGCAGATGCTATCTCAATGGCAGCAGTTCTCTACTTATTTTTTTACGGCTACAACTTGTCGAGATCAATTGCTAGTGGGGCAGGTGATGCTGTGACTAAAGTTTTGGATAAAGGACATTCTTGGGCAACAAATAGCTTGAAAACAATGAGTGGATATAATATGGCAGTTAATTATGGAGGTGCCGCCTTAACGGGGTTAAAGCAGCGAGCGGCTGACAAAATTCCCTTTGGTTCATTTTTGTTTGGATCAAAAGAGGATGATCAAAGAAATCAAGAGCGGGTGAGACTGGCAGTTAGGGGCAATAAAGATGAAAAAGAAAGGTACCAAACAGATCAGGCACTTAAAGGGGCAAAAGACGATAGAGACAAGGGAGGAAGAAAGCAAAAGGATTATGAAAAAGATTTAAAAAAAGGAGGAATTGAAGCGCAGACAGCGGCGCTTAGATTGGCAGAGGAGGGAATGGTTAATGCAATGAATCTTAATGATGTTTTAAGGGCGACTAAGGGAAACATTAGGTTGCAAAGAATGGTAGCGCAACAGGTACGGGATAATTTAAAGAAGAGTGCTAAGGATGGGAAATTAAATGATGCTGCAAAATTTCAAGAGGCAATGGCAATTTTATCTGCTGGTTGGGATGGTAGCATTGATAATAGTGGAGCAGCGGCAGATATTAGGAGAGAGATTATGCGAGAAAATGCAGACGTGGTGCTGGATAGCTACACTACTTCGGCTAGAACAGCACTAAACAGTGGAGATGATGAAGAAATGAAAAGTGAACTTATGATAAACATGATTTTTCAAGATCAGTTGAAAGAGTGGGGGCAGTCTATTGATACAGATCAGGATAAGGCAGCTGCTATAAAAAGACTAAGAGCGCATTATTCCAGACCTTCTCGTCATCCAGGAGAAGATATTTTAACTGAAGAGTCGTACCAGAGATTTGTTAAGAAAAAAGGAGTAACTGAATTAGTTAAGCAAAAAAACAAGGCCTTTTTTGAAAAGAAATCAGTTAAGGAAAAG
>DUUL01000036.1 GCA_012841575.1 Candidatus Moraniibacteriota bacterium | reverse complement strand
GGTATGAGATTTGATGGTTCTGGGGTGCAAAGTTTCAATCCTAACGATAAGTTTCTTATTGGTGAATTAACTCATCTTAACTGGGTTTTACAATCAGGATCTGCAAATGGTGCTACTCTCAAAGTTACTTTGAATTTTTCTCAACCGCCACTTTCTCCCAAGCCGACTTTTACCTACAATTTTAAAATTAAGGAAACAACAAATACGCGTTATTTGTTTCAATGTGAAGGCCATGGCACAGATGAACAGATAAGCAGCACTCCTTGTGATGATGTTATTACTTTTCCCAGTTCTTATGGTCAGGAGGTTTTTACTATCGGAGATGTGAAATACACCCTAGTAGTCGATGGTTTCCAGAAAACATATCCAACTGGTACTCCTATATCTAAGTTTGTTACAGAAGAAAACAAGAATAGCAAAGCATACTTAGTGGGACATTTAAGTTCTGTTTTGATTGAGAAGCCAGCCATCTCTATTGTTAAAAAAGTAAATGGCGAGGATGCGAATACAGCACCTGGGGTAATTGTGGGACAAGGCGACCCAGTTTCTTTTCAGTATGTGGTGCAGAATACAGGAAATGTTAGATTGACAAATATTACTGTCACAGATGACAAGGGAGTTACAGTATCTTGCCCAGAAACAGCTTTAGAGCCAGGAGCCAATATGATTTGTAACAGCACTGGCGAGTATAGTGCAATTTTAGGACTTTATACCAATATAGGTACAGTTGTTGGAGAGCATTCAGCAGGAACAGTAACAGCCAGCGATCCTGCTAACTACACCGGTGTTAAGAAGATAGATATCTGTCATGCAACGGGAAGTCACGAAAATCCATATTTGGGAGAAAAAGTAAATATGACAGCAGATGCGGGTGGGCATGATGGACACAATGGCCCTGTTTGGTTTCCTGGAATTAATGAAATTTGGGGTGATATTATCCCTCCATTCGATTATGTTGGTGGACATTATCCAGGTAAAAATTGGAATACTTATGGCCAGTCAGTTCTAGAAAACGGTTGCGTTGTTCCCACCGGGACTTTAAAGGTTAATAAGATTACTAATCCAGCTAACGATGATACTTCTTTTGATATCACGGGAACAGGTACGCCAACAGTATCAGGAGCACCGACGTTTCACAATGGAAATACAGGAACAATTTCACATGACAACGCTCATACATATATAGTATCTCCTGGTACTTACTCAGTTTCAGAAACAGTACCTGAGGGCTGGGAAGAAGTAGATAATACTTGCAATGGTATTTCGATTGCAGAGGGTGAAAATAAAGAGTGTACTATCACCAATACAAAAATGGGACAGTTGATTGTTAAGAAGATAGTTATTAATGATAATGGAGGGACTCTTGAAGCAAAAGACTTCTCTTTTAAAATAAACGATGGGGAAGCAATTAGCTTTGAAGATGATGGCCAAAATGAATTCACTAGACCTGTTGGCTCTACTCATAGCATTGTAGAGGTTGAGGCTAATCAAAGAGGTTATGCCACAACTTATGATAATTGTACGGATGTTACAGTTCCATATAACGGCACTGCTACCTGCACCATCACCAACAATGATATTGCACCAGGGTTAACTGTTAAAAAGCATGTTAAAAATGACAACGGAGGTACAGCCACTGTAGCTGACTTCGGAATCAATCTAACTGACACAACCTTAGCTTTTGATGAAGGTGTGACTAATGGAGATACAACTACCTACACTGCTAATCCAATTGTAGTTTCTAACAAATCCTACACTCTCTCGGAGACAGATCATCCAGATTACACAGAAGGAGATTGGAACTGTAAAGATAATACAGATGGTTCTTCAGTATCCATACCATTCACACTTTCAGGAGGTCAAAGTGTAACTTGTGAAATTACTAATGATGATATTGCACCAGTATTGATTCTTGATAAAGAAGTAGATAATAAGGATTTACCAGAGGATCTGAAGAAATCAGCAACTGACTGGACATTAACAGCGACTGGACCTACTTCAATATCTGGTGTAGGTCAGGACAATGTCATAGAGGATGTAAAAAGCGGCAATGACTTTAAAGCGGGAATCTATACTTTATCTGAGACAAGTGATATTGCTGGGTTTGTTTCAGTTGCTGGTTGGGTTTGTACAGGAGTGACTCTTGAAGAAAACAATACTGTTACTCTCAACATTGGAGACACTGCAACTTGTAAAATAGTTAATGAGAGTATTTATGGGAAAGTAATTATTGAAAAGCAGACCTTACCTGATGGAGATGAAACAGAATTCTCTTTCAGTGGAACAGGTGTAAGCGAAGGAGCTAGCTTAAAAGATGGTGAGACGACGAAAAAATTTGTAGTTCCAGGTGAATATGATGTTACAGAAAACCTACCAGCTGGTTGGGATTTGACAAATATTTATTGTGGTTCTGATAACGATAGTAGCGGTGATCTGGAAACTAAAACAGCTACCATTAATGTTTCAGAAAATGAAGAGGTAAAATGCGTTTTCACCAACACTAAACGAGGTTCTGTAACTATTAAAAAGGATGCGATACCCAACAATGCCCAAGACTTTAATTTCACTAATAATTTTGGCAATGATCATCCCAATAGTTTCTTGTTAGACGATGATAACAATGCAACTTTACCCAACGAGCGAACTTTTGAAGTTTTGCCAGGAGAATATACCGTTATCGAAGATGAACATATTGAATGGTCACTGACTGATCTAAAGTGTGTTGATCCAAGTGAGGATTCTATTGTTAGCCTAGGAGAACGTAAAGCTACTATTAAAGTTGATCCGGGAGAAGAGATTGTTTGTACTTTTACCAATAGAAAAAAACCAACTTTAACGGTAGTTAAAGAAGTGGTTAATGATAATGGTGGAGTAAAAACAGTGGATGATTTCGGAATTAATTTCAGTGGTGGAGAGCTAAGCTTTGATGATGGAACTGTGGCAGGCAGCACTACAAAATATAAGTCTGAAAAATTAATCTTGGATCCAGGAGAGTATAATCTTTCAGAAAATGACCTTTTTGGATATGAAGAAGGGACTTGGGATTGTGGCACGACCAGTGAGGATGGAATAACAACTACTATTGACTTGAAGTACGGCAAAAATGTTACTTGCAAAATTATTAACGATGATATTGCTCCAGAGATAACTGTTATCAAGAAGGTAAATAATGATGATAGTGGAGCTGTAGATGTTAATGATTTCAATATTACTTTGACTGATACGGAGTTAACCTTTGATGCTGGTGTAACCAGTGGCAACACAACAACTTTTACCACAGTTGTATCAGGAGAATCTAATAAAGAGTATACTTTAGCAGAAGTGGTCGCTGGAACAGGTTATACTCAAGATGAATTAAGCTGTACTGTTGGTGAAAATGGAGTGTTTACTCTTGAGGAAGGTCAAAATGTCACTTGCACTATTGTTAACACTCGAGATTTAGGCGAATTGAAAGTTAAGAAGGTAATTGATGCTGATGGCGACCTAAATACTATAGAAGATCAAACAATAGCTGGAGATTGGGAGTTTGACCCGATTGGAGTTGGAGTGGACACAAGTGATCCCTTGGGAGCGAAAACTGACTTGACGGATGGGGCGGTTGTTTTCAGAGATCTTAAAACTGGGGAGTATAATATTGCTGAAATTATTCAACCCGGATTTGATCTAGTGGGAGCAAATTGTGATGAGATGGAAACAATTCTTAAAGAAAATGTTTTAGAAGGAGTGTTAGTGCAAAAAGATTCACAAACAGCCTGTACTTTCTATAACAGCCCTAATAGCTCAATTAGTGGTTATAAGTGGAACGATCAAAATGCAAGTGGTACTTTGGATGAGAGTGAATATAAATTAGCAGACTGGACAATTAATCTTTATCGGAAGGTGGGTGAAGATTTTGAAGAAACTCCTTTCCAAACAACAAGTACTTCTAGTGACGAATTAACCTTAGGCAGTTACTCATTTGATAAGCTATTGCCAGGGGAGTATAAGGTTTGTGAGTCATTGCAAGCTGGTTGGCAACAGATTTATCCTGAAGTAGAGGTGAATGGAGGCTGTCATTTAGTTAGTCTGCCGACGTTAGAAAATCAGGAGTATAATTTTGGAAATCAATCTTTGGCGACAGAGCTTTACATTAGCAAAACAAACAACACTAAAATTGGTGAAATTACACCGATTGGCAATGAAGTAACTTATACTATTAAAGTGAGAGCGGCAGAAAATTTAGTGCGAGAAGTGCAAATAACTGATTTACCACCTGAGAATTTCAAGTACGTAGCTGATTCTTGGGAGGCGGTTTCTAGTGTGAGAGGTGACTTGAAAAACATTGCTGGATTAGGATTGGCTAAAGTTTATGCTTCACCTGGAATTTGGATATTGGGAGATATGGCTAAGGATGAAGAGGTTACCTTATCTTATCGAGCAAAAATTGAAGATAAAGTAACAAGTGGTGTACATAAAGATATTGCTTTAGCTAAGGGCTTGGCACCGAGAGCTCAGGGCGAAAATCAAGAAGTTATTGCATTGGCAGAAAGCTTTACGGGTGGATTGCAAGATGGTGTGGTCAGCACTAATTTTGTTGGAACTCAAGTAGAAGTAGCACGTTCAGCGGATGAAGTGCCTGTGGTGGCAGTGAAGGCAGATAAAGATAAGAAAGTTAGGAAGAAGGAAAAAGTTGTTGTGAAAGGAGCTACTACTTCACGTTTACCAGTGACTGGAGCGAGTGGGATCTGGATTTTGGTGGCGGGTGCAATGTTAGCTGGGGGATTAGCTTTGGTGCTCTTTGGTAGAAAGAAGAAGACCAAAAATATTATGAAAGTTTTCTTATTAGCATTGGTTTTATTCGGATTGCAAGGAGCAGCTCAAGCTCAAGAAAGTAGTCGATTGCAAGTTAGGATCAATGAACCAGAGGCTAAGTTAAAAACAGGTTTTGAGTTAGGATTTGTCGCATTAGACATTGATGGCATCAGTGGGGATAAGGTGGCTGTGGAATGTTTAAAGAAAGGTCCAGGTGAGACTGAGTTCTCCGGTTTTCAATCAGTTTCATTGCCAGCGGGAGGTGGATCTGGAATCTGTTCAGTGAAGGAAGACCTATTGAGTCAAGCAGGGAAATATGAGTTTAGGATTTCTGCGACTAGTAGAGTTAAGAAATCTAATTCTAATGTAGTCAGTGCAGACTTTAGTAGTGGTGCACCAGAGAAGCCAGAATATCTCAAGAAGAAAAAAGATTTCTCTTGTCATAATGAATTAGAGTTCAAAACTGCCTCTGATGGCAAAACTAGTCGAGTTGAAATTTATCGTTCCAGTTCTACCACAATTACAACTGATGCTCAATCTAAAATCACCAGTATTGAAATTGGCCCAGGTGTAAAGAGTACTTTTGTTGATGATTTGACTTCAGTTGGCTGCAATAAGGATTATTACTATGCTATTCGAGCGTTTGATGAAGACAATAATCCTTCTCCTGTTCGAGAAGAAAAATATGAAGTAAAAACCACCAAGACAACAATTATTACTGAAACTGAAAGTGCAACTGAAAGAGAAATTGTTGGTGGAGGAGTGAGTGGGACAGTTGGAGGCGATGTAGTTACTGGAGAACAAGCAGGAGGTTTGATTGAGGGTGATGCAACTGTAGCGGGAGAGCAAGCTGAAGATGATCAGCAAGACGATGAAGGCACCATTATCTCAGACGGAGCAGCAACAACAGAAATAGAAGATAGTGCAGAAGTTTTAGGTGAAAAAACATCACAAACAAAAACAGGGAAGATGAAAGCACTAGCTGCTAGTTGGAAGTTTTGGGCTATGCTAGTAGTTATAGCAGGAATAGTCTTAGCTGGAATTAGGTATATGAAAAAAGAAGATCAGGAAAGTGCTTAAGGTGAGGGTTTAATTGAATAAAGACTGTTTAGCTGCTTACTGAAGTAAAAAGAAAAACAGACCCCAGATTTATTCGGGGTCTGTTATTCTTAATAAAAAAATGAGAAAATTAATTGTAAAATTTGGTTGGTTGCTAATTATTTCTTCACTGGCTCTATTGCTTGCTATTTTTTGGAATGTTATTAAAAATGAAATCAGCTATTTTTTTTCTAAGAAAAGCAATGAGGTGAAAATAGTTTTAGAGGATAGCGTTGAAGCAAAAAATGGAACAAATGAAGTAGTGCCAGCTGATAAGGATTTTGGCTTAATTATTCCTAAGTTAAAGTTGAACGTGAAGGTTTTCCCTGATGTTGACCCTCAAAATGAAGGACAGTATTTATCGCTTTTGAAAGAGGGCGTTGCTCACGCTAAAAATTCTGGAAGACCAGAAAGTGATAAGCAAATTTTCATTTTTGCCCATTCTTCGGAAAACTTTTATGTCAATAATCAATACAATTCTATCTTTTATCTTTTAGGAAAGCTAGAAACTGGTGATAAAGTTCATTTAATTCATGAAAACAGTGACTATCAATATCAGGTTCGAGAAAAGCGGATCGTAAAAGAAATAGAAGTTGATTATCTTAGTCAAGAAGGGTCTGATTTGGTGCTAATGACTTGTTGGCCACCAGGAACGGCACTAGAGAGACTTTTGGTAATTGCAGAGCCACTTTAATAAATAAAAACAAACTACTCTTACTCTAATTTTTCAAGTTAGTAGTTTTTTGTTTAATTAATTTTCTTAAAATTTTCTCACGTTTTTTCTTTGTCTCTAGTGGTATCGGATCGCCTAGGGAGTAGGCGGAAGCAGTGGGGCGTGGTGAGTATTTATTGATATAGGCTTCGTTGTAGTTCACTTTTTCAAAAACTTTTTTTGTTTTCAAAAAATCTTCTTCAGTTTCACCTGGAAAGCCAACAATAACGTCAGTTGTAAATTCAGCACCAGTGATTATTTGGCGAGCTTTTTCAACTAAACCTAAGTAATGTTTTTGAGTGTAGGGGCGATTCATAGCCTTTAAAATCTTATCAGAACCACTTTGGAGAGGTAGGTGAATTTCACGAGAAATATTTTTATTTTGAGCAATTACATGCATTAATTCTTCTGAAAAATCTTTTGGGTGAGAGGAGATAAAGCCAAAAATAATTTTTGGAAATGATTTGGCAAGAAAATCTAGAAGTATAGAAAAATTAACTCTGGCTGATTCTAAAGTTGAAAAATCAGAGCTAGGTTTATAAAAATAGCTGTTCACGTTTTGACCCAGGAGGGTGATTTTTTTGTAGCCCCGTTTAGCTAAATTTTCTATCTCTTTAAAGATTTCTTCTGGTGAGCGTGATATTTCTCGTCCGCGAGCGTAAGGCACAACACAATAAGAGCAAAAGTTATTGCAACCAGTCATAATAGGAACAAAAGCCACTTCTCTATTTGAATATTTAGGGTTAATAGATAGGTACTCAATTAATTCTTGAGATTCTGTCTCATTTGTTTCAGATTTTTCTTGAGGCTTATAAGTGTTTTGTTTTTGATCTAAAGCGTTTGATTTGATTAACTGAGGTAGATTTAAAATTTTATTAATTGGTAAAAATAGATTTACTTTTTTCTCCATTTTTCGCAGAACGTCTTTTCTTTGAGCAAGACATCCAGTGACAACAATAAAGACGTTAGGGTTTTTTTTACGTAAATTGTGAATTAATCCAAAAGCACGATATTCACTGCTTTGGCGGATGCCGCAGGTATTAAAAACCACCAAGTCAGCCAAATCAATTCGAGAGGCAAGAGTAAAATTATTAGACTCAAGGAGACTGCTAATTCGATCGCTGTCAGAAAAGTTCATTTGACAACCGAGAGTTTGAACAAAGTATTGCATAGCAAAGTCGTAATGGTTACAGACTAGTCAATGGTGATATTAGTTGAACCAACAATATTGGTTATAGCCTCAATCATTTCTTCATCATATTCAACGCGATAAGAAGTTTCTAGTTTTTGGCTATTAGTGCCGGTGGTTAAAAAGATGGCGCATTCTCCCTTTTCTGCTTGGCGGATTATTTTAGAAATCCTATCTAAAGTCCCTTGACTACAGGTTTCGCCAATACAAATAGTAATATCTTTTTTATTTTTTTCTGGAGAGTTTCCTTGGTTAAAATTTTGATTGAAAGAGTTTCTATTCAAGCTTAATTTATTAGTCGAGGAGTTAGTATTGGAAGTATTTTTTTTATAAGCACGTAATTCTTTCTTATCTACCAAAACGCCATCATCTAAAAGCAGCTTAAGCTCCCCATCTTTTTCGGAGAGTTTTCCTTTGACTAAAATTACATTTTCTTCTTTCCACAAGTCACCGGTTTTTTCTAGTGCTTTAGGAAAGACAAGAATTTCCATTTTTCCAGCTCCGTCTTCAATGGTGACAAAATACATCAATTGATTATTCCTAGTGTAGATTTTTTGGATTTTAGTTACGATACCACCAATGGTAATATTTTGATTAACATGACTAGAGTTTAATCGATTGATGGGTGTTGATTTTTGAGAAAAATAATCTTGATATTCTCGGAGTGGGTGATCGGAGATGTAAAGACCCATTAATTCTTTTTCCCAAGAAAGGGTTTGGTTTTTAGAAGCAAGGGGAGCCTCTTCTAAGGTAATTTTCGGAGAGCTAATTTGATTTTCTCCGCCTAAAGAGAAAAGAGAAGTTTGTCCGGAGGCTGCTTGTTTTTGGAATGCTTTAGCATAAGTTAATAAAGTTTCAGTATTTTGAATGACTTTATTGCGATTGTTTTCGGTAATACTGTCTAGCGCTCCTGATTTTGCTAATGCTTCAATAGATTTTTTATTTAGATCTTTATCCTGCACTCTTTCTGCCAAATCAATAATGTCTTTGTAGGGTCCATGAGCTTTTCTTTCCTCAATAATTACTTCAGCAATATGACTACCAACTCCCTTGATTGCCTCTAAGCCAAAACGAATTTTAGTGATTGAAGAAGGGGAGTTGTCATTTTTTTCTTCTTTTTTATCAACGACAACAGCGAAGTCTCGGAAGCTCTCGTTAATATCTGGTGGTAACACTTCAATACCCATTTCCCTTGCTTCTTCAATTTCAATTGCAATTCGATCTAAATCGTCCTTATCACTATTAAGCAAGGCAGCCATAAATTGAGTAGGATAGTGAGCTTTTAAATAAGCTGTTTGATAGCCAATGAGGGCATAGCAGGCGGCATGCGACCGGTTGAACCCATAGCCAGCAAATGGTTCGATAAAGGCAAAAATCTTTTCACCTAGTTCTTTTGATAGACCGCTTTTGACACAGCCTTCAATGAATTTTACCTTTTCTTCTTGAACCAACTCGGCTATTTTTTTACCCACTGCCTTTCTTAGAACGTCGGCTTCTCCTGGAGTAAAACCAGCAATTTCTCGGGTAATTTGCATGATCTGCTCTTGATAAACAGCAACACCATAGGTTTTATTTAAGATTGGTTCTAGTTTAGGGTGAAGATAGGAAACTCTTTTTTTACCGTGTTTTCCGTCAATAAAATCAGGAATCCACTCCATTGGACCTGGTCGATAAAGAGCTACCATAGCAATAATATCTTCAAAGGTAGTAGGCTTAAGTAGTTTAAGATACCGTTTCATTCCACTTGATTCCAATTGAAAGATTCCTGTGGTGTCTCCTCGTTGTAACAAGGAGAAGGTGTTTGTGTCGTCTATGGGAATTGTTTCAATGTTTATCTTATCTCCAGTAGTCTTTTCAATAATTTTAAGAGTGTTTTCAATGATAGTTAAATTTTTTAATCCCAAAAAGTCCATTTTTAAAAGACCAATTTTTTCAACGTGAGATGATTTTGAAGAAGCAGCGTATTGAGTTACCACAATCTGCTCATTTCCTCCTCGACGCCCAGCCATTAACTGCAATGGAGAATAATGAACTACTGGCTCTTTAGTAATCACCACTCCACAAGCGTGAACCGATGCATGTCGAGCAACTCCTTCTAGGCGCAAAGCAGCGTCAATTATTTTTTTAGCATCAGCATTGGAGCGATATTCTTGCATTAACTCACGAGAAGCTTCTAGGGCCTCTGAAAGAGTGGTAAAAGCGGGGACCATTTTAGCCAATTGATCACAGTAGGAATATTCAACTCCCAACACTCTCCCAGAGTCTCTAATTGCCACGCGTGCAGCCATTGTTCCGAAGGTGATAATTTGAGCGACATGATCTTTGCCATATTTCTCTCGAACGTAATCTAAAACTTCATCACGTCGGTGATCAGCAAAATCAACGTCGATGTCGGGCATTGAGATACGATCTGGATTAAGGAAGCGCTCAAATAATAAGTCATACTCAATGGGGTCAATATCAGTGATGCCAAGCAGATAAGACACAAAACTACCAGCAGCACTACCACGACCTGGACCAACCACAATACTATTTTTTTTCGCCCAATTAATAAAATCCTGAACTATCAGGAAATAAGAGGAAAATCCCATATTGGAAATAACACTCAACTCAAAATCAAGACGATCTTGGTGCTTTTTTTTAAAATCTTTTTTTCTTTGAGTGTAGAGCCTATCAATTCCTTTTTGACAAAGCTCTCTTAAGTATAGGTTTGAGTCTTTGTTTTCTGGAACTTTAAAGTGAGGGAGAATTGTTTCTCCAAATTTAATTTCTACATTACAACGATCAGCGATTTTTTGAGTATTTTCAATTGCCTCTGGGACGTCGGCAAAGAATTTAATCATTTCTTCTGGACTTTTGATGTATAGTTCATTTTCAGCCATACTCATTCTATTTTCATCATCGATTTTACGGTTTGTTTGAATACACACTAGGATATCTTGAACTTTATTATCATCTGGATTAGCGTAATGAATATCTGCAGTGGCAACTAAGGGAATACCAGTCTCTTCAGAAATTTTCCTAAGTGCATCATTTGCTTTTTTTTGAATCGGTAAGTTTGGTAAATGTTGAAGCTCTAGAAAAAAGTTTTCTTTCCCCATAATTTTTTGATATTCTAGTGCTTTCTCTTTTGCTTCGTCGTATTTATTATTGATTGCCAAACTTGGAACTTCTCCGCCTACGCAGCCTGAGAGGGCAATGATACCGGTAGAGTGTTGTTTTAAGAGTTGTAGGTCAATGCGAGGTTTGTAATAATAGCCCTGCAAATGTGCCTCCGTTACCATTTTCATTAGATTGCGATATCCTTCATTATTTTCTGCTAATAAAGTTAGGTGATATCTTTCTTCATCAATTTTAGGTCGCTTATTGCTCATCCCATTAGGAGCGACATACATTTCACAGCCAATAATTGGCTTAATATTTCTTTTTTGAGCACTCTCATAAAAATCAATCACGCCATACATGGTGCCGTGGTCAGTGATTGCAATAGAATCCATTCCCATTTCCTCAACCTTATTTAAGAGATCATCAACCTTAACCAACCCATCCAAAAGAGAATAGTGGGTGTGAACATGCAGGTGAGTAAATTTTTTAGGCTGATCTGGCATGAGAAGATTTAACCGTTATATTTTTTTAAGTCTCGCTTGAATTCTTTACTATAAATGTCCAGTAGTGAGATTAGGAAAACGATAGCTGCTGGACCAAGAATGAATCCGGAAAATCCGAAAAGAGAAATTCCCCCTAAAGTAGAAAGAAAAACCAATAAAGGATGCAATCCAGCGCCACCACTAACTAGTTTAGGGCGCAGAAAATTGTCGACCGTTCCAATTAAGATAAGAGCGCTTATAGCAACGAAGGTTGCTTGCCAATAGTCGCCCATAAAAAACAAAACAGCACTTATTGGTAAAAGAATTAAAGATGGCCCGATAAAAGGCAAAAGAGAAAAAATGAAGGCAACAACTGCCCAAATAATTGGCGATTGTACTCCAGCAATTAAGAGAACAATTCCGGAAAGAACACCTTGTACCAAAGCAATAACAAAAGTGCCGTTAATAGTGGCGCGAGAAATAGAAATGAAATTATCTAAAACTACTTGCTCTTGTTTGTCTTTCAAGGGGCTAAGTTTCATAATCATCTTAATCATCTTTTTATTATCCTTGAAGAAGTAGTAAAGAGAGAAGAACATTATAAAAACCATAAAAAAGAACTGAGAGGCACCCTGGTAGGTTTTTTTAATTATTTGGAAAATAGAATCGCCTAGGTTTTTAAATAAATCAACTACTTGTCCACTTTTAAGCTGCTCCTCAAGTTTACTAGCATCTAGGACATTTATACCCATTTCTTTTAAGCGAGTATTTTCCAGAATCATTGTGATTTTTGCGGGTAAATTGTTTTGATAGATTGTTCCATAGATATTATTTAATTCATTAACCATCATTCCTGCAAGTAGCACTATTGGCACAAAGATACTGAAAAAAACAATTAAACAAGTTGAAGCTGAAGCAAGAGAGGCTCTTTTTCCTAATTTTAGGTAGATTTTTTCATAAAGATTTTTGAATAGCTGAGATAGGATAAAAGCTAGGACAATAGCAATTAAGAATGGTTTTAAAACGAAAAACGCAATAATAAACGCTCCTGCTAATAGTGCTAGCAGGAAATAAGTTTTGAAATTAGCTTTCATGTATTTTTTATAACTTTATCTTAATATATTAAACAAACTGCTCTTTTTAGTATAGCGAAGGAGTAAAAAAAGACAACCAGGAGCATTACTAAGATAATTAATTTTTCTTTAAAAAAGACTTCATTCCATTAACAACTTCGTATTTTTTAGAAAAAAAGGAGTGGTAGGTTATCCTGAGGGCAAAGACAAGCCAAAAATAAGGCAATCCCCATTTAGGATAGTGTTTGTGAAAAAAATAAAGACCAGACTTAGATAAATAGTAGGTTTTATTTTGCGAGCTATTTTTTTGTTTGGATCGCTTTTTGTCTATTGTTTTTAAAAAAGATTGTGATTCTTGATGGTAGGCAGTTGAGGTTGGAATAATTTCCAAAGAAAAGCCAGCCTTTTTAGCGCGAAGAGAAAAATCAGCGTCTTCATAGTAAAGGAAAAGTTTTTCATTAAACAAGCCTATTTTCTGAATTATTTTTCTGGGAATTAACAAAGCACAACCCGTAAGATAGTCTGTAGAATAAAAAACTGATTGTGGTAAATTGCATTTCATATGCTCTGTACGCATTTTTAGCCAATTGATTTTTCCGCCAGAAAACCAAGGTTGGTCGCTTTTGTGATCAATAATCAATGGGGAAGACAGGGAATTGATTGAGGATTTTTTTATCAATTCCAGCAAGCAATTTTTAGTCAGATAAGCATCTGGGTTGAATAAGAAAAAATAATCAGGATTAAATTCTTTTTGTGCTAGATTAATTCCTTGATTAACCGCCTTAGCAAAACCAACATTAACTTTGTTAGAGCTTATTTTGTGACTTATAATTTGCGAAGAGTGTTTTTTCGATTTTAGATTTTGGTGCTCAGAAAGAGTTTTTTTAATTGTTGAGGTGGTTTGGTCTTGAGAGTTGTTGTCAATAATGACTAGATTGATGTCAATTTCCTCCAAGTCACTTTCAAGAATTGAACTCAAACATTTTTCAATGGTATTTTGGTTGTTATAAGTAACAACAATAACTGATACTTTAATCATGATATTGATTAAGATAGTAGCTGCTCATTTTAGCCTAAGAAGGATTACTGTTGTTTGCGAATTATCTCTAAAACTTCCTTTTTGGTAATAACATTAAACATCAAAATTCCCGCAAAATAAATAATAGGGCTAGTTATGAGCAGGAAAATAAAAGATAGGTTAATTTCCCGAGGACCAATTTCAATTGGCAAGGATAAATTGCGAAAAATCCAGAGATAGGCGGCCATGAAAAAGCCAGAAATGAAGATAAAAGGCCATTTATTAATCTTAGGGAAAAAACCTAGATATTTTCTAATCAAAAATAAGCCCATTAGAGCAACTAAGAGTTCAGTGGCAGCGGAGACGGCGGCAGTTGCTAAATAAGAAAATTTGGGAATTAGGAAGAGGTTAGCGGTGATGTTAAAAATTGCAGCGGCTACTAGTGCCCAGAGGAGTTGCTTTTGTAGTCTGGCGGAAACCAAGGCTGCGTTAAACAGCTGTCCAAAGAAAATGAAAACTAGAGAAAAAATAACAATTTGAAGCACTAGAACTGACTGAGGAAATTTAGGACCAGCGACAATATTAATAATGTCCTTAGCCAAAAAAATTGTACCGATGGCCAAGGGCACTGCTAAGACTAAGAAGACAGTAAGGTTTTTATTGACAATTGAAATAAATTTTTTCTTGTGAGAAAAAACATAAAAAGCCATCAAGGGTGTGGTTAGTCCAACAATTAAGCCTGGGAAAAAATTGAGGTTTTCAATTATTTTATAAGCTGCTCCATAAATCCCCACATCAGCAGATGGTTTCAAAAAAGAAAGCATTAAAGTGTCTGCTTTGAAATAAATAAAAGTAACTAGGACTGAAACGCCAATTGGCCAGGATTGCTTTAAAAATGATTTAAATTTAGGGAAATCAAAATTGGGAGAGAATTTAATGAAACGACGAGAGAGGAGTAGGATGATAAGAAAATTAATAGCCATGTTAATCAAGAGGGTTGAGGCAATTAAAGTAAAACCCCAATCCAACTTAACACCAATAATGATAATGATAACCTGGATTATCTTACCAGCCATTTCTGTTAAGGTGACTTGATTCATCACCAATCTTTTTTGGAAAAGTCCAATAAGGATTTGATAGAATGAGTAAAAGAAGTAGGCAAATAGTCCAAAGACAAGTGCTATTTTTAATTCAGTAGTGTAGGGAAGAAAAAAGATGATAAAAGGAGAGATAAGGACAATTAGAGAGGAGATGACAATTCTTAAACCAAAAGCATTAGAAATAATAGCTTTTTCATCTGCTTTTGGACGAGAGAATTCTCTAGTCGCCGTTTGATATAAGCCCCAATCGCCAATGGCATTAAAAAGAGAGAAGAAAGTTAGAGCAGTAACGTACCAACCAAATTCTTCCATGCTTAAATAGCGCGCCACAAAACCAATTGCTACTAAAGCAGCTACCGTGCTGACTATTTTAGCAAGTGATGAAATAATAACATTATGGGCTATTTTGCGAGAAACAGACATTGTTTTAGTTGTTTTGAAGTAGGTGTTATTCGTTAAATCCCAATTCTTCACTGATTGATTCTGGTTTAATCGCTATTTTTCTTTCTTTTCCTTCGCCAATTGATTCAGTTTTTATGCCACGAAAACTTTCTAATTCTAGATGAACCAAGCGTCGTTCAAAAGAATTCATTGGCTCCATTAAAATGGTTTTCCCCTCTGCTGTAGCTTGAGCAGCTAGTTCTCTTGCGAGATGAAGAAGGGATTTTTTTTGATCTGATTTATAATTATTAACATCAATAGTGAAGTTAATTTTTTCAGTAGAAGATATTTTTTTATTGATAAGAATACGCAGAATGTGTTGTAGCGCTGCTAAGTTGTTGCCCAATTTACCAATCAAAAACTTTGACTCATCTGATTCGATGGCAATGGTGTACTTTTCAGAATTGTTTTCATTATCCCCGGCAATCGATTGGGTTATTACTACTTTTCCTGACATTCCCATTTTAGCTAAAAACTCCTCCGTTATTTGTTGAATCAATTCTTGTTGCGTGCTGGTGTTCATGGTTGTTAGGTTAAATTTATAATCGCTGATAAGTAGCTTGTTTCACTATTTCCCGTCGATAGCTTCTCCTTTCAGCATTTGAATAAAGTTCTTGTCTGGTTGAGTTTTTTTCAAAATAAAGTATTGCTGAATAATCATAAAGAGAGTTGAAGTCAACCAGTAAAGAACTAATCCAGAAGGAAACTTAAAGCCAATAAAGAGAGTTAAGAGTGGCCCCATAATTACCATCTGCTTTTGAAGTATTTCATTAAAGTCAGGCTCAGCTGATTTTTCTTTGCTCTTTTCCTTGGCGGTTACTTTTCTGAGCATCATCTTAGTTTGAATAAATTGTAAGATTGCAGCGATGATGGCAAGCGGAATGTGAGGTTGTGCCAAGTCAATAACGCCAAGCATCATGTGATTAAGTTCTCCAGGGTTCGGAATAAAACTGTAAAGTAAAAGTGCGGTTTCTGTATCATTTACTCCTGACATAAAGACTCTATAAAGGGCAATCAAAAGGATTAATTGGATAATAAGAGGAAGACAGCTGCCTGCTGGGTTTACCTTTTTCTTTTTGTAAAGCTCCATCATTTTTTGTCCTTGGAGCTCTCGATTGCCTTTGTATTTTTTTTGTATTTTTTTAATTTCAGGCTGAAGAACTTGCAGCTTTTCTTGGGATTCAATGGATTTGCGTGAAAGAGGAAGTAGGGCAAAACGAACTAGAATGGTTAAGATAATGATGGCAATACCTAAATCCGGAAAAAACAAGTAGATCCCAATTAGAAGATTAAAGAGAGGCTGGAAGATAAAAGTTGAAAAAATAGATTTCATGATTGTTGGAGAGATGAATTATAATTTATTTTATTTTTTTAAAGCAAATTTTATGATTAATGATATTTAGTAGCGTACTTTACTGATTGCTGTTTTAATGTCATCAAGCAGTACTTTTCTGAAGTTACTATCTTTTAAAAAAACTAGGCGAAATGTCTTATTGTTAATGCCTATGACAAAGTCTAAGCCAGGAGGAATTTTATTAATTAAGTCACGGAGAATAGCCTGAATTAGTCTTTTAAGTCGGTTTCGATCAGTTGCCAGTGGCGCTGTTTTCACTCCAATGGCAATAGCTATTTTAGGAGGAGAATCTGGTTTTATATTTTTTTGATAACGCAGAAAAATAATTTTTCCGTAAATACTATAGCCACTTTGAAACAGGCGACTAATTGTCTTTTTATCTTTCAGGCGATTTGCAGCAGGAAGCATTGTAGAGAAAATAATAATTATAAAAGACAATTTTGGGCTAAGATGGCTATTTCTAGGTTGGATTTGTTATTGCTTGAGGGCTTTATTTATTGAACACTTACTCTTTTGCGACATTTTCTACGACGAGCTTTTAGAACATTTGTACCTGCTTTAGTCGAAGATCTTTTCAAAAATCCATGGCGTCGAGCGCGACGTCTCTTCTTTGGTTGGTAGGTTTGTGACATTTTTAAAAACAATCAATAATTAAAAAGGTTGAGCAAACAGCAAAAACGCTTAGATTTATTAAGCTAATTTACCTTATTTGCTAATGAATTTTAGCACTAAAAACTTGAAAGTCAACCATTTTTAGATTATGCTGTATTAAGAGAGTATTTTTTAAAAATTTATGGTAAAATAAAACTATGTTAAGAAGTACACGTAAAAAAATAAGGATAGTGTGGATCGCAGTCTCAATTTTAGCAGTTTTAGGGATGATAGCGTTTACAGCAATGCCGCTTTTCTATTAAAATTATGAAAAATTAATTTTAATGCTGTTTTGCGATTTTAGTTTTTATTAAGGTTTTTACAAGGACTTTGCAAGTTAATTTTTTCAACTTGAAAAATGAGAAAATCTGCTCTTAGAAAGAAAAATAAATTCTACTTGGGGTATTTGCTGGCTTCAGTAGCTTTGCTTATAACGTTGGGCTTGTTGGGTTTTAAAATTATGGAACAAGCAAAAAAACAGAAAATGATTGATGATGAAATTGCTGCCTTAGAGCAAGAGGTTTTAAAATTAAACACAGAAAATAAGGAATTAACAGAATTAAACAATTACTTCAATACAACAGAATTCAAGGAAAAAGAAGCAAAGGACAAGTTAAACTTAGTTAAAGAGGGCGAACAGCTTGTTTTAGTTAAGGGAGTGACCAATGAAAAAGAAGACGGCCTTGATTTCGCAGAAGAGGCTAGAAAGGCCAAAATTATCATGGAACGTTCGAATGCTTATTGGTGGTGGCACTATTTTTTTGGATTAAAAGAATAGTGAGTTTAAAAATAAAAAATTAGAGATTATTTATGCAGTTAATTTTTCATAAGCTTTTAAGAATAAATAAATGGAAAATAAAAAAAATCTAATCAAGCAAGACCCGGAAGTTACTAAAATTATTAACAAAGAAGCAAAACGACAAAGTGAGGAGTTGGAGTTTATTGCGAGCGAAAACTATGTCTCACCAGCAATAATGGAGGCAATGGGTTCAGTTTTAACCAATAAATACTCTGAGGGCTATCCCGGAAGTCGTTATTATGGTGGGAATGCAGTAGTTGATGAAATTGAAAATTTAGCAATTGAAAGAGCAAAAAAATTATTTAGTGCTGAGCATGTTAATGTGCAACCACTTTCTGGATCTCCAGCTAATGCGGCAGTCTATTTTGCTTTTTTGAAACCAGGAGATAAGGTGATGGGATTAAAACTAGACCATGGTGGACATTTGTCGCATGGACATCCAGTTAATTTTTCAGGAATGCTTTATAATTTTGTACAATATGAGCTTGATTCGAAAACGGGAAGAGTCGATATGGAAAAGGTACGGGAGGTGGCCTTAAGAGAGAGACCTAAAATGATTGTCGCTGGGTATAGCGCTTATTCAAGAGAAATTGATTGGGCTGGTTTTAAAAAGATTGCTGATGAGATTGGGGCAGTTACTTTTGCTGATATTGCACATACAGCTGGGCTTATTGCAGCAGGTCTTTTGGAAAATCCAGTGCCTATTTTTGATGTGATTTCAACAACAACGCATAAAACACTGCGAGGACCACGGGGGGCGATAGTGATGTGCAAAGAGAAATTTGCCAAGCAAGTTGATCGAGCAGTTTTTCCTGGAATGCAGGGCGGGCCACATGATCACATAACAGCAGCAAAAGCAGTGGCTTTTGGGGAGGCACTGCAACCAGAGTTTAAGGTTTACGCTGAACAGGTGATTAAAAATGCAACGGCAATGGCTGAAGAGTTTCTTCAAAGGGGTTATCGAGTGGTTTCTGGTGGAACAGATAATCATTTGTTGGTGGTTGACATGACTTCCAAGGGAATTACTGGCAAGGAGTGTGAGATTGTTTTGGAGAAGATTGGCATTTCTGTTTCGCGTAGCACCATCCCTAATGATCCTAATCCGCCGATGAATCCATCTGGAGTGCGTTTTGGCACACCAGCGGCAACCACTCGAGGTATGAAAGAGAGCGAGATTAAGCAAGTTGTTTCTTGGATTGATGACGCAATTAACGACAGAAATGAGGATTTTAAGTTGGAAAGTTTGAAGGAGGAAGTTAAGAATCTTTGTAGCAAGTTTCCAGTGCCTGGGATTAAGCTTTAGTTTTTTAGCATTGCAAGATTAAAAGGAATGATTTAGTGCCAGATGCTATTAAATTGAGGCAGGTGTTGTCAATTAAGTAGCCTTTTATTTTTTTAAAGATATGCTAAACTGTCGGAGTTAATATGAAAAAAGAGGTTGCAAAAAAAGAAAAAATTGTGAAAAAAAACTGGTTAAACAAGCAGACAGTCTCTTTTTTTCTGTTTGGCTTAGGAGTAATAATGATTGGGTTTCTACTTTTTGAAGAGTCAGCCTCCTTTTTGACAGACAAGTTTTCTGATAATAGTGTGATTGTTGGCGAAGGAGAGGGGCAAAAGAAAATCACTAGCAAGCAAGTAGCTAAGGGGTTAGCAGCAGTTCGTAAATTTTATGAATCGCAGGATCTAGCTAGTCGTGGGATGCGGGTTGACTTTTCAACACAAGAGGGAGAATTTAGATTAAAGATGAAAGAAAGGGAAGTTTTAAATAAACTAGTGGAAAATGCAATGATTGAGATCTTAGCAGAACAGCATAAGATAAAAATAACGGAAAAGGACTTAATTGACGAGTTTGAAAAAAGAGCAATGGAGGTTGGTTCAAAGGAAATTTTGACTAGAGAAATTAAAAGTCTCTACGGTTGGTCAAAGGAAGAATTTCAGCAAGATATTTTACGCAGTCAGTTGCAATTACAAGCCTTACTCAAGAGTTACACAAGCGAATTGAAGGAGAAGGACAGTTTTAAAAAAATAACAGAAGTTAGAGAAAATTTAAAGCAAGATCCAGCCAATTTTGATAATTTAGCCAAGCAATTCTCTGAAGGAGAAAGCGCCGAAAGAGGCGGTCGTTTAGGTTGGTTTAAAAAGGAACAGATGATAGCTGAAGTGGCAGAGAAGGCCTTTAATATGAATAAAGACGAGCTTTCAGAGGTAATTATAAGTCCTTTGGGTTATCATATAATCCGCATTGATGATGTGCGTTTTACAGATTCTGTGAGTGAAGATAAAAATGAAAAAAAGCAAGAGGCAGCAGAAATTAAAAAGAATGAGCTAGAGGGAGGGAATTTAGCCAATGAAAGAGAGATGGAAGTAGAAGTAAGTCAGATTTTTATTAAGGAAGATAGTTTTGCTCAGTGGCTAGTCGATCAGAAAAAGAATATTTCTGTAAAAGTTTTAGCGAAAGATTATTTTTGGAATGTAGAAAATCTTGCGATAGAATTTAGTGATTCTGCAATGCAAAAAAGAGAAGAGGAGATTTGTATTAAATCAGAGGGCGATCCCAGTGTATAATATTTAATAAATAAAAAAATGAAGGTTACAGTTGATGAAGAAAAATGTATTGGTTGTCAAACCTGTACTTTAATTTGTCCAGATTGTTTTGAGATGGACGGTAGCATTGCTAAGGTTAAGGATGGCTGCAATGGTGAAAATTGTGATCCTAGGGAGGCAGCAGAAGGTTGTCCTGTGGGAGCGATTGTTGTTGAAGAATAAAGAAGAAATGTTATAATCAAATTTGGAATGTCGGGCAGGCAACTATTGTCTTGTTTGTTTAATTATTAACATGAGCTTATGGATAATAATATTGACAATAATTTAAATCGTGATGAGCAGAATAAGATAAACTTAGACTCTAGCAAAAAGATGGAGCAGAAGTCTAATTTGAAGTGTTTAAAAAATAAAAAAACGAAAGACTTAATTGCACTAACAATCATAGTCAGTGTTTTATTTGGCGGACTGTTTGGTTTCATTGGTGGGCAGGTAGCAAATCAAGAGCTACTAAAATCAATTAAAAATAAAGACATAATTTCTGGAGATGAGCAATCAGGGGCGGAGGAGGGAAGCAAAAAGGCGCCTAATGAGGAGGCTAGTCTTGCTGACTTAAAAACAGAAGAGTCAGCTGTGATGAAAGTTGTCGAGCAATCCTCTCATTCAGTAGTTAGTATTATTGTTACAAAAGACGTTCCAAAATTAAATAGTTTTTTTGAGGAGCAGTTTTTCTCTGATCCCTTTTTTAACCCCTTTGGAATGCCAGATTCAAGGCAAAAAGAAAGCAATGAGCCAAACATTGAAAAGAAAGAAATTGGTGGTGGTACTGGGTTTTTGGTTAGCGAGGACGGTTATATCATGACAAATCGTCATGTAGTTAAAGATTCTCAGGCTGAATACACTGTAGTGATGAATAATGGTGATAAGATTAAAGCAGACGTCATTGCAAGAGACACTTTGATGGATTTGGCAGTGCTAAAAATTAATACCGACAAAAAACTTGTGGCGGTCAAGTTGGGAGACTCTGATAAAATTAGAGTTGGGCAAACAGTTGTTGCAATTGGTAATTCATTAGGTGAGTTTCGCAATACCGTTTCTAAGGGGATTATTTCTGGTCTAAAGCGAGATGTAAAGGCAGGCGATCGTCTCACTGGACAAACAGAAGCATTAGATGGAGTAATTCAAACTGATGCAGCAATTAACCTTGGTAATTCGGGCGGACCGTTATTTGATTTGGACGGAAATGTTATTGGAATGAATGTGGCGATGGCTTATGGGGCAGAAAATGTCGGCTTTGCCATCCCCATAAAAGATGCGATTAGTGTTTATCAATCAGTAAAAGAGCATGGAAGAATTGTGAGGCCATTTTTAGGCGTGAGATATATTATTTTAAATGAGGCAATCGCTAAAACCAATAACTTACCTGTTGATTATGGAGTTCTTATTTTAGGCGGTGGCAGTAGAGGAGAGTTAGCAGTAATTCCTGGTTCTCCCGCCAACAAAGCTGGTTTAGTTGAGAATGATATCATTCTGGAATTTGATAAGGTAAAGTTGACTGATGAAAATAATTTATCGAAATTGATACAAAAAAAGAATGTTGGAGATGAGGTTGAGTTGAAAATATTAAGCAAGGGAGAGGAGAAAAAGGTCAAAGTTACTTTGGAGGAAAATAAAGAAGTTGCTAGTGAGTAATTTTTGTTTCTGAAAATAAATGTTATTGCATTTTAAAGCCTTTTTAGCCACGCTATTTTTTTGGGCTATGCTAGAAGTAGTAGCTTTTAATGAGATTTTTTACTCAGAGACATTGTTGGTTTTTCTTGGTTTTTCTTTGGTGGTACTTTGGCCATTAACTAAAATGTTACGTTTTCTTGCACTACCTTCTTTTATCGGAATTGGCGCCTTAAGCTTAACAGTACTGGTTAGTGGTTTATGGGAAAAGCAAATAATCATTGCTTTAGTGGTTGCTGCTTTTTATCTATCTTTGTTGGCAGCTTTTCGTTTGATGAAATACAACTGCGATCAAACGGCCCAGGGAGTACTTAATTTTGTGACGATTGTAGCGATGTTTCTATGGTTTGTTGCTGGATTTGGTTGGTATTTAAATCTTTACTACAGTCAGACCTTGCCAATCGATGTAGAAAATTGGATGTTGGTAATCGTGATAATGTTTGCAGGTTTTTTTATTACTTTGCCTTCTTTTTTACTAGCAACAGCTTCTTGCCAAATACTAGAGCTTAAAAGATTGAGTAGAAAGAAGAAAAATAGTTACTTAGAAAAAGAAGTAAATAATCCGACTTTTATTAATTTTCGACCAGTTGTTTTTCTAACAATTATTGTAACTTTAGTTGTTGGGCAATTGACTTGGGTTTTATCTTTTTGGCCCTTTGGTTATTTGACAACTGGAGCAACGCTTCTTATAATTTACTTTATGTTTTGGGATGTGGTAAGAGTTTTTATCCAAGGTAAGTTGCAAAAAAACAGATTGGTTTTAAATGGAGCTTTATTGATTTTTCCTTTAATAATGTTGTTGTTTACTGCCAATTGGCATTTATCATATTAAATAATTTAATTAAAGTATGAAAAAAACTATTAAATTAGTAGCATTGCTTTTGTTCATTATGATTGTGGGTGGATTTGCTGGTTTTGTAACACAGGCAATAGTTGTGCCTTGGCTAGCCTCTGTGCCTAAGCTAAAAAACAACGTTTTGCTTAGAAAGGCGAATGATCGTACGACAGTAATAAACAAAACTGAACAAATCACGGTCAAAGAAGATTTTTCAGTAACTAAAACTGCAGAGCGAGTTTTGCCAGCAATGGTGAGTATTGTGGCAGTTGAAGAAAGAAAGTCTGAATCTTCTCTTGGTTCCAGTGAAGTTAGATCAGCTCAAGATGAGAAAGGGCTAACAATTGAATCATCTAAGCAAATTGAGGAGAGTGTAAAAACAGGTGTTGTTATTAGTAGCGACGGTTTGATTGTGAGTGTAAAAGACAATACTGCAAGAGTTGAAAAGGATATCAAGTTTAAGTACAAAGTTTTAATGCCTAATGGAAGAGAGGCGGAGGCAGAGTTAGTAGCCATTGATAGCTACAGTGGACTTGCATTCTACAAAGCCCTTGGAGTAAATAATTTGTCAGTAGCTCCTTTTGGTGAAGACGGAGATTTGATTGCGGGTGAGAAGTTGGTTTTAATTGGAAATTCTGGAGGAGAGTATCGAAACAATTTCTCAGTAGGCATCATCAGTTTACTAGATAGAACTTTTTCTTTATTAAACTCAGAGCTTTCTTCTTCAGAAAAAATGGAGGGAGCTGTGATTGTAGAGGCTAAAATTAATCGTCAAAACATTGGAGGTCCGGCAGTAGATTTTGCTGGCTTTATGGCGGGAATTGCTGCAGAAACAGAAAAAAACGGAGAAAAGGTTGGTTTTGTAATTCCAATTTCTGTGGTCAAGGGGGCAATGGAGCGCTATTTAGCCGAGGGGAAAATTGAGCGCCCAAGTTTGGGAGTCTACTACCTATCAATTAATCGGGAGATTGCTTTATTGAATAATCTGCCACTCGAAAAAGGTGCATTAATATATTCTTTTTCTGGACAACAGGGTCTGGCTGTTGTGAAAGGTTCTGCTGCTGAAAAAGCTGGTTTGAAATTAGGGGACATTATTTTGGCAGTAAACGATGAGGAGATAGACTTGGATAATCCACTATCAAAACTAATTGCAGAGAAGAAAAAAGGCGATAAGGTAGAATTAAAAGTTTGGCGTGAAGGAGACGAAATTAATCTAACTGCTCAGTTGTTATAGTTTTTCATATTCTACATAAGTTTTGAAAAAAAATAAAAACTCTCCCTAGGGAGGGTTTTTTGCTTGACATTTTTCATTATTGAAGTACAATGACCTGTTCTAAATTTAATAGGTAAGTCACGCATGAAAAAGAAGTTAACTGTTTTAATTCCAACTTATAGCAAAGATATTGACTTTTTAAGACAAGCATTGAAGTCGGTTTTATGGGCGGATGAAATTTTAATCGCAGACTCTTCTGAGACTGAAGTGGGAAGAAGACAGGTGAGAGAGCTAGCGGATGAATTTCAAGCCAGCTACATTTCAAGAGAATATAATTATAGCGCTGATTTTAAAAATTGGGCTATTCCACAAGCAAGAAATGAATGGGTGCTTTTATTAGATAGTGATGAGGTGGTGACAAAGAAATTGACAAGAAAGATCAAGCGAATACTTAATAGTGAAGAGGTTGATAATTATGATGGGTTTGGAATTGCACGAAAGCATTTCTTTTTTGGACGTTTTTTGAAATATGGTGGTCGTTACCCACTTTACAATATCAGATTATTTAGAAAAAGTTTCCGCTATGAAGATCGTGATGTGCATGCGCATATTGTTTTG
>DUUL01000035.1 GCA_012841575.1 Candidatus Moraniibacteriota bacterium | reverse complement strand
TTGGTGATACTGTAGTTTGCAATTTAGCTTCGATTAATGTGGCACGAGTGAATACGCAAAAAGAGATTGATGAGATTTTTCCAGTAGCAATGCGACTTTTGGATAATGTAATTGATTTAAATTTTTATCCAATTAAAGAAGCGGAGGAGACAGCTAAAAAATATCGTCCAGTTGGCTTAGGCTTTATGGGGTTGGCAGAGTATTTAGCTTGTAGCGGCTATGCCTATGATTCGGTTGAAGCAAGAGAGCACGTGAATGAATTATTCGAACGTTATGCTCTTGCGACTTTAGAAAATTCTTGCAAGTTAGCTAAAGAGCGAGAAAGCTATCAATTATTTGCTGGTTCTGAGTGGGCAAAAGGAAAAATTTTTGGAAGAGACAAAAGATGGTATGTGAGTAAAAATGTGAAATTAGCTAAGCGTTGGCAGAAATTGATTGATGATATTAAAAAAGATGGGCTACGTTTCGGCTATCATTTGGCTCCGGCACCGAATACTTCTACGGCGGGAGTAGCAGGCACTACTGCTGGTTTAATGCCGATTTATAAAAAATTATTTGTTGAGACTAATGTAATTGCACCAACAGTAACAGTTGCTCCTAACTTATCGGAAGAAAATTTTTGGCTCTACAAAGAATATCGTCACTTAGCGATGCCAGCAGTGATTGAAATGTATGCGACGATTTATAAATGGATTGATCAGTCGATTCCTTTTGAGTGGATGATTAATCCAGCAGAAATTTCCCCCGAGGAATTATTCAGTTATTATTTCAAGGCTTGGAAAAGTGGAATTAAAACCATTTACTATTTACGTAGCCTATCCGGAGAGATTAAAGAAGATTGTGAAAGTTGTTCTGGCTAAAAATAGCTTAGTGAAAGTTAGACTAGTAGCATATTAATTTTTAGAAAATGAAAAAAAGAAAACTATTCAATCCTAAAGGAGACGATACAATTGAGAAAAGATCAATTATCCAAGGAAACACCACGGGTCTTTTTAATCTAAATGAGGTTAAATATCCTTGGGCTAATCCTATGTATCAAGTAATGATTGGTAATTTTTGGGTGCCAGAAAAAGTTTCTGGCTTGGGAGATGATGCGATTATGTATAAAAAGTTGACTCCAGCGGAGCGACGCGCTTACAAAGGAGTAATTTCCTTTTTAACTTTTTTGGATTCAATTCAAACGGTTAATTTGCCTAATTTTTCTGATTACATTACTTCTCCAGAAGTAAATTTGCTATTAGCAATTCAATCTTATCAAGAAGCGATTCATTCTCAATCTTATACAACAATTCTAGAAACAGTGGTAGATGCCAAGGAACGCAAAGAGATCTATTATTTTTGGCGAGACGATAAGGTCTTATTAGATCGAAATAAGTATATTGGCAATATTTATCAAAAATTTATTGATCAGCCGAATGAGAAGAATTTTTTTGCAGCCTTAGTGGGAAATTATTTATTAGAAGGTTTGTATTTTTACAATGGGTTTGCTTTTTTTGATACCTTGGTTTATGCGAGTAAAATGATTGCAACTGGACGAATGATTTCCTATATTCGACGTGATGAATTAACACACGTAACCTTATTTGCCAATATAGTTAAAGAAATTAAAAAGGAATTTCCGAAAATGTTTGATGAAAAAAAGTTGAGGCAAATGTTTCAGACAGCAGTTAAGCAGGAGATTAAATGGACAGAGCATATTATCGGCAATAAGGTTTCTGGAATCAGCAATAAGTCCACCGAGCAATACACCAAGTGGTTGGCGAATGATCGAATTGTGCGACTAGGACTGGCGCCGCTTTTTCCAGAGGTAACCAAAAACCCATACAAGCATCTGGAGATTTTGGCGGATAATAATTCCGAGCGGACAAACTTTTTTGAATCAACTGTGGTAAATTATACTCAATCTAGTTCATTGAAGGGCAGTTGGGATTTTTAGGTTGGTGAGGTAGTAAGTAGTAAGCAGAAAGTAGTGGGTAGCTATTATTAACGAGTAGTGTTTAAAACTATGAGTTGAGTTTTCTTTCTCCTCCTTTTTGGAAGAGGAGGTTAGAGGGAGTTAGTCCTTGCAAAAACATGAAAAAATTATACGCAGTTTTGCTGGGAGGGAAAGAAAAAAGGTGATTTAATGAAAAGCCATAAGTTAATTTTTGCGGTGGCTCGTGACGAAAAAGAAGTTAGGTTTTTAGCTAAGAAGAAATGGGTAGCTGAGAAATTACACGTTTATGGAGCAGAAATAATAAACCATATTGATGGATATAAAGTTTTTTTAAAGAAAAGCTAATCACTAAAAATTTTGACTATGCTAGTTATTCTTTTAGCAATTTTTGTAATAATCTTTTTTGCAGTAACCACTTTTCTGGCGAAGGAACTTTTGAAAAAGTTTCATTTTCATAAACAGTTTGTTGATGATGCTCAAGTAGTCAAATATTGGCACTATAATGGAAAGAAAAAGCCAGGAATGTATAATATTGTAATTGAAAGTGACAGGAAGTTTTCTGTTTTAATTGGTTTTGTTTTAAAAATAGGAAAATATGAAGGAGTTGATTGGTATTCCTTTGCTAGTTCTCAAGATGGGCAAAAAGTAGTCTTTTCAACTTTTTTGGGGAGAGGGTCTTGTGATTTTGTTTTTTTATTTAACTCTAAAAATGATAGTGCAAAGGTGAGAGTGGCTAAGGAGGAAGAAAAGTTGGTTCCTCAAGTTTCTTGTCGACCTCACTGGTGGCAAAAACTGGGCTTTTATGGCTAATTTTAATTAAACAAAGAGAGTTTACTTTATATTTTAAAATGCAATAAATTAGTTCGAGACAAAATTCTCGAGATAATTGAAAAGAATGGAGCGGTGGCTAGTGTTCATAAAAGAGGAGCTGGCTTATATTTTGGAGGTTTTGTATGCGCTATCAGGGTAAGATAACTTAAATGTAGAGGAGCTAGAAGAGCTGAAGAAGAGAAAAGCGGATGTAGGAGGCAGTTTTATGACAAGGCTAACTTTAGAGAAAGCAGAAGAATAATTTTTAATCTTTAATTACATTTATCATGCCAGAATTACCAGAAGTACAAACTATAGTAGATGGACTAAATCAGAAAATTAAAGGCTATACAATAGTCGATTTTTGGACCGAGTGGCCGAAGACAATTAAAATGCCATTGGCAAGCTTTAAAAAAGAAATTATTGGCAGAAAAATCATTAAAGCAGAGCGAAGAGCAAAAAACATTTTGATCTATTTATCTGGCAAGAAGATAATGTTAGTTCATTTAAAAATGACAGGGCACTTATTGGTTAAAGATGAGAAAGCAAAAGTTAAGAATAAATATTTTGAGGAGAAGGTGAATGGCTATATTCGACATAGTTGGTTTTTGAAAAAAGGAAAGCAAGAGTTAAAATTAGACTTTTCTGACTTGCGGAAATTTGGCAGAGTTGAGCTGTTTAATGAAAGTGATTTGAAAAATCATGAAACGCTAAGCAAGCTTGGAATTGAACCCTTGAGTAAAGAGTTTACTTTAGAGAACTTTACAATAGCTTTGAGTGGGAAAAGAAAAAGCGCTCTTCACAGCGCATTAATGGATCAGAATAAAATTGCAGGGATTGGAAATATTTATGCTAGCGAAGTTCCTTTTGAAGCAGGGGTAAGACCAAATCGAAAAGTTAGTTCATTGAAAAGCGAGGAATTGAAGGCTTTACACAAAGAGGTAATTAAGGTTTTGCAAAAAGCAATTAAACATCGAGGTACTTCTGATAGTGATTATCGTGATGTGGATGGAGCGCCGGGCGATTTTCAAAAATTACTCAAAGTATATGGACAACAAGGGAGGGCTTGTAAACGTAAAAATTGCAAAGGAGAGATTGTTCGTCAAAAAATTGGACAGCGTAGTGCTTTTTGGTGCTCTAAATGTCAGAAGTAAATTTTTTTAAAAAGGCTTAAGCGTGCTTAAATATTGACGAGACTACTTGACAAATATGAAAAAAGGGTGTAATATTCCGTGAAAGAATTAGGCATTAGCATTAAGGTGAATGTTGGGATAAGATAGAAAAATTAGCAGTTAACTATATATTATTTATTTTTGAATAACTACATATGCTAAAAAGAAAAAAGTTAAGGCAAGGAGGAAGGGCAATACTGGTTCAAATTTCAGTTTTATCACTGATAATGAATCTAGTATTGCCGTTTTTTTATGTTCGAGCAGTAGAAGCGCCCATTGTTGAGGGAGGGGGGGTGAGTGAGGAAGAGTCAATAGGAAAAAATGAGGAGAAAGATGATTCTCAAAAGGATTCACCAAAGGATGAGTTAGAGGAAAAATCAGTGCCTAAAAATGAATCAGTAGAGAAAGAAGAAAAGGAGGTTACGCCAGCTACTGGAAAAGCATCTGAGACAGAGACAGAAGTTGGCTCTGATGAAAAGGAAAAGGAGGATAAAAATAACTCACCTGATGAAGCAGATTTGTCAGAAGATGCTCAGCTTGAAGAACCACAAGATGTTAACAAGGAGCAAGACAGCCAATCACAGACTGAAGAGCTAGAAAACAGAAATGAAAAAAAGGATGATTCTGTGCAAGAAGAAATCTCTACTCCAGAGTCTTCGATTGAGATAAAAGAAAAATCACAAACGAAAGAAAAAGAGGGATCTGGTAATTCATTAAAGCAGGAGCGTGAAGCTTCGAAGGGGGCTGTTGGAAGATGCTTAGAGAAGGAAGAGAAAGTGAAATCTTCTTCAAAAGAGGATTGGAACTTTGATGAAGAAAAAGGAATAGCTGAGACTAAAGAAGCAGTAAAATTAGGAGTGAGGTATGAGTTTCCAGGTGAGAAAAATATCAGTGTAACCTTTACTTGTTTGCCAGAAGAAACAAATACTTTGAAAATTCAGCAAATTAGACTGGAAGATTTAAGATTGCCAGCGGAAGTTGTAACTGTAGGTGATTATGCTTATGATATTACGACTGAGATGGAAAATGGTCAATTTAAGTATGAATTAGAGCTAACCAAACCTAAAAATACGGAATTAGTCGAGGTGAGCTATTTAGAAAAGACAATTGATGAAATTGAGGAAGATCTTAAGTTGGAAGATTTAAAAAAGATTGACCAGAAAAAGGTAAGTCAAAAAACTGAAGAGGATAGAGTTGGGGTGGAGGGGTTAGATCATTTTTCAATTTACTTTTTAAGCATTGATCAGCCAGCGGTTGAATTCAGAACTGATGTTTTACAAAAAGCAACATTGAGCTCTAGGGGGCAATACACTATTTCCTCTACTAGTGGGATTTGGACTGCTGTCAGTGGAGGTTCAAATATTTCTGGATTAAATACTAATGAAGTTCGTTGGGGAAGGACTTATGGTGGAAAGAGCGGTATGAGATTTGATGGTTCTGGGGTGCAAAGTTTCAATCCTAACGATAAGTTTCTTATTGGTGAATTAACTCATCTTAACTGGGTTTTACAATCAGGATCTGCAAATGGTGCTACTCTCAAAGTTA
>DUUL01000034.1 GCA_012841575.1 Candidatus Moraniibacteriota bacterium | reverse complement strand
CTACATTTACATTGTCAACAACTGGTGCTATTCGACTCATTAGATTTTCATTTGGTCTATACATCCAACCGCTGCTGCAGCAATCATTGCCGCCTGCGCCACAAAGAGGAGAGTTTGATACTCCACAATTAACTGTCAAGTTAGGTATTCCACACTTACCGCATTCTCCGCAATCCTGTGGATTTTGCTCTTGTCCATTATAAGGCTCTTTGCATCGATTAAGATCAGTGTAAGTTACAGTTCTTTTTTGATAAAGTTTTGTCACGCCGGGAGAAGAAGGACTTGGACAGACAGTCGGACAAGCACCCCAAGGTGGATTATTTTTTACCCAATTTGCTGGACAAATTCTTGTGGCCGAACAAGAAACACTTTCAGCTTCAGAATTCTGACACCCCCAACTATAGCTAATTACAGTGCCATAAGAGTTTTTATGCTCTCTGAATTTGATAGCTGATCCACTAGAACACAAAGCACTACCAGCGGATAAGCTAGGAACACTTTTCCCATTATAGGCAGAGGAACAAACTGGGGCTGGCGGAGGTGATGGAGGTGGAGGAGGAGGTGGAGGAGGAGTACAATCTACTATTCTAATATTCTCAGTAAAATAAAAATCGGCAGCTTTATCTTTTGTACAATCATGCCTGCCATCCTTCTTAAGACAATTAGTAAGAGTATTAACATGAAATGGTATTGTATGATTCCCAACAGGCCAATCGCTAAGATTAAGTGTACCATAAGCGACATCACCGTTTGCTCTTCCTATCTCACTGAAGCTTATTATGTTTCTACCAACAGCATTAACACTGCCCCGATAATAGTAATTAGCGCAACCAGACTTATTGGCTGTGACTGAAATAGAAACATTTCCAGCGCAGTATTGTGAAGCAACATTAACCGTTGCACACACATTATTACTCCTGCTGCTATGGCAATGACTGCCAGCTAAGCTCTCCCTTGTCTCTAAAAACAAAAAAGCAGAATTAATCAAAACAAACAATAAAAAAACTCTCAACCTAAACTTGCCTCTCTTAACCCTTAATAAGATCCATGTAAGCATGGCTAGTAAAATAATTACCAATAAAGAGAGGACTATTAAAAATTTGATCTTCTCTGAAGAAAAACTGCTGTCAACAATGCTGCCAGTCTGATCAAAATCTTCTTCTATGCTAGTGAAAGAAAAAACCTTACTATCCAAAACTGCTCGTCGACCAAGCAACTCGACTGATACTTGAGGATTAATGCAGTCAATAATTGCCTCTGATTGTAACTCAATAAAAGGCTGCTCTGCGTCAAATACTCCCTCAATAGAGTCAGTGCAGGCATTCTCTTTGTCATCACGGACAATCACCTTCATTCTATTTTCCTCATTGCCAGTTCCCCCAGTACGAGAAAAACTAAATGCATCTGCAGAGCCAGTTATATAAACATTTGCACTTATAATTTCCCCTTTTCTATAACCAGTCTTATCTAATCTGACATTTTGAATGGTTCCACTTTCTCCCACTATAACATAGTGGAGGTAAATGGGATTAGAGATAACTTGATCTCCTTCATAAAGACTCATTTCTACTTCGTAGGCCTGTGGGATATCGGTAGTGAGAATTTCAATACTAACTTCCTTTTCCTCTTTTTCTAACAAAGAAATTACTTCTCCACCCACTACTCCTACCTCCACTTTCTCCCCCAATAAAGAGCGTGATGTTGTGTTAAATCTTGGAACAATCTTCTTTTCTAAATCAAAGTGATTGTTTAATCTGCAATTCACAATTAGCTTTTCTTCCGGTCTAATGTCTACCCCTTCTTTCAAAAAATAAAACTCTTCCGAGTCACCCTCCACTGTCAAATAGCACTCTCCTGTCTCCACAAACTGACCAGTCCCATTAAACTCAACATCACCGACCTTAGTAAGAGACAGCATCATGCCCACTTCGTTTTCTGCATAAATAAAAATTGAGTAACTTCCTTTCAAATAAGGAGGCGCTTCATACTCTAAAATTTCAGCTCTCTGCCCATTGGAACTGAGACTAAATGTATTGGGAAAAATCTTTTTTTCAATAACAGCCTCATTCCCATTTACATCTCTGCGTAATTCAATAATGTAGCTAATGTTAGATTCTGCCTTTTCGCCATTTACCAGTTCAACCAAAATTGCTAACTTATTCTCTTCTCGGGAGGAGATGCTTGCCTCACTAAAATTAATACTTGAAACTCTAACCATTTCCTCCGCGCCGACATCGACACCATCACCAATCTCTAAAGCCTGCTCATTCGCCACACTATTCACACTCTCCTCTGTCTGTGCAGAAACACCAAAAACATTCATCGCTAACGCAAAAACAGCAATAAGGATTAGTCTTGCTGTCATTTTGACTTTTTTCATCACTTAGTTTTTAAAAATTATTTATATTTATATTTATAAATTTGAATATTTGACTAACTGCTATTACACTAATAAAGACTACTTAAACTGTTAAGGACTACTTAAAACAAAGGCCGATAAATAACTAGTAAGCTTTATTTTATTTGATAATTTTTACTTTGTCTTTTATTATAAAAGCACTTAGATTTTATAGTGTAACACTCTGTCTTATGCCCAATAACTATAGTATATTTTGGCAAAATTT
>DUUL01000033.1 GCA_012841575.1 Candidatus Moraniibacteriota bacterium | reverse complement strand
CTACATTTACATTGTCAACAACTGGTGCTATTCGACTCATTAGATTTTCATTTGGTCTATACATCCAACCGCTGCTGCAGCAATCATTGCCGCCTGCGCCACAAAGAGGAGAGTTTGATACTCCACAGTTAAATGTTAGGTTGGGCGTTCCACACTCACCGCATTCTCCGCAAGGACCATTCTCTGTATCCTTTCTAAATTCATCTGGGAATGTTTGACACTTATTCTCATCCCAACAGCTGACTTTGACTTTTTTAAACAAAACTTTTTTGTTATTTAAAGCCTCACAAGAAGCATTATCGGTAGGACAAGGAATCTTACTCCAGTCTATATTTTCATTACAAACTTTTTTAGGAGTGCAAGGCTTTGTGGCCCAACAGCTAGCTTCACCATATTCGTTGCTACAGCGCCAACTCCATGAAGTAATTGTTCCTAGGCTATTCCTGTTAACAGTAAACCCAGAGACACTTCCCTCTGAACAAAGATGATTGCCAGAGGATAAGTCGCTAAGAGACTTTCCATGATAATTGCTATTACAACTAGCCTTACAATTAACTATATTAAATGTTTCTGTAAAGGTAAACCCCATATCCTTGTCTTTCGTACAGTCATCACCAAACATATTTTTTTTCGTACGACTATTATATCCGGCCATGTTCTTACAATTAGAATAAGCATTGACCTTAAAGGATACAGTGTGCCTACCAGCAGGCAAAGAACTGAAGTCAAATTTTTGATTCGTGGAGGTCCCATGAGTAATGCCACTAAAATTTGATATATTAGCTCCAAGAGCTGTAATATTTCCCCAGAAATAGTAGTTATGACAACCTGCAGCATCGATCAGCATATTAACAGAGTTAGCTTCTCCAGCACAGTATTTTGGTTTCACATTAAGAGTAACACAAAGGCTATTGCTAGCACCAGGACGACAATACTTGGCAGCAGAAGCATCTTCTGCGCTAAAGAAAAAGAAAGCTCCACCTAACAAGAAAAACATTAGTAAAGAATTCAATCTACTTGAGTTACTGTCTCCCCCCTCAGTATCCGTGCCAACTCTCCTTTTTTTATTGTTCATCATGATCAAAACAAGCAAAATCAAAAGAATAATTACTAATAGAGTAACTACCGCTAGTACTACTCGCTTAGTTTTGTTTTTAGTTGAATCCTGGTAAGAGACTAAGTTGTATCGCTCATCTTCTGTGCTTGTAAAAGAAAATTCTTTCTCATCTAGTAATCCATCTTCGTTAACTAGACTAATTTTCACTTGAGGGTCAAGACAGTTAGCAATAACGGGTTCACTTAAGTTGAAAAACGACTCTCTTACATTAATCTCTTTTTCTACTGGCTGAATACAGGAAACACCTCCCTCACCAAACATTTCAATTTTAAATTGAATTGGAGTATTTTCTGTTCCTCCAATACGAGATACATCAAAGTCATCTGCAGAGCCGGTCAAAAAAACAGACAGCTGGGCAATGTCTCCTCTCTGATAAGCTGTTTTGTCTAGTCTGACATTTTGAATGGTTGCGCTTTCGCCCACTAGAATATAGTGCAAATAAGTATCGTTTGAGACAATTTCATCTTCACTGTTTTTTAAATTCATAGCTACCTCATAAGCCTGAGGAACACTAGTTTGGGGTAATCTGAAACCAACAGTCTTTTTTTCTCCAGGTTCAAAAACTACACTATCATTTGGTAAGGCACTATCCTGAACTGGTTCTCCCAAGAGAGAGCGTAACGTTGTTTTAAAAACTGGCGTAACTGTTTGTTTATTGCTGAAATGATTTGTCACTTCACAATTGGCAATTAAAACTTCCTCTTGCTTAATATCTACCCCTTCTTTAGCAAAATATCCTTCACGTCCGCCAACTTCCCCCTCCACTGTTAGGTAGCAATCTCTCATTTCCATAAATTGTCCATCTCCGTCTAGCTCTACATCACCTACTTCAATGAAAGAAAGTATCATACCTGAGTTATTTTCAGCATAAACTACGACAGAGTACTTCCCTTTTAAATATTTTGGTGCTTGATATTGAAATCCTTTGTGAGAAACTTCACCAGCTGACAGGCTGAAATTCTCTTCATAAGTCTTTCTTTCAATTACTTCACCCTGTTCTCCTTCATTTTCAGCTGGTTTTAATAATTCTACTGAATAGTGGATGTTAGACTCTGCTGTTTCTCCACTTCCAATAGAGAAGGTGATCGTAAGATCATTTCCTTCTTGATTAGCGATAAAAGCTTCGTGGAAATTAACATCTGAAACAAGTATCATCTCCTCAAGCTGAGAGGGGTCTACTTCAGTTTCAGCAATTGGTTGAGCCACATTGTCACTTTCTACTTGTGCAAAAGCATTGTAGCCACTAATTGTCAATGCAAAAACAGCAATAAGGATTAGTCTTGCTGTCATTTTGACTTTTTTCATCACTTAGTTTTTAAAAATTATTTATATAGAAAATAGCTAAACGCTATTTTTCAAATTATAGCAGATAACAAGTTTTGTGGCAAATTTTTTCCAGAAAACTAATTTTCTTAACTAATTCACTGATCTAATGCCAATATTACAACGGGTCTCATTCTTCTCTATTTAGCTTTTTTGCCGCTGAATAATTTTTTAGAACAGCAAATGGTTTGTGTGTTTTAGGTTGTTTTTTCTTCTCTTCTAATTTATTTTTAAAAGGCAAATCAATTTCTTCACCCGTGCGACTTTTTTGACTACGTGCTAACGCTAAACAATCTTTACAATAAACTGGCCTCTTCCCATCTGGCAAAAAATTTAGATCTATGTTAATGCCACAAGCCCAACACTGACTTGGGTAGGTTGACTTTGACTCTTCTTGAGACTTGTTGTTTTCTGATCCCAGTTGACCGTCTTTTGAGTTCT
>DUUL01000069.1 GCA_012841575.1 Candidatus Moraniibacteriota bacterium | reverse complement strand
CATCCTGGGTCCGGCGCTAGGCGATGGGGGAATTTACTCGGGATGGCCGCACTCCACCGTGCTGGTGGTGATCTCCGTTGCTGTGCTGCTGCTTTCCTTAGGCGATCATCTTTACGGAAGCAAAAGATCCGGAAGCGCCCTCGGCGCAGCCGATCATATTCATTATGCTCCGGTGCTGAAAGAGATCTATCAGGCAGCCGAAAGGAAGCTGTTTGATCCCTACAACTGGCTGATCTCTGCAGCGAAGGGTCTGTCTGCCCTGGCTGTCTCTATCGAGAACGGGATAACCTGGTTCTATGACGACGGCGTTGTGGCGGCGGTAAAGGGAGCAGGCAATATGATGCAGCGCTTCAGCGACGGGAATCTGTCGCGTTATCTGATCGTGGCCCTGACCGGTGTTGTGGGGCTGATCATCCTTTTTCTGATAGCTGTTTAAAGGAAGGAGGAATCATTGTTCAATGGGAGTTCTCGAGTACAGCGCAGCCCTATTTTTTTTCATCCCCCTGGCGATCGTTCTGGTAAACACGTTATCCCCCAGACTATCGGCCGAGAAAGTGAGCATGCCCCTGGCCGGCGGGGCGGCGATCGTTCAGATTGCCGCCGCTGCAGCATCCCTTGCGGTGCTTTCGGGCAATCACCTGAGGGGATACGGGTTTTGCCTTTTTCAGAATATGGCCGGTGCCGGCTCGGTGCACCTGGCGGTAAACACTTTTTCGCTGATCATCCTGCTCTGTATCGGGCTGGTTTCACTGGCCTCCGTGCTGGTGGCCAACCGGACCGTGGATAAAAAAAGAGCGTCATACGTCAATCTGCTGATGATGTTGATCCTGGGGATGAATGGAATGGTCATGGTGACCGATCTTTTTTCGCTGTATGTTTTTCTGGAGATCATCGGCATATCCAGCTTTGTTTTGATCGCCATGTTTAAAACGGATCTCGGGCTTGAAGGCGCGTTCAAATATCTGGTGATGTCTGTCCTGGCCAGCATCATGATCCTGACTGGGCTTTCGTTCATCTTCATGCAGACCGGGAGCCTGCAGTACGCGCAGCTGGGGCTGCATGTTCCCGCCGGACCGGGCGGGGCCCAATTGTTCTTTATCTATGCCGCCCTGATCCTGATGATCGCCGGCTTTGCCATAAAAACAGGAGTGGTTCCTTTTCACAGCTGGCTGCCGGACGCGCATCAAAGTGCGAATACAGCCGTGTCGGTACTTTTGAGCGGTATTGTGATCAAGGTGGCTGGCGTGTACGGTTTTATTGTCTTGACCGGATTGTTTCACGAACTGCCTGCCATCGGGATCACTTTGGCCGTGATGGGGACTATCTCTATTATTATCGGTGCCCTGTTTGCCCTGCGGCAAAACCATTTCAAGCGTATTGTGGCCTACTCGAGCGTGAGCCAGATGGGGTACGTTCTGCTCGGCCTGAGCACAGGCAGCACTCTCGGGCTGCTGGGGGCCGTAATTCATGTATTCAACCATGCCACCTTCAAAAGCACGTTGTTTACCAATGCCGCCGCAGTGAAAGAGCAGACGGGGACATACGATCTTGACGAGCTGGGCGGGCTGGAAGAGAGGATGCCGGTAACAGGCTTTTCAACCCTGGCTGCATTCATGTCCACGGCGGGGATCCCGCCTTTTGCCGGGTTCTGGAGCAAGCTGTTGATCATTATCGCCCTGTGGAGCAGCGGTTTGCAATCATTTGCGGCAATTGCTCTTTTCGCCAGCATCCTCACTGCTGCTTACTTCCTGCGGCTGCACAAGAAGGTGTTCTTTG
>DUUL01000032.1 GCA_012841575.1 Candidatus Moraniibacteriota bacterium | reverse complement strand
CACTTTCATTCATAGACTTGATCATGTGCAAGATGAATGCAAAGTCAGCATTTTTAGCCGGAGGAGCTTCATAACCAGAAATTCTCCCGTGTCTGTCAGATTTGAACTTTTCGTGCTCATATTCTTTGATGGAATAAGGTGGATTGGCTACACAAATATCAAATGTTTGGAGAGAGCCATCTGGATTTAAAAACTGCGGATCTGCCAAAGTGTCTCCTCGACGAATATCCGCACTATCCAAACCGTGCAAAAACATATTAATCTTAGCAATTGCAAAAGTTCCTAAGTTAATTTCCTGTCCGTAGAGATAAAGTGACCGTGCTTTCTTTTCTCCCGCTAGATCTCGCAAGTAGTGATATGCTTCCAATAAAAAACCGCCGCTACCCACTGTCATATCGTAAATATGATCCTTCTCCTGTGGCTTAAGAATTTGAACAATCACCCGCTCCACTTCACGCGGTGTATAGAATTCTCCTCCCTTCTTGCCCGCACCCGCAGCAAATTGCTCAATTAGATATTCATAGGCATCTCCTAGCAAATCAGAACTAATATAATTATCCCCGAAGGGATAAGTCGAAAAATGATTTATCAGCTTTTGCAAAGTCTCGTTAGGAAATTTATCTTTATTCCCAAAGTCTAAGTCATCAAAAATTTTATCTAACTTTGGACTGTTGGCATTAGTTAGCTTATCAAAAATCTCATTGAGTTTTTGTCCAATCCCCTCAGCTTGCTTTTGAATCACTTCCCAACGACAATCCGTTGGCACTTGAAAACGATGATTGTAGTCGGCCCGTGCAAGCGCCTCATCTCCAAACTCACCCAGAATCTTTTTATACTCCTCATCCCAGACATCACTAATTCGTTTATAAAATAGCAAGCCAAAAATATACTTCTTGTAATCAGCGCCATCTACTTTGCCCCTTAAAATATCTGCGCTTTTCCACAAAAATTGCTTCAGCTCCGAAAGATTCATTTTCTTAGCTTCTCCATCAAGTTCCGCATCCAACTCCTTCACAATACTTTTATCGTTTGCGATTTTTTCAATATCCTCTGGTCGATATTTTCTGTCCTTCCTAGGTCCAACTCGCAAAGGAGAGATAATGCCACGCTCCTCCCAATTGCGTAAAGTGTCTTTGTGAATTCCAAAAATTCTCGAGACTTGACTAATTGACAATAATTTATTACTTTTACTGCTTTTCATTTTTAAAATAAATTTATTTTTCCTATCTTTTCATATGTTAATCTAATATAGTTACAATGTCAATTTATTATTCTTGTTAAGTTTCATCCTTTTTACTTATAAAAAATGGGAAGAATTAATCTTCCCATAAAGCTATAAAGACCAAACTTGTCCTATAGCTTTTTATTCATATCTTCTTATTCATATCTGGTGGCAAGGGAGTGCAGGAAAGAAGGTAGAGAATAATCAACGCAGAGGTGAGTAAGGCACGCATCACGAAAACCTCCTCGCTAAAAATCTCCCCCACCACAAAAAATGGCAGCGCAATGGCTAGACAAATGCGCGACCACTGAAACTTACCATGTAGAGGATTGAGCCACTCATAAGAACCACTAGAAAAACTTTCATGCCTTTTTACCAAGCTACTCTAACTCTCGCTCTTTATTTAAAAGTCTCTCGTATTCTTCAATCAATGGATGATCCCAAGTCTCCTTAAGCATTTTCAAAACCTCTTCTTCAAACCATATTTTTTTATCCTTGCCACGATTGAATCTTTTCCACAATTCTGGGCCTTGTTTTGAGTGAGCAAGTAGCAAGCTTTCCAGATTATGGATTTTATCTGCCAACGCAACAGCCTTTGCTCCTTCTGAACCAGCGCGAACTGACTCAACATACCTCCTTTTCTTCTCCTCCCACGGCAAAGAATCATCGTTAGTAACTATTCTAACAATCTCAAGCACCTCTTCTCCCAACTCCTCTTTTAATTTTTCCTCAGAAAATTCCGTGTCCTCAAGAACATCGTGCACTAGAGCAGCAGCAATAACAGTATCTGAAAAATGATACTTTGCTAATTTTAACGCAACCATAAAAGGATGGGCAATGTAGGGCGAATCGTCTCCCTTGCGAATCTGATCTTTATGTGCTTCAACAGAAACAAGCACCGCTTTCTCAAGAAGTCTGTTCATTTTTATTCGATCCTTTGTTTCTTTGATATTTACCATAAACTTATTTTATTAAATCATCTAATGAAATGCTAAAAATAAAAAATTCACAATTTTTTCTAATGTTTTTATGACTGGACTGAAGATTAAACCAACTTGACCTCAGCTTTCCTCCCGCCCGCAAGAGAGATCTGGAAGATACCGTGCGAATTTTTGAAACTTTCCTTTTTCACTTCCGAATTTGGTGCCAGTTAAAAACTAGCGTGTCGCCCAAAGTAAGATAGGACTAGTGACTTCAATGATCCAAAAATAAGCAATGCTAAGCTTATATTATTTCCTTAATTTAATTTTATAATTTATCCACTTACAATCCAAATCATCTTTTTCAACCCTTTCAGCTATTTCGTAATCGCATTCATCAATCAGTTTTTCTAAAGCTTGAAAATCATAATCAGGATTTGCCGTTTTTGCACTTTGTAGATTTGCATGAGTGAAGGTAATCTGTCCGTCTTCTGCTAAAAAATTCTTTGCTTCTACAAACAATCTTTTATGTATCTCAAAACCTTTATCGTAAAGAGCGTTATTAATTGGGTGGTCACCAGCATCAAAATTTACTATTGGTAAATTTGCGATAACTAGATGATATTTTTTTTGTGGAAAATTTTGAAAAAGATCGGAATAAAAAACGTCGACTTTGTCTTGCAAACTATTGATTTCAATATTATGTCTTGAGCAGTCAACTGCTTGTTGGTTTATATCGGCCGCATCAACATGATTTACCCCAGCCATAGAAGCGACAATCGACCCAATGCCACTTCCGGAGCCTATATCGGCAACTTCTAGTCCCTCAAGATTTCCAAATGTTTCAAATACTGATTTTGAACTAACGCTATAATCTGAACTAGGTGGAAAAACTGTAGGAAAAACATCAACTGGAATTACTTTATTGCCAATTTTTACCTCAACTCTATACGGCCCCGATTCAGATTTTTCCCTTATAAAATCAACAAAATTTCTTGTTAACTCGGGATTGATGTCCTCAGGTTTTTCCAGTAGTTTTCCTGATTCCATTTTTAACTCCATAAAATTATTTTAATAAGTTATCAGCTGAAACCTCTAATACTTTGGCGATTTTTTTTGTAATGTTTTAATTGTCGAGCTTATATTCATACCACTTTCAATCTTAACAACAATATTAAAAAACAAGCCGGTAAGGCCGGCTACTTTACGCTGAAACAACATTTCAATTTCGCTGAATATAAAACTTGGCGGAGAGGCAGGGATTCGAACCCTGGGACCTTTTAAGGGGTCAACACATTAGCAGTGTGCTGCTTTCAGCCACTCAGCCACCTCTCCAGATTTTGCTAAATTTTAAAACTATTCAAATCTTTT
>DUUL01000007.1 GCA_012841575.1 Candidatus Moraniibacteriota bacterium | reverse complement strand
TGGTTTTGGAATATTTTTACTATCTTGGTTAATTGTTTATACTGTCTTAAGGTTTGTTTCTTTTAATTTTGGAGCAGTTAATAGTGGCAGTTGGTGGAAGATTGAGTGTGATACGAGGAGTTATTTTCAGAAGGCATCTGATTCGAGTGGCAGCGGAGGTGGTGGAGATAGAGGTCTCCCTCCAACTGGACAAAGTGGCGATGGACAATCAAGCAAAGACCCCGGTAGTGGCACCTGCGATCCAGTCCCTTCTGGTCCTTGTTCAGTAGAAAATCTAAGCTCAACTTGTTTCAGCAATAATACTAGTCAATGGTCTCAAATCTGCAATATAGAAAGTAGGGGTAATGCAAATAGTAAAAGTGCTGTTGATAAATGCAAAAATGATGATGGCAAAGAATATCCTTTTTCCATTGGATTGTTCCAAATTAACATGCTGGTTCATGCTAAAAAATCTGGTTGTGACAGTGGAATTTTCTCTGGAAGCACAGGAAACTGCAAAGTGCTTAATGTGGCTAAATACGAAGAATGTGTAAAAAAGCTACAAAACCCAGAAAACAATATTCGGGTTGCCTGTGAAGTGTCTGGTGGCGGGAAGAAATTTCGCCCTTGGCTAAACTCCTCAAAAAAATGTGGCATCAATTACTAACTAAATTTTTACTATTCTTATGAATAAAAAAATAATTCTACTAATTATCATCCTTGCTTTTATTATGAGTGGGTTTCTGTTACTCATTTTCTTAGACAAGAAAAAACAAAAATCTCCCACTGATACCATTCAAAAAACTGCTTCAGAGAATTACCTCCCTCCCATCCCTTCCTACAATTTACCCCCCATCGAAGAGCTTGAAAAGGGAGAAAAATTAACAATCCAGGATAATGATCAAATAGTAGAAGTAGAAAATCCATATAAAATTGCACAAAAAGTAATTACTCCTCAAGATGTACTTCTTTATAGTGATGAAAGTTTTGACATTCTTTATTATGACTATCCTGGTCAAAAAAGTTTTTTAATCGATCTGCACGGAGGAGTTGACTTCACTACAACTAGAAGTAATGCAGAGAGTAAATTTTTAGAAATTTTAAAAATAGATAAAGATCAAGCTTGCTTAATTAATGTTAGTGAGGGAGTTTCTTATACCTTAGAACCAGACCTATCAGGCAAAAGTCTTGGATTAAGTTTTTGCTCACCTAAGGATAAATAGTCTATTTGGTTAATCCAAGACAACTCCTGAGAAAAACCTAACTGGTTCTTGTTGTTTTGTCCCTAAATATGCTAAAATAAAATTGATTTTAATTATAAAAAGTCAATGCCATCTCTCCCCAAAAAACTTATTCTCTCTCTTCTTTTTCTTTCTACCCTTAGCTTTCTTCCCCTCTCCTTACAAGCTGATGAATCAGCAACCGGAGACACTCCTAGTTGTCCCGAGGAAGGAATGGAAGGAACAAGCTTTCTTTTATTTAAAGGACCTTTAGTTCCTTGTGGGGTTAAAACTGCTTGTAAGAATAGTTTTGGTAATGATATTTCAGTTCCTTGTACTGTTTGTCATTTA
>DUUL01000006.1 GCA_012841575.1 Candidatus Moraniibacteriota bacterium | reverse complement strand
TGGTTTTGGAATATTTTTACTATCTTGGTTAATTGTTTATACTGTCTTAAGGTTTGTTTCTTTTAATTTTGGAGCAGTTAATAGTGGCAGTTGGTGGAAGATTGAGTGTGATACGAGGAGTTATTTTTCTGGAAATCTAATCGACCCAAGAGAGGATATACCAAATAAAGATGATGGGACAGGTGAAGATAGCTCCCCAGGAACAGGCAAAACAACAGAACCAACAAGATCACTCGGTCCAATCGACTCAGCAAAAGAAAAAGAAGTTAGAGATCTTTTAGCGGCTGAGGGAATCGGGATCAATAATCCACCTTGCACTACAACTAGAAGGAGTAACTGCACAAATGTTGCTGGCATGAAACAAGAAACTATTCAAGGAATAATTGATTTAAAAAGAAAATGTAACTGTGAAGTAATTGTAACTGGGGGCACGGAGCCAGGTCATAGCTCCGCTCACACCAATGGATCAAAGGCTGATTTTCGTAGTCACTACTTTGGGGGTAAGCCGTCGGAGCTTACAAACTATATTGTAAGAGATAAAAAATTTGGTGAAAAAATAGGTGTTCGACCTGGTAATTATGGAGGAGATATATATAGAGATGGAGATAATTATTACGTTAAAGAGGGCGATCACTGGGACGTTTGCTTTAATTGCACCTGTGCCACAACTGCTAGCGGCAGCTGTCAATATCCAAAACCAAAATAACTCACTATATTAAATCTATGAAAAAAACACGCTTACTTAAAAACTTTTATCTTTCTCTAATTTGGCTTTTCTTTTTTGGACTAATTTTTTCTCTACACCCAATTAATTTAGAAATTGCGCAAGCAAACACCAACTTTTTCCCCTTTGAATATAAAAACCCACTAACTACTAACAGCCTTACTGCATGGCTAAAAAACCTTCTTGCTTCTATCTATGGAATCATCGCTTGGATTGCAGTAATAATGATTGTAATTGGAGGAATTGTTTACATGACCTCTTCCGGACGCTCTTCTCAAATGGAATTAGGTAAAAAAATCATTCAATATGCTCTATTTGGTTTTGCCATTGTTGTTGCTGCTCCAACTTTGCTAAAAGAAATTGGGGATCTGGCTAGTCAATCTGGCGGAGGCGACCCTAGTGCCACTGGAGGAGGAACTACTATTGCTGGCATCCTGACTAACATCATGAACTTTATTCTTACAGCAGTTGGCGTGCTCTCTATCATTTCTTTTACTGTTGCGGGAATTATGTTTGTTGCTGCTGGGGGCAACCCCACTCGCACAGGAAAAGCAAAGAGTGCCATCTTATATTCAATTATCGGACTTTCCTTGGCTGGCGCCGGCTTGATTATTATTCAACAAATACTTGATTTGCTTAGCTAGTCATAGTAAACTGTCATTATAAGTATTGCTTTTCAATAGGAAAATATAATACTCAAAAGAATGAACTTAAAAACAACTACTCTTTGGCTGATTTTTCTTAGCTTTTTTGGCTTGCTTATTGGCACTGCTTTTTTGGCGCCCTCCCAATCAGTTCTTACCCAAGTGGTTCCTATTGAGTTCAGTAGCCCAGTCGGTCATAATACTGAATCTTCTTTGGGGGGATTTTTGGAAAAAGTCATGGATTGGCTACGTGGAATTATCGCCACCGTGGCAGTTCTTTTCATTGCTATTGCAGGAGTAATGTATCTTTTGGGTGGCTCATCAGGCAATGAAAACTTAACAAAATCAGCTAAAAATGCTTTCTGGGTTGCTCTTTTTGGTCTTACTCTAGCCTTGGCTGGTCCAGCCCTCCTAAAAGAAATCAAAGGCATTATTTTAATAAACGACCAATTTCCCACTGGACTACAAGATGCCAAAACTCTAACCGAAGTTGCTGTCGCTACTCTCAATTTCATTCTTACCGTGATTGGTATTTTAGCAATTATCACCCTCGCAATCAGTGGCATTATGTATTTGGCAGCAGGTGCTAACATCACTCAAGCAGAAACCGCAAAAAAATCTATGCTCGCTGCTCTTATCGGTTTTGCTATGGCAGGCTCAGCCTTAATTGTTGTTCAGCAAATAGTTAACTTTTTTCAATAAAATTGAACTTAAGTATTCTTTTTTTTATTAAAAACATGACTCTTATTCAAAAAAAATTACTCTTCTCCTTACTCACGCCAACCTACCTTTTCATTTTCTTCTTTTCCTTTCCAACTAATGCCCAGTTTATTGTAGAGGAAGAGCCAACCACTGAAGTTGGCTCTGAGTCCGCCATTAAAACCGTCTCTACCTTTAATCAAGTCTATTCTATCATCACCTTTTTCATGGCGTTGCTGTTTCTAATTTCACTTATTGGTCTTATCACTGCCTCTATTAAGCTTTTCATCGCTGGAGGAAGTGAAAAGGTACTAGAAGAGGGACGCACTATTCTCATTTATTCTTTAGTGGCTTTTGTGCTTTCTATTTTCGGCTACATCATGATTAATCTCTTTAAACACGTTATTATCTAGCTGTTTTGATAATAGTGATAACCAAATTAATCATTTTCACCAACGCTCCTCTTGTTTGCTTTAATAAAATATGCTATAATTACAGCGTTTAACTGAAAACAATTTAATCTTATTGATTAAGTTGCCAAAGAAAAAAATAATCTAAACTAGAAAGGCAGGTGCACTTATGAAGCTATCAAAAATACTTTGGAGCGGGACTCTTATGGCTGTTTTTGCTTTTACTCTAGCTGCTGCCACCCCAGCGGCTCAAGCACAAACAGGCATTGGTTTTCGTGATGGCTTGAGAGACGTAGAAGCAAACACTGGAAACATTGGATTTTCTCAGGAAGACAACTTAGCTCGTATCATTGTTAAGGTTCTACAATGGGCAATGTATATTCTTGCTTTTGTTGCAGTCGCTGCTTTTGTTGTTTCCGGCTTTATGTTTATCTTCTCTGCTGGAACTGAAAGAGCCGATACTGCTCGCAAAATCCTGACTTACGCTATTATTGGTTTAGTAGTCGCTTTGTTGGGATGGGTAATCTTGAACACTATTGCAGAAGCTTTATCTGTTCAATAGCTACCTATTACCTAGGTAATAACAAAAACTGCTCTCTTCTAAGGGAGCGGTTTTTGCTTTTATTTTAATTTTATGCTATAATGTAAGATATATTATAAAAATAAATTTTAAACAAACCAACTCAATGAAGTCTCTCGCTAAAACCTCCCTCTTAGCACCAGTGTTATTTTTTGTGTTCTCATTGTCTCTATCTATCAGCCAGCCAGCTCTGGCTCAATTTAGTCCCCAAGATGCTCACAATCGCGCTGCTGTTCCAGCCAATATGTCTCGTGATTTTGATGTTACTGCCGTTATTATTCGCTTTTTAATTTGGGCAATGTACTTAATTGCTTTTGTTTCAATTGCGGCCTTTGTTATCTCTGGTTTTATGTTTATCTTTTCTGCTGGAGAAAACATGGCAACTAATGCTCGTAATGTATTAATGTATGCCATTCTTGGCTTAGTTGTTGCCTTACTTGGTTGGGTAATTCTCAACACTGTTGCTACTATGCTTAACGTTGGTGTCGGTTGGGGTGGAGGTGGCGGAAGTGGCATTGGTGGGAGTTTTAATATTGGTGGTCCTGGCTGGGGTTTTGGCATTGGCTTTTAATCTAAACACTTTCATAACTCTATTTTACTTAAAAATAATTTGACTTTTATGCAAACTTCTCCCCTTCGCACTATTTTCACCTCACTCTTCTCTTTAGTGGTTGTTTTTGCCTTCTTCGCACCAAACCCAACTATGGCACAATTCAATTTAGGTGATGCCCGTAGTACAGCAGGAGAAGCCAATCTTTCTCAAGTTGATGATGTTAGTGATATTATTGTTAAATTCCTTGTTTGGGCCGCTGGTATTTTAGCTTTTGTTTTTATGGCAGCAATCGTTATTGCTGGAGCCTTATTCATCTTTTCTGCCGGAGAGGAGATGGCAGACAACGCTCGTCAAATTATTTTATACGCCATTATTGGATTAATGGTCGCTTTATTGGCTTGGGTAATTCTTAACACTATCTCTGATATCCTTGAAGCTGGTCGTGGCTCTTCCACTGGACAAGTGCCAGTCAATCAAAGTTATGGCAACAATCCCTATTATGGAGGCTACCCCTCTTCTCAATCTGGTAATAATCCAGAAGATGACCCTAATTTTAGAGACACAGAGGGGGATGCCATTCATCTTCCGACTCCAGAGCCTGTGCCAGTTGTACCTCACATCCCAAATGATCCTCCCAGTAAAACACCTCACATTCCCGCCGACCCTAATACAAAAGTACGCATTGACGGTCAATCAACTCAACCGGGAGCAGTAGTCAACAAAGACCAATCAGGCACTCCCATTCTAGAAGAACTTAATCTTTAACAAAAAGAAAAACACCCGCTTAGTGCGGGTTTTTAAATCTTCAAACTAACTTTAGCTAGCTATCTTGCTTGCCATTTTTAAATATGTTAGAATAAAATCAATAAGCTATTTGCACTATTCTTTTTTACTTCAAATATAAATTAAATTTAATGAAAAAAATTTTAGTCCTTGCCTTATTTGCCCTTCTTTTTATCGTATCATCTCATTTTTCTTTTGCAGAAGAGGCCTCATTTGCCCCTAATCAAGGAGTTCATTCAGGTGAAGATCCTTGGCAAGTAAGCTCAGAACTCAAAAAAACAGACCCTAAAACGGGAGAGTCTCAAACTGTTCCCAAAAATCAACCAACAAATACAGAGTTTAAAACAGACCCTAAAACGGGAAACACAGGCGTT
>DUUL01000094.1 GCA_012841575.1 Candidatus Moraniibacteriota bacterium | reverse complement strand
GGTAGGGGCAACGCAAATACTGAATTTTTTAGGGGTTTTCAGAAATTTTTTTCTTCTGCCTGTTTCTTTTAGGATACTATGTTTTTTCTCAGGAAAAGGATCAGGTAATACTGAAAAATATAGAATACCCCTGCTTATATGTGCGTTAATTTTAAGTGTTATTCAAGATGTAATGTATTTTGGAAGTGATTTTTCCTCCATTGCAAACAAGCCCCTAGTTGTGCTTTATACATGGATTATGATTTTAGCAATTTTGGGGAACGGACAGGTATGGTTGTCTTTTACAAATAAGTTTTGCAGCTATATGAATCGAACAAGTTTTTTAAATTTATATATGGCATTATCTTCCTATGATTTTAATTGCAATATGGGTAACAAAATGTTTTAATCTTCCAATTATGGTAAATTACATACTTGTGCTTATTTTAACGATTGTTGCAACATTTATGATTTGCGAAATGATAAAAAGAATTAAATTAATGATAAATAAAGGAGCAAAAAAATAATTGGCGCAATTGTTTACACATCTCCCGGTATTCTTTGAGGAATGAGGGTTGGATCTGAAAGACATTACATCGACATGGGACAATAAAGGGGACATTGTTAGAGGTTTGATGATGAAATGATTGTTCTACTAATAGCAGTCACGGTGTCCTTTCCCAATTAAGCGCGAGCTTAATTGCCCGCGCTCTATTCATGTAAAATTTTCGGAAATACTTTTTGATGTTTTAATCAAAAGTTATGCATTAACAACCGTCGAAGTTCTGCCTATACCGACCGCAAGGGTGGAGAGGCTCTGCCATGTAATGCACCCTGCTATTCCGTCGGGATTCAGGCCTTGCGCTGACTGGAAGTTTTGAAGCGCGCCCTGCGTTCCGCCTCCGAAATACCCGTCCAGCCCGGAGCCGATGAAACCTATGGCATTAAGTGCGTCCTGAAGCACAAGGACATACACCCCTACACTGCCACGACGTAACATCGGATACCCTCCCGTACCGCACGCCGGCGGGCCTATTCGCCTGTCAAAATGAACCCATGTCGGGGTAAGGTAGGCAGGCTCAACGTAAGACCATACCCCTGAATTTACAGCTAATGTTCGAAGCTGTTCCCTTGCAAAATTGTCAAGATTCTGCCCCACGTCAAATGCAACGCCGGCATAGTGCTGCGACATGGGAGAATGGCCTCCTTCCCAGATTCTTTTAAACGCATAGCCTATATATATCCCCCTCCCCCACAGCCTTCTTGTAATATTGTAGCTTTCAATTGCCCTGCTGTCTGTCCAGAGTGTTCCGGCGGTGGAGCTGCCCCTGAATTCGCCGACGGTTATAGTTCTTCCCACTGCGTATGGCATTGGGTCGCTTTCGCTCAGGGTATAGTATTCCATATCATTGCTCGCATTATTATACACTAAAACATCAGCCATAAATATCTCTCCTCATGGTTTAATTATAATACATAAATATGGCCTGCCACACGATAATATTCTTGATACGACAAAATAAGGTGATTTGCCAAACACTGAAAATTAAAAACCGCACAGATTACAGGTTGAAATCGGTGAGGTATGACGGTAATATACGGGTAATATAGACTCTGAAAATCCTGCAAAAACAAAAAACCGTTCGGACCTTATC
>DUUL01000100.1 GCA_012841575.1 Candidatus Moraniibacteriota bacterium | reverse complement strand
TCGATCGACAAGGCCAATGTGCTGGAGAGCTCCAGGCTGTGGCGGGAGGTGATGGAGCGCCTGCAGAAAAAGTATCCCGATATCGAGCTGAGGCATATGTATGTCGATAATGCGGCGATGCAGCTGGTCAACTGGCCGAAGCAATTTGACGTCATCGTCACGGAAAACATGTTCGGCGATATCCTGACCGATCAGGCTTCCGTGCTGACCGGCTCCATCGGGATGCTGGCCTCGGCAAGTATCGGGGGGCAGGTGGCCCTTTACGAGCCGGCCCACGGCTCCGCTCCGGATATTGCCGCCCGGGATGAAGCCAATCCCCTGGCGACGATCCTCTCGGCGGGGCTGATGCTGCGCTTCTCTTTCAATCACGAGGCGGCCGCCCGGGCGATCGAGGAGGCGGTAGCGCGGGTGCTGGCAGAGGGCTATCGCACCCGTGAGCTGATGCAGCCGGGCTGCCGGGAGGTCGGCACTGCAGAGATGGGCGATCGGGTGGTTGAAGCCCTGCGAGAACAGAAGGGAGCAACACTTTAACGGGGTGAGGGTAGAGCATTGAATAAAATAATCAAGGTTTACGATACCACTTTGCGCGACGGAACCCAGGGGGAAGGGCTCAGCCTCTCGGTGGACGACAAGATCAAGATCGCCCGGCGTCTGGATGAGATGGGCTTTCACTATATCGAGGGGGGCTGGCCCGGTTCCAATCCGAAGGATCTGGAATTTTTCCAGCGGATGAAGGAATATCCACTGGAAAGGGCCCGCCTGACCGCCTTCAGCAGCACCCGCCGGCCCGGAGCGGCCATCGGGCAGGATCCCAATATCAAGACGATCCTTGAAAGCGGGGTCAAAACCGCGGCGATATTTGGCAAGTCCTGGGATTTCCATGTCTCCCAGGCTCTCGAGACCACCCTGGAAGAAAACCTGGCCATGATCGGCGAGACCCTCTCCTTCCTGAAAGAGAGAGGGTTCGAGGTGATCTACGATGCCGAGCACTTTTTCGATGGGTACAAACATAATCCGGCCTACGCCCTGAAAACCCTCGAGGCGGCGGTTGCCGGGGGCGCCGATCTGCTCTGTCTCTGCGATACCAACGGCGGCAGCCTGCCCGATGAAGTGTACCGGATCACCGCCGCCATCTGCGGCCGCTTCCCCGGGACAGCGGTAGGAATCCACGCGCATAACGACGCCGGTCTGGCTGTAGCCAATACGCTGATGGCCGTGAGAGCGGGAGCGGTTCAGGTTCAGGGAACGATCAATGGATATGGTGAGCGCTGCGGCAACGCCGATCTCTGCGCGGTCATCCCCAACCTCATGTTGAAGATGGACCGCCGCTGCCTCGCTGATGACCAGCTGGCCTGCTTGACCGAGCTTTCCCGTTATCTCAGCGAGCTGGCCAATCTCATTCCCAATAGCCACCAGCCTTTTGTGGGCAACAGCGCCTTCGCCCACAAGGGGGGCGTCCATGTGAGCGCCCTGCTGAAGAACCCGGGCACCTACGAGCTGATCGATCCGGCGGCCGTGGGCAACAGCCGACGGGTTCTGGTCTCCGAGCTCTCGGGGATGAGCAATATTCTCTA
>DUUL01000031.1 GCA_012841575.1 Candidatus Moraniibacteriota bacterium | reverse complement strand
TGGGTGGATAAAAAAAGTCTAGCCATTATTCGCGTGGAGTATTACAAGAATAATGAGCTGGAAAAAGTGCAAGAGGCAACCGGTGATCCTCAGGCTATCAATGCCGTTGGTGCTTGGCGGGTTGATAAGATAAGTATCAAGAACCTCAAAAGAAACCGAGAAATGCAAGTCAAGGTTGTAGAAAGAAAAATCACAGAAGGGGAGGAGAAAAAATGAGGCTCTTTATATTTTTTCTGGCGCTATTTACAATGGTAGAATCTGCCGTTGGCAACACAATTATAGTTTCTGGCGACCTGGAGACAATTTTAATGGCATCACCAGACGCCAATGACAATGTTACGGGTGAGGTGAGATTTCTTCCTAAGCTAGAACTTAGCAGGGAGGGATTTATTTTTATCGCAGAAGGGGATTTCCGCGCTGACGAGTTTTCCAATGGTTCAATTGATCGATTAAATGATCAAGCGGATCGGTGGGCAATTGGGGTGCGGGAATTGTATGCTGGCTATGGCGGGGAATGGTTCTCCGCTAAAGTCGGTCGGCAGATCTTCGACTGGAGCGTGACCGACACGGTTTCACCTAGTGATATGCTAACTCCATTCGACTTGACCAGACCAATTGATCGGGAGCGAATGGCAGTGCCTGCAATGGCTATAAAAATTGGTGATGATTCCAGATTTCTGGAGGCAGTGACAATTTCAAAAGTCACACCCTCCAGATTGCCACAAGGCAACTGGGATCTTTTTACTGATTTGCCAGCAGAAGTTTCGGTTGCAGATCAGGAGGAAAGCAGTAAAGCTCAGTTTGCTGTGCGAGGCAAATACCTTGCGGGCGACTGGGATTTAGGTTTAATTCTCTATGATGGTGTTGGGTTTAGTCCCAATGCTAGATTGGAGATGAATCCTTTTGGAATGCAGCTTGTGCCGTTTTATGATGAGCTGCAGGCGGGAGTTTTCTCCGTGGCAAAAGAACTCTTTGGTTCAATTGTTCGAGCCGAAGTCGGCTACTTTGATCATGAAATCGGGGATGATTTTTGGTCTTATGCTGTCAGTGTTGATCGAGAACTCCCCAATCTTTTCAGGGATACGGATCATCTTTATTTGCTGATCCAATACTCTGATCAGGTTGTTGATAATCATGGTTCCAGCCCCGACGGTTGGGTTGACTTTCGGCGGGTGTTTGATAACAGTATTACCGCTAAAATCAATTACAGCCCGTCGGATATGGACGTTTGGTTATTTGGGGCAGAGGTTGCGCACGCCTTAGATGATCAAGCGGGCTACGCAAAATTCTTTGTCACCTGGAAAAATTACAACTGGGAAAAGATCTCAATAGAGATTGAAACCGGTTTAAATTTTTTCTGGGGTGACAAGGATTCCTTTTGGGGTAATTACCAGAAGGAGGGCAACAGCCCCACGGCTTTTGTGCTTCTGAAATTTAGTTTTTAGTTTCAGGATAAACAATCAGTTCCATTAATTTAGGATTGATTAAAAAGTTAATCAATAGCGGGCTTGAGGTTTAACAAAATCTTGAGCCCGTTTTTTTATTGCTTTTCTGGAATTAAACGGTATAATAGCAAACTGACTTTAGTTTTGATTATCGTTATCACACGGTTTTTAAGTTTTTTGAAATATAAGGAGGTGAAAATGAAATACCCCAAGGGAGTTGATTGGCTGGGAAGGATTTATTCTTTTATTACTAGAAATTTAATTGCAAGAATTGCTTGTTTGCTTTGGCTTAAAAAGGTGGAATTTTTGAGTGATGATGCTAAGAATCCAGGGGGCAATTTTATAGTAGTATCCAATCATCAGTCCTATGTAGACGCTATGTTAGTTGGATTTGTGTTTAAAAAATATTTTCCTATTTTTTTCATGGATAAGGAGTATTACTTCAATCCAAAACTTTACTTCTTCATTAAAAGAGTTCAACAAATTCCGACCTCTACTGATGAAAAAGACAAGTCTGCATTCATGGCATTTAGAGTCGCAGTTGATTTATTGTCGGAAGGGAACAATATTTTTATTTTCCCTGAGGGTGCAGTTAGTTTTGGCGAGGTTAAGCCATTTCGTAGGGGACTTGCATCTCTTGCTAAGAGATTTCCTGATGTTAAAATAATCCCGGTTGGGATTAGCAATGCTCACGGTCTGTGGGATAAAAGACATCGACCTAAAATCTCACTCGATAACAAGAGGGTTGTAGTAAGAGTTGGACAACCAATTTATTATCGAGATTTCACTGATAGGGACAGTTTTCTTCAAGGCATTAGAGAGATTGTCCAAGATCTTGCAAGTTAGTTTTTACCAATTAAGCCAAGAGGAGATAGAAATGGTTGCAACAAAAATTAGTTTATTTATAGATGAAAAAAGGCCTAAGGCAAAAATATATTCCTCAGAGGAGTTTATTGATCAAATGAGGCATTTTGGTGTGCCAGTGTTTTTCTCCCCAAGGGTGGGGAGCTTTGGGAAAAGTGAGGCGGAGAAAAGAGGCTTCATTTTCCCTGAAGAAAGTCAACAAGAGGACCTGCTTGTTGTTGGTACTCCTAGGAATTACATTGTCTTCTTTGGTGGTGGTGTGGAAGTTTTCTACGGGGAGTATCTTCTAAGGCAAGAAGGAGTTTATTATTTTGCCGACTTCGCAAGTCCTATTTTTTACAAGGAGCAAGCGAGTAGTTTGATGGTAAAAATAATTGACATCTTAACAGAGGGTAAGCGGGAAATTTTTTACCCCTTCCCCCCAGAAGATCCATTAATTTTTTTGCCCTCAACCATGCTTTTTCTTTCTGAATTGAAAGAATTAATAGTGGAAAAGGGTTAGTGTCAAGGTTTAATAATTCAACAAAGGGTTTAATTTTTTATTGAACCCTTTTATTATTTAAAAATGTAAAAATTAACTAAATTATCAGTCACTGTCCACAATCTTTTTACAGGATAGGTTTGCAAAAATTTAGCTTATTTAAGCTAAAAATAATCATTTATTTTTTCAAAAAATGAATGATTGTCCACAAACACTTTACAAATATTTTTAAACATGCTAGAGTGAAGATAAATTAAATAAATGGATTATGAGAGTTGAAAATAAGACAATGCTTTTAATTAGTGATTGTTATGAGTGGATAGACTTACTCATTAGCTATCTTCAATTTTCAAAAAATAATTTTCAAAAATAAAAATCAACTTTCAGAGTTGATTTTTTGTTGCTAGAAGGTTGCGATTTGAGAAAAATTTTTAAATCGGAATTTTGTAGCTTATTTGTTGGCTATAAGTTTTCTTTAAAAAAAGACTTGAGGGAGTCTTAATAAATATTTCTATACTTAGGGAGGGAGGATCATGCTACTTAATACGGGAGTTGGTTTTCAGGTGTCTCAAAAAATTACTCTTGAAAAAATACCAGCAGTCGAGTTTGATGAGAATGAAGTTGAGGTTGTAACTTTAAGTAAAGAGGATATCAATGGAGAGTGTGAAAGGAATAATATTTTTGTATTTGCATTTATCCTTTTTTTCTCTTATTTTTGTCTCATTAAAAACTCAATTCGAATTATTTTATCGTGGTTGAGTAATGACTTTGGTGGTTTTTGGCGGAGTCTTAAGCGTATGTCTTTCGAGGAAATCAGCAAAGAATGGGAGAGGCAGAAGTCAGTGGTTGCTAACGACAAAAATCATTCCTCTTCAGTACTTTTTGATAAATTCTGCCCCAAAATTCGTGAAGCAAAAGCTGGGGCTGCTCGCTGGCAATCATTAAGGCTCTTTTATCGCTATTATGAAGAAGTTGAACCTTCTCTTCCCAATGATTGGCGTGGCTCTATGGTTAAGTTTTGGGCCAGGAGGATTGAGAATCGTCAGGCCGTTACAAACAGATTTAAAATAGTTTATGGCTTGCTTAGTGATAGATATAAAAAGTCGGGCAAGAGTTATCTCAAAATTGTATCTATTGCATCTGGCTCTGCTGATGCAGTGATAAGATCAATAAGAGATAATCCAGAGATTAAATTCAGCGTTACCCTGATTGACATAGATCAAACTGCTTTGGATGAAGCGAAGAGACAAGTGGAGATTCAGGGTATTAAAAATGCTAATTTTGAATATATCATTGGTGAGCCCAAAAAAATCAATGAAGTTTGCAAGATTGAAAAAGCAGATATCATTGAAATGGTTGGACTTATGGACTATTTAAGCCATAAGGTGGGTGTAAAGTATTCATCCAACATAAAAAAGGCTCTTTGTCCCGGCGGGCTTTTTTTAACTGGAAATATTGAGCCAAACCGTGAAGAGTTGTTTCTTCATTGGGTTTTTATGTGGTCCAAGATGAAGTATAGAAGGCCAAACCAATTGGCTGAAATTCTTCACGGGGCTGGTTTTAGTCAATACAAGATGGTCATTGTGGAGGAACCGCTAAAAATACATATGATAGCGGTTTGTGTCAATTAATGATTTTTATACCGGTAGGCTTTATGCTTGCCGGTTTTTTTATTTTACATAATTTATTTTTTTGATATAATTAGGGAATGGAAATACAAAAAATAATAGCGTTTAGTGGGCTTATTAACTTTATTGTAAGTTTTGTTTTTGGGCTTATTATTTTTAAAAATAATCCCAAGAGAAGGGCAAATAAAGCACTTTTTTTCCTGACTTCGTCAGCAGCGATATGGTCTTTCGGTTACTGGAGATGGTTGTTGGTTTTTGATGATTATCAAGAAGCTCTTTTTTGGTTAAGAGTTCTTTCTGTTGGCTCACTTTTTATTTCCCTTGCACACTTGCAGTGGGTGTTGGCACTATTGGAAATAAATAAAAAAAGGATAACCTTCCTTTCTTATTTAGCTACATTTTTAATTTTACCATTTTCTTTCTCTAAGCTTTTTATTGTTTCTGCAGAACCGAAATCTTTTTTTTCTTTTTGGCCTAATCCCGGGATTTTGTATGATATTTTTTTGTTTTTTATATTCATACCAATATATTTATACTCAATATCTCTCTTGGTAAGGCACTTAGTAGGTTCAGAGGGGGTGAGAAGGAAGCAATTACTATTGATAACGATAGGGGCGTTTATTGCCGTAATTGGAGGTTCAACAAACTTTACTCTTTGGTATAATATTCCAATCAATCCTTGGGGAAATTTTCTTATTTCAATTTATATAATATTATGCGTATATGCAATCGCTAGGCATAGATTCCTCGACATCAAATTCGTTCTTCGTCGTTCTACGGTGTACTTTCTTTCGATTTCCCTTGTTACCAGCATGGTTCTGCTTTTCTCCTACATAACTGAAGGATACTTTTTAAACAACAATCTTCTTTATCTAGTTGATACATTTATTATTGTTGTGGTAATGCTTTCCTTCGCTCCAATCAAGAACTTTTTCTACAAAGTAGCAAATCAATATTTCTTTACTTCTCTCTATGACTCTCAGGAAGTATTAGATCGGGTTGCTTTGATATTAAGGGAAAATATTGATAAGGAAAAAATTTATAACTCTTTAATGGAGGCGCTAGATGGTGCTTTTCACTTTAACCAATTTGGAATTTTGCTTTTTAATAAGAGAAAAAATAAGTATATTGTTGATTTTGTACATGATTTTGATGTGGACGCAAAAGCTGAATTTGAGTCTGTTTCTAAAATAGAAGAAGATTTTGTGCAAATTTCAGAGCCAATTGTAGCGGATGAGTTGAAGAGATTTTATGAAGATTGTGGTGAGGATGAGAAGTGTCGACTTGATGATTTTTTGAATTTATTGGTTCGCCATCAAGTTGCTGTTTTATGTCCCTTGCGGAGTAAGGGTGAAACTGTGGGGTTGATGGTTTTGGGAGGGAAGGAGAGTGGTGAGTCCTATAATGTTGAGGATATTCGTTTGTTGAAAAATATCAGTGCTCAGCTAGCGATTACATTAGAGAACGCTCAATTATATGATCGGTTGAAAAAGTTTAATCAACAGTTGGAGCGTCGAGTAAAGCTAAGGACAAAGCAATTAAACAAGGCCAACGAAGAACTGGAAGCAGTGAATGAGAAACTGCACAAAAGCAATGCTAAATTACGCAAACTAGATAAAGCCAAAACTGAATTTCTCTCAATTGCCTCTCATCAATTACGCACACCACTAAGCTCAACTAAGGGATTTCTTTCGTTATTGCTAGATGGAACTTATGGAAAAATTCCCTCAAAGTCAAAAAGGGCTCTAGAGAAGATTTATATTTCAAACGAACGCTTAATTACACTAGTTGAGGATTTATTAAATATTTCCAGGATTGAGGCAGGTCACTTAACTTTTAATTTTAAAAAAGAATCTTTAGAGGAATTAGCTCAAGAGGTTTTTGAGTCAATGACTTTGGCTGCTAAAAATGCTGGATTAGTTTTTGAAAAGAATTTTCCGGATAAGCCTTTGCCAGCAATTTATTTTGATCGAAGTAAGGTGCGTGAGGTGATTTCCAATTTTATTGATAATGCTATTAAATACACCAAAGAAGGAAAGGTTTCTGTTATCATTGAAGAAACAAGAAGTAAGGTGCGGTTGATTGTGCAGGACACCGGGATGGGGATTGGAAAAGATGACTTAGAGGGAATTTTTGAGAAATTTCGGCGTGGTGAGCGAGGTGGAAGAGTTAATAGTGATGGTGCTGGCTTAGGATTATATGTTTGTCGAAAGATACTTGATGCGCATGAAGGGCGAGTTTGGGCAGAGTCAAAAGGATTGGGTAGAGGTAGTCGTTTTATTATTGAATTTAACAAAAACTGGAAGCCAGAAAAGCGGGGTTAGTTTTAATTATAAGAATAATTTTTTGTAAAAAAAGACCGCCCGAGAGTGGTCTTTGTTTTTTTGAATACTCCGGGCGGATTAGACTAACTATAAGGCGACTTGTGGTGGCTTTGGTCTTCGCCGCTCCATCTCATGTTTTGTTTTTTTATCTAGAGGAAACAGAAAGCTTTCTAGAACACGAACGCCATCCTCACCATATTTTTGAAGTTCCTCTAGGGTAGAGTCTTCTGGGAGGACCTTGTAGATATTTTGGCGCAGTGGCCGGATTTCTTTTGCTGTTTCCGGGAAGAGAATCAATCTCCTTCCTGAAAGTTTTTCAATTGTTTCATTTTCAAATTCAAAGAACCTATTTTTGAAAACAAATGAAGAATGGCTATCGTCTATTATTACTATGTATTTTGCCATCTACTTTCCTCCTTTGCAATTTTTACATTTCTTCCCTTTTGGTGGTGCTGACTTGCTGCAGCCGGAGCAAATATTCCTTTCCTCTTTTTTATCTTTGCAGCTACTTCTTGCTCTTTGCACAACAACCTCCATTTTGGAAATTTCAAAAACTCCCCATGAGTCTTTGGATTGTCATAATATAACTAAGTTTTAATTTTTGTCAAGATAGACGGCGAAAAATGGCTGAGCTAATAAAAAAAGTTAATTAATTTGAATTGGCTACAATAAAGCTAACGGTAAAAATAAACAGCGACGATTATAAGAGCTAAGATTATTCGATACCAGAAAAAAATGCTGTATGATTTACTTTGAACTAATTTTAATAAGAAGTGAATTGATAAGAGTCCACTAAAGGTAGCGGATAAAATTCCAACGATTTCTATGACCCCTAAGCTAGCTTGAAAGAATTCTGGTAGCTTGAAAAGAGCGGCGCCAAAAATAATTGGGGCAGAAAGAAGAAATGAGAAACGGGCAGCAGTGCGTCGATCAAAGCCGAGAAAACGACCGGCGGTAATGGTAATGCCTGATCGAGAGGTGCCTGGAATAATAGCTAAAGCCTGAGCAGAGCCAATAATGATAGCACTTTTTATGCTTAAATCCCTAGAATCAAGTTTTAAAGGCATTCTTTTATCAACTAAATAAAGCAATAAGCCAAAAACAGCAAGCGTTGTTGCGATTAGAAGTGGATTGCGAAAAACATTTTCTGCCAAGTCGTCTAGGAAAAATCCAGCCAGTGCTCCTGGAATAGTGCCAAGAATAATCAACCAAAAAGCATGGTGAGGGTATTTTAAGTGTGAAGATTTTTGATTTGTAGGAAGGGATTTAAAGATTGATCGAAGAAAAGAATTGATAATCTCCCACCAATCACGCCAAAAATAACCGAGAACTGCAATGAGTGTTCCAAGATGTAGAGCGACATCAAAAGACAGCCCGTGATCTTGCCAACCAAAAAAATATGGCGTTAAAACCAAATGACCAGAGGAAGAAATTGGCAATGCCTCTGTAACTCCCTGGATTAAACCTAAAATGATTGACTGGGTAATTGACATAAGAATAGTATAGTTGATTAAAAAAAAATGACAATAAATTATTGATAAAGGATTTAGTTGACAAAAAAAAATCTTAGTATAGAATAAGTTTTGATTTCAGCTTTTGGTTAATACTAACCAACAAAGATTATTAAAGTCCGCTTAATTATTTTGAGCGGGATTTATTATTTAAACAAAAAAAATGGTAAGCTACATTACTAAAGAAGGACTGGAGAAAATGAAAGAAGAATTGGACGAGCGAAAAATGGTGACGCGAAAAGAAATTGCGCGAGCAATTAAAGAAGCAAAGGAGCAAGGCGATTTGAGTGAGAATGCAGAATATACTGAAGCTAAAAGACAGCAACGAGAAAATGAATCACAGATTATTCGTCTAGAAAACATTATTCGAACCGCTAAGGTTATTGATCGAAATAAGAAATCTAAAAGTGGTTTAGTGGAAATTGGATCAACGATTGAGGTGGAAACTAAGGGAGAAAAAAAGACTTTTGAATTGGTTGGCTCTAGTGAAGCAGATCCGTTACAAGGGAAGATTTCTAATGAATCACCGATTGGAAAGGCATTTTTAGGCAAAGGAGAAAATGAAGTTTTTGAGTTAGAATTGCCTAATAGAAAGAAAGTGAAGTACAAAATTCTGAAGATATCATAGGATAGCTTGACAGGAGTAAAATTTTTGCTAGAATAGTCAAGCTGTTTCAGATAAGAGAAGCAGGCACTTTGAAATTTAAATAGGTTTTTCTCTAAAATTTGATTTAGAGAAAGATCACAAATCACAATTTTTTGCGATCAATCCAATCTGGTTACTAGTGGCTGGTTTTCTAGCTTTCTTGTTAATCAGATTAACGAGCTTGTCAAATTCAAAAGAATTTATTTTCTTTTTATAAATTTTACTGAGAGTTTGATCCTGGCTCAGGATGAACGCTGGCGACGTGGATAAGGCATGCAAGTCGAATGACACACTTCGGTGTGGCATGGCAAACGGGTTAGTAATGCGTAGGAACGTACCTCTAAGTCAAGGATAGTCTGGAGAAATCCGGCATAATACTTGATAGTCTCTTCGGAGTAAAGATTTATCGCTTAGAGAGCGGCCTGCGTCCTATCAGCTTGTTGGTGAGGTAATGGCTCACCAAGGCTATGACGGGTAGGGGACGTGAGAGCGTGACCCCCAACATTGGCACTGAGACACTGGCCAAACACCTACGGGTGGCTGCAGTCGAGAATATTCCACAATGGACGAAAGTCTGATGGAGCGACGTCGCGTGCGGGATGAAGGCCTTTGGGTCGTAAACCGCTTTTAACCGGGAAGAATTTCGATGACGGTACCGGTTGAATAAGAGGTTGCTAACTCTGTGCCAGCAGCAGCGGTAATACAGAGACCTCGAGCGTTATCCGGATTTATTGGGCGTAAAGCGTGCGCAGGCGGCTTAAATAGTCAGATGTTAAATTATCTCGCTCAACGGGATAGCTGCATTTGAAACGTTTAAGCTAGAGTTAAGTAGAGGTAAATGGAACTCATGGTGTAGCAGTGAAATGCGTTGATATCATGGGGAACACCAAAGGCGAAGGCAATTTACTGGACTTTAACTGACGCTCAGTCACGAAAGCGTGGGTAGCGAACGGGATTAGATACCCCGGTAGTCCACGCCCTAAACGTTGCACACTCGTTGTTGGGAGATTCGACCCTTTCAGCAACTAAGCTAACGCGTTAAGTGTGCCGCCTGGGAAGTACGGTCGCAAGACTAAAACTCAAAGGAATAGACGGGGATCCGCACAAGCGGTGGAGCATGTGGTTTAATTCGACAATAAGCGAGGAACCTCACCAGGGCTAGATATCCAGCTGCATTCTGATGGAAACATCGGAAGCCTTCGAGGGTGCTGGACAGGTGTTGCATGGTTGTCGTCAGCTCGTGCCGTAAGGTGTTCCATTAAGTTGGGTAACGAGCGCAACCCCTACTGTGTGTTACAAGTGTCACACGGAACTGCCCCGCCCTTTGGACGTAATTTATAATTGCGAACAAAGGGCGGGGAGGAAGGTGGGGATGACGTCAAATCAGCATGGCCCTCGACGCCCTGGGCGACACACGTGCTACAATGGCCAGTACAACGGGTTGCAAAGTCGTAAGACTAAGCTAATCTCTAAAAACTGGTCCCAGTTCGGATTGAGGTCTGCAATTCGACCTCATGAAGTCGGAATCGCTAGTAATCCCGAATCAGCCATATCGGGGTGAATACGTTCCCGGATCTTGTACTCACCGCCCGTCACACCAAGGGAGCTGGTAGTGCCTGAAGGTCCCGCCCTTTTGATATTAGCAAATAGTATCAAGGGGGCGGGAACCACGGCAAGATCGGTAACAAGGGTGAAGTCGTAACAAGGCATCCGTAGCGGAAGCTGCGGATGGATCACCTCCTTTCTAGGGAGATAACCGACAGTAACATAGAATTCTTTCTTCCCCTCATTTCATTTTGAAAGAGGCGAAAGGATGATTATTGTCAACAGCTCAGCAGTGCTTATAACTGTTAGTCTCAGAGTATAGAGACGGCTCGCAAGGGTTGGTCGCAAAAAGTTGTGATGTCTTTAGCATTAAACCGCTATCTATTTAGATAGCGGTTTTTTGCTTGTTCAGTTTTTTTCTTTTTGATTACTTTTAATAAGCATGTCTTAATATTAGAAGATGCAATTTTTCAAAAAACGTTTATGAAATTTATGCACTTTAGCAGTAAGAGTAAGCAAAATTTAAATATCGAAAAAAATGTATTATTATCTGTCTTGTAATTTTTAAATCTGAATGCTTGATAAAAGTTTACTCCTTGGTAATATATAAAAAGCTATGAATATATGACATTCTCCTGTTTTCTTGAGTCTAATTGCCAAATTTATAAAAAATATTAAGTACTAAGACATAAAGAGGAGAAAATGAACAAAAAATGCTTATTTACGGGAGGGGGTTCAAGTGGTCATGTTTCAGTTAATTTGGCGTTAATCCCTATTTTTATTGAGAATGGCTGGGATATTTACTACATAGGTTCTTATTCTGGTATTGAAAGAAGACTGATATCACAAAATAAAGATGTGCAATATTTCTCTATATATACTGGGAAATTACGTCGATATTTCTCCTGGCAGAACTTCTTTGATGTCTTCAGAGTTGTGGCAGGAGTTTTTCAAGCTTTTTTTATTATAAAAAGATTAAAACCTGCTGTTATTTTTTCAAAGGGTGGATTTGTGTCATTTCCTGTTGTCATAGGAGGTTGGCTAAATGGTATCCCGCTCGTTATGCATGAATCTGATCTCAGCCCTGGATTGGCTAATAAATTGTCTATGCCATTTGTGACAAAAATACTCACGACATTTGAGGAAACTAAACAATATATCTCCTCTAATAAAGTTCAATGTGTGGGTCCTATTATTCGAGAATTTCTTAGACAAGGATCTGCCGATGAGGGAAGAGCGTATTGTGGTTTTACAAAAGAAAAGCCTATTTTATTGATCATGGGTGGAAGTCTTGGTGCTGAATCAATTAACCTTGCAGTCAGAGCCAATCTAGATCAGTTACTAGATTGCTTTCAGATAGTTCATCTTTGCGGAAGAGGTCAAGCTGATGCATCAATAAATGTAAGCGGTTATTGTCAATTTGAGTATATCGACAAAGAGTTACCCGATGTTCTTGCTATGTGTGATATGGTAGTGTCAAGAGCCGGTTCTAATGCAATATTTGAGTTCTTGACATTGCGCAAGCCAATGGTTTTGATTCCCTTACCTTCTGGATCAAGCAGAGGCGACCAAATTATGAATGCTCAAGCTTTTAAGAAAAAGGGTTATTGTGAGGTAGTTCCAAATAGTGACCTTGAGATCAAGAATCATTTAGCTGATGTTGTCATTTCTACGTATCTCAAAAGAGATTTTTATTTAAGAAGCATGAGCCTTGCGGACACTGGAAATAGTGCTCGAGATATAGTTAGTATTATTTCGGGTGCTAGCAAATGATGTTTTATTTTTCGCCTTAATCTAACTCGAAGTTGCTCCGCAAACTCGTGGAGCAACTTTTCACAAATTAAATAATAAACTAATGAAAAACCAACCTTCTGTTTTAGCTATAATGGCGCATCCAGATGATGCAGAGCTAAAGTGTTTTGGTACGCTATGTAAATATGCTGATAGCGGCTATAAGTGCATTTTACTTATAGCTTGTAGCGGTGAAAATGGCATTTCTTTAATCGACCGGGAAAAATTTAACATCAATCGGATTCCTAAGAACGTAAGGTTTAATGAAACAGAAAGAGCTTTCAGTGGAACGGGCATTTCTATTAAATTTTTAGAATTAGAAGATGGGAGTGCTAAATTTGGCAGAGATTTGATAGTTGCTATTGAGAAAGAGATAAGAAAAATTAGTCCTGAAATTATAATAACTCATTATGTAGATTACATTGGAGCTGATCATCAGGATCATTCTGAAGTCGGAAAGTCAGTTATTAATTGTGTGACTAGGTTAAGTTTTATTAAAAAAGTCATGTTGTGCGAGCCTTTAATGACATTAAGAGCTAATTTATTCCTAATTGTTTTGTTGATATAACTGAGTACTTTGATAAAAAGGTGGCTGCATTATTAAATCATGAAAGCCAAAGAGGGAGGTATTATTTGGAAAAAGAATATCATGAAACGAAAGCAAATTTCTATGCTGGAAATGTTGGTTATGATTTTGCCAAAAGCCGAACCAAATTTGAGCCATTTTATATTCTTTATTCCCGAGAGTAAATCCATAATAGTAAT
>DUUL01000005.1 GCA_012841575.1 Candidatus Moraniibacteriota bacterium | reverse complement strand
GAATTAGAAATTGGAGAGACCGTAACAATTTGTGGAGAAGTGCAAGAGATTAAAAATAAGCGAACCTGGAAAAGAAAAATGTTTTTAACTGAAGCAGTGGTGGCGGATGAGACTGGATCAGTGAAAGCAATTTGGTTTAATGCGCCAATGCCAGTTCGCTATTTGCGTCAAGGTGGGCAAGTTCAATTGAGCGGAAAGACAACGATTAACAAACAACAAGAACTAGTTTTGCAGCACCCCAATTTGCAGACAATTAGCAAAAAAGAAAGAGAGGAAAATGAAACGGATGTCGTTATTGAGAGTGCTAATACAGGAGGACTAATTCCGGTTTATCCAGAAACGAAGGGACTAACTTCTTATTGGTTTCGGCGGATAATTCAGCGCGTCTTAAAGCAAGTAGAGATTGAAGAAATTTTACCGACTAGTCTTTTGAAGGAGGAAAAATTGATGGGACGGGCGGAGGCTTTGCAGGCAATCCATTCCCCCAAGAGTCAAGAGGAAATTGAAAAAGCACGGGCTCGTTTTGCTTTTGAAAGAATATTCTTATTGCAATTGAAATTTTTGCAAGCAAAAGAGGAGTGGGCAGAGAATCAGGCAGTGGAAATTAAGTTTCAGGAAAAAGATACTAAAAAATTTTTAAAACAACTTCCATTTCAATTGACCAACGCTCAGAAAAAATCAGCTTGGGAGATTATTCAGGATTTACAAAAAAATAAGCCAATGAATCGACTTTTGGAAGGAGATGTTGGCACGGGAAAAACAGCAGTGGCAGCGATGGCAGTTTTGCCAGTAGTTCGAAGTGGTTTTCAAGTGGCAATTTTAGCACCAACTGAAGTTTTGGCAACTCAACACTATGCAAAATTGAAGGAATTGTTTGCTTATCTAAACTTAGAAATTATTTTATTAACAGGTGCAACGGTTGAATTTAGTGATGATGGTATTAAAAAAGATGGTGCAAAAGAAAGTAAGGCGGCGCTTAGAAGAAAAGCTTTGCGGAAAATTGAAACGGGGAAAGCCAAGCTGGTCATTGGTACACATGCTCTTTTGCAAGATCAAGTCAAGTTCGGTAATTTAGCCTTGATTATTATCGACGAGCAACATCGTTTTGGAGTCGCTCAACGAGCCTATTTGCAAAGAAAAGTAGAAAAAGTTCAAGATGGAATAGAACAAAAAGTGCCTCATCTACTAACCATGACAGCCACGCCTATTCCGCGCACTTTATCTCTTTCTATTTTTGGTAACCTCGATTTATCAATCATTGATGAATTTCCTAAAGGAAGAAAATTAATTAAAACTAAAATAATTAATAAAAAGCAACGAGAGCAAGCCTATCGGTTTATTGAAAAGGAAATTTTAGCTGGGCGACAGGCTTTTGTAATTTGTCCGTTAGTTGAAGAAACAGCTGATAGTGGGAAGGAAGTCAAGGCGGTAACTGAAGAAACGGAGCGTTTGCAGAAAAAAGTTTTTCCTAATTTAAAACTGGATTTGCTTCATGGAAAAATGAAACCAGATGAGAAAAATGAAATTATGGCAAAATTTAAACAAAAGGAAATTGATATTTTGGTTTCTACTTCAGTGGTGGAAGTGGGGGTGGATGTGCCCAATGCGACAATTATGATGATTGAAGGAGCGGAGCGGTTTGGTTTGGCGCAATTGCATCAGTTTCGAGGTCGGGTGGGCAGGGGGAAATATCAATCATATTGTTTTTTACTAACTTCAGAGAATGCTCCTGATAGCACTGCGCGGTTAAGAGTTTTGGAAAAAACCAATGACGGTTTTAAAATTGCAGAGGCGGATTTAAAGTTACGTGGTCCAGGGCAGTTTTTAGGCTTGGCTCAATCTGGTGTGCCAGATGTGGCGATGGAGTCATTAACTGATGTTAAATCTATTCAAGCAGCACGTAATCAAGCTCGTAGGGTGATTGCTTTTGACCCAAAGCTAAAGAAATTTCCTGGATTAAAAAACCAGCTAACAAAGCTGGAAAAAATAGTGCATTGGGAATAGAAAAAAAGGAACATAGAGTAAAAATGTAGAATAAAAACGCTTCTGGGAAAGGTTTTATTTTGAGGTATTCTAAGGCAATAGAGTGAGTCTTTTTTGTATTCTATAATTATAAGAAAGATTGGCGTTCTCAGGAGGATTCGAACCTCCGACCTCAGGCTCCGCAAGCCTGCGCTCTATCCAGCTGAGCTATGAGAACATTTAAATTGCACTACAACAAAGTAGATAGCAATTCTTATTAAAGAATTAAAAGGACAAATTGTCAAATAAAAAGGAAGTCGTTGTAGACTTCCTGTGAATAGTTAGTTAAATCAGTCATAATAACTTAGCTTTTTCCAAAATAATTTTTTGGGCGAAAATCATCTGTTCTTTATTTAGTAAAGACAAATTTTTTGAACTAGCCAGAGCTGGTTGACTGAAGCCAAGAATCATAGCTGTTAAGTCAGTGGCAATTTCACTTTCTTGCAAGGGACTTCTGATTGCTTGGAGAATAAAGTGGCAAAATTCATGAGAAACTATAAATAAAAAGTCATCACAAGAGCCATTTAGAATTTCCCTCCAGTCAAGTCTCAAAATCAATTTTATCTGGTAAAATCCTACTAGCCCCCAAAATGGTAGAGCGGGCGGTGCGTTAATTTGAGCTATAATTTTATTTCCACAAAAATCACTCTCACTGTGTAATGAATTTTGAAAATCAACCATCACTTGATTTTTGATATTTAGATAATTTTTAACTATATCAACGCACTCAATAATTCTTTTTTCATCAAAAAGTTTTCTCAGTTTATCCATTAGCTTGGGCGGAATGTCTTTTCTAACGCCACCTAGTGAGCGAGTTAGTTTATCGATGTATAAAACGATTTGTTGGTTCGTAACCGATTCTTTTTTCATTGCTATCTCCTCTCTATTTTTTTATTAAGTTTTTAATGTTCATATTTTAGTTGAGTGATTTTCAACAACCCTTGTTTTTAACATTTAGAAATAAGTTTGTCAATTTTTTTAGATTTAAATTGGGCCTAGTTTTAATCAATAAAAGACTCTAGGAGGAGGAGAGTTTTGGAAATATTAAATGTATTTTGCAAGACTTACTCTTTTAATTTAATTGTGGTACAATAAAAAAAATTAACTATTGCATTTTTTGTTTGAAAATAAAAAGATAAATAAAAAAAATGGAGAATAAACTTTCCCCCAATCTAAATTTTCAAAAAGGGACAGGAGTGTTAGATGGTTCAAAGGGCAAGGCAGAACAAGAGGATAAAAAAGAATCAGTTTTCTTATATGACGATTCGGAGTTGGGAACTAAGGATATTTTTTTTAAGGACTCAGAAGGAAATTTTCATAAAAATATTGATTGGAAGAAATTAGACTTTAATCATAAATTTAGTTGGTTAAAGGGGGAGGTGCTCGCTCAGTTGAAAGAAAAAGGAATAAAAGAAGAGTCTAAGATTTATCAAAAACTTGATAGAGATTTATCAAATTTGGCAAACAAAACTAAGCCGAGTGAAATAAAACAAATTATTGAAAAAGAAGCTTCTGCAGTGAGACCTTGGCTAGACTCCAATCAAACATTAAGTGATCAAGAAAAAAATACTAAAGCCTATGTAGATTCACAGGAGTCTTTGTTCTGTTTAATGGAAGCTTATAGCAGGGTTTACAGAAGACAACTGGAAAAGTTGAAAAATCTAGACACTAAGCAGGTAAAAAATAATCTGGAGACGGAGGTGGGTGAGCTTTTTAGTGATGAAAAAGTTTTTGAGCCTCATATGAAAGACGCTTTTCCTGGTAAGATCCCAACGCAGGATGACTCTTTGGTAACGCAGGTTGCATTTGCCATTGAGAATGGTCGTAAACAAGAACTTCCTGGAGCCGCTGGAGTTAAGGGTGGAGCAGTGGCTGAAGCAACTGAAAAATTGCCAGAAAAAAAATCAGATAAACTACCCGAGACAGTTCAAATTGATGGGAATGAAGTGACTGAAACTGGTGATGAAGAGTTACCAGTTTTAGCTACTGATAAAGAAGATTTAGTAAATAAACAGGATGATGGTTTTTATCCACCAGTTTTAGTTGGAGCAGCTGGGCTGCCAATTTTAGCAAATGATAAGGCAAAAGAACTTGATAGGGAAAGACACAAAGTTAATCTAGTAGCGATGGATCAAGTGTTGAAAAGCATGGCGTGGCGAATAGCGGAAGAGAAGGTGAGAGAATTCTTACACAAACCAGAAGAGGAAATGTCTTCTTCTAGTCGATTAAAATCAATTTGGAATAATATTTATGGCAACTTAAGAAATCCCAAAGATTTTCTCAAGAAAAGTTGGGTGAGAATGGCAGAGGAGGGTTATCGAGAAAAGTTTTATCAAGAGGCTTTAGAGGAAATTACACAAAACCAAGATTTATTGAGAGATTTAATAACTGACTATAGGTTTAGAAAAGAGAGTAGAGGTGTTGGGGGAGACAAGGAAAAACATTATCAGATTTTAGATAAGGAAATTGAGCGTTTTCAAAATCATGTAGAAGAGTTAGAAGAGCGAGGTAATAATCTCACTAACCCAGAGGTGAATATCAAATTTCAAGAATTGGTTAGTCGTTTCTGTGTTGAGGGGTGGGATCGAGAGCGGTTTGAAGCAGAGCAGAGAGATTTAGTTAATGAATTAAAAGAGCAAGGTTTAGTAACTGATGCTGATTTTTTGGGGAGTAGTGGGCGAGATGAAGATGAGGTTGCGCAGGGCAGAATGTTTGCTAGCAATCTTTACCACATTGCAGAAGCCAAAAGATCCGAGATTGCACAAACCATTACCGAGCTTTCAGCAGAACAAAATCTTTCACCAGAGCAACAAGAAAAGATTAGAGAGTTTATTAATTTAACGATGGAGCTGGATATTCATTTAGGAGCGGCTTTAACTGATTTACAAAATCGGAGACCGGAAGGACAGCTAGGAATGTTTACTCGTGGAATGGCCTGGCTACAAGGAAGAACAGTTTTTGGCTACCCAGTTTTAGGTAAAATGATTGGTAACCCTGGATCAGCCGCAGTCTTAGGAGCGGTGGCTGGTAGTTTTGGCAGTCGTTGGCTGGTTGGAGGAGCCACTACAGCAGGTTTGGCAACAGCGGGAGTGGTAACTGGAGCTTGGATTCCTATTCTTTCAGCGGCAACTGCAGCTGGTGTAGTTGGTGGCTTAAGGCGTAACCTAGAGGTCAAAAGAGACTTGGCAATGCACAAAAGACAGCGAGCCTTAGGCAGTCAAGCAGAAGGATTTCGAAGAGAAAATTTAGATCGTTTTGCTTATGAAACTCGGTCAACTGATGAAATGATGGAAGTATTAATTGGGTTGAAAGAGGAGCAGGCAGATGGAACTTTCAGAAACAAGGAATTTGGGGAGCTTACTGTTGAGCAAAGAGAGTCATTGGCTGATATGTTGGCACGGTTTGATATTGAAAGAGATCGTGCAAGAGAATTTCGTCAAACAGGAGTAAATCGAACAGTTGATTTAATTACAGTTTCAGAAGAGGAGGGTAAAGAATATAAAACGAATATTCTATCAAAGTCTGATTTAGAAATCGGGCTAAAATTATTTTTAAGAAACAATGGGTTAATCGACGAAAATAATGACCTCGTTGTAAATGATTCTAATCAGGATTTCATTCAACTTTTCGAGAAAAACAAAGGACTGTTAAATGCTATTATCGATAGAGCAGATCTCAAGGCTGATCAGTATAAGCGCAGAAGCGTAGCTTCAATAGTTGGATTAAGTGCAGCTTTTGGGGCGGTTGGATCGGCAGCTGGACAGCATTTAATTGATTACTTTCGAGGTGGTTCAGCTTATACCACAATTGATAATATGAAAGATATCTTAAAGGGAAGAAGTTCATCCGATCAGATTTTAGGGCAATTAAGTGGTTCTGTTGATTCTGGTGGGGCATCGATAGGACGCTTAATTCCAGGGCAATTAAATACAATAAATGTCGGGAACGATAAGGTGGATATCTTTTTTAAGCCAGATGGATCAGGAATCGACTTTAGAAAATCTAATTTACCAGCGGGATGGTCAGTTAAGGGAGATAATCTCGTGCGAACTATTGGGGAGGACATGGATGTTTTGAAATTAAATGGAGAGGAAGCAAGTATAATAGCTGGTGGCAGCACTAACTTTAATATTAATGACAATAACATTAACCTTTATTTTAATGATCAGGGGGCAATTGATATCGGGAAGACTAACGCTGCTTTAGCTAGCTTGAAGGGACCTGGAGCTTGGAAATTAAGCGATGATGGAAAAGAATTACTTCACGTTAAATTTAGTGAAATAGTTAAGAGTCCAGATTTTAGTCAACCAGTTAGTGTGACTAATTTTGGAAACAATGTTCCAGATTTCAAATTATACTTTAATGACAATGGAAGTTTGAACATTGATGAAATAAATAAAAATTTATCAGGTGGCTGGAGTTTAAGTGAGGACGGTTCTCGTTTAATTCAGGAGGTTGCGGGAGTACCAAAGCCAGTTAATACAGTTGATGATTTTAAAGACTTTGCTCAATCCTTGGGGGTAAATTATGATGAAAATCAGAGAATTTCTTATGGAGGATTTTTTGATCAAAAAACAGCTCCAGATAAGGGAGTGAGAAGTTTGCCAGAAACAACTAGAAATATTCTTAATAATCTAAAACTAAACGCTGATTCCACTGAGTTGGGAATGCGATATTTACAAGATCAAGAAGGAAATGTGATTGTTGATATTTCCAAAATGATTGATATAGCAAAACTGAGAGGAACTGGAGTAAGTGACGAGGATATTAGCTCCTTATTGGCTGAAGGCAAAGTGAAGCTAGGGCTGTCACTGGATAATTCGACTGGAGGAACTCAGCATCACCCGATTATTTTAGAAATGGATGCTACAGGAAAAATTAAGGTCCCTGAAAATATTGCCAAAATCTTCTTTGCCTTTGATCAGGATGGCAAGCTAATACAAGGCTCAGGTAGTCATCCTGGCTTACACAGTTTATTTTATGACACAGGAGAAGAGGTTGATGCAAAAGGAGGTCTATCAAGCAAGGTGATTGGAATAGCACACACTTATGGAGAAAGACCAGAATTATTTATTCCCACAACTTCTACACAGGAAGTACCATTTGATCCTAATAACTTTCGACCAGAAGAGATAATTGAAAGACGGACAGATACTAGTAGATATCCGTTAGAGCGACTTACTTCCTCCGCAAGAGACGAGGTTTATCAAATCATACCAGGTGGAGACCTGAATAATCCAGACACTGTCCCCATTATAGTCCCAGCTAGTCGATGGCAACTAGAAGGAGAGAGAAGAGAGGAAGAAAGCAAAGAAAGGGCGTTGGAAGAGCTAAGAAGCCAAAATAAGGAAGCAATTTTTAGTGGTGACTTAGAAAAAGTTGCCCCTAAAAGTGAGAGCGAGCCTGGGGATAAAAATGATAAAATTGCCTTAGACAGAACTAGAGAGGT
>DUUL01000115.1 GCA_012841575.1 Candidatus Moraniibacteriota bacterium | reverse complement strand
ATAATTTCGTGCTGCAGCGTTTCTTCGGGATCTGCCCTTTCCTGGGGGTCTCCCGGAAGATGGAGACCGCCATGGGGATGGGCATGGCAGTGGTCTTTGTGATCACCCTGGCCACGCTGGTGACCTGGCTGATCCATTACTATGTGCTGGTTCCGCTGGGGCTGGTCTTTCTCCAGCTGGTTACCTTTATCCTGGTGATCGCCGGCCTGGTTCAGCTGGTGGAAACCTTTTTAAGAAAAGCGAGCCCCACCCTTTACCAGGGGTTGGGGATCTACCTGCCCCTGATCACGACCAATTGTGCTGTTCTGGCGGTGGCGCTCCTGGCAGTGCGGCAGGAATTCACCCTGCTTGAATCGGTGGTCTTCGGAATTGCTGCATCACTCGGTTTCTGGATGGCCCTGGTGATCATGTCCGGAATCAGGGAAAGGCTTGATCTGACGAAAGTGCCCGGGCCGCTGCAGGGGACCGCCATCACCTTGATCACTGCGGGGATCCTCTCGCTGGCCTTCATGGGGTTTAAGGGAATGCTCACGTTTTAACGGCGATGAAGATCTGCTGCCGATCTAGTACAATGGGGTGAAAAGAAATGCAAATACTGTATGCTGTTCTCACCTTGGGAGGGGTGGGGATATTCTTCGGCCTTCTACTGGGGTTGGCGGCCCGTTTCTTTGCTGTACCCACGGATCCGCGCATCGAAGCGGTTCGCGAAGCTCTGCCCGGCGCCAACTGCGGTGCCTGTGTATTTGCCGGGTGCAATCAATATGCCGAAGCGATTGTTGAGGGGAGGGCTCCGTTGAATGCCTGTATCCCCGGCGGAAGTATGGCTGCCGAAGCGATCGCTGCGATCATGGGGCAGGAGGTGGAGGCGGTAAAACCGATGGTGGCGGCAGTCTTCTGCCGCGGCGATCGGCGGCTGGCCCGGGATCTTTTCATCTATCACGGGGTTTCTGACTGCGAATACGCCCAGCAGTACCACGGCGGTTTCAAAGCCTGCCCCGACGGCTGCCTCGGTCTGGGCAACTGTGTGCGGGCCTGCCCTTTTGAAGCGATCATCATGGGGCCGGAGGGGCTGCCGCTGGTTGATGGGGCGAGCTGCACCGGCTGCGGTCTCTGCATCGAGGCCTGCCCCCGCGATATCATCCGGCTCATACCGCAGGGGAATCGCGGCCATCTGGTCAGATGCAGCTCCCGGGAGCGGGGCAAGAAGGTCAGCGCGATCTGCGAGGTTGGCTGTACCGGCTGCCGGGCCTGTGTCAGGGTCTGCCCCCGCGAAGCGATCACCATGGAGGGAAATCTGGCTGTGATCGATCTTGAAAAATGCGATGACTGCGGTCTCTGTCTGGAAAAATGCCGCTTCAACGCTATCGAACCCCGCCGGGCCGGAGCTGCCGGCCGGGTTGAAACGGAGGCCGCCACTGCTTGAAACCGAAGCGCTTGATGGAGTTGTTTTTCATCCGGGCCTGCTCCGGCCGCCGGAGCAGGGAAAAGGTGGGGCAGCTCCCTGCGGGTAAGCCCGGGAATTAAGCCTGTTATTTCCCTGTTCATTTAAGCGCAGTGGTGTTATATTTGTTCTCGGGATCGATCATGCAAAAGAAAAGAGAGATATCATGGCCCGGGCCGATCAATGGAAAGAAGCTCCGGGGAAAAAACCGGTGCTGCGGCGGAAACAACGCGGGGTGCTGACCGCTGCTACGGTCGTAGTTCTGGCCGCTGCCGTTCTCCTCGGCGGCTGCAGCACCGCCGGGGGGAAATTGTTCGGTTACAGCGAGCTGCTCATGGATACCGATATTGAGCTGCAGTTTTACTGTCGCAGCTCCGGGGAATCCCGGCGGGTAAAACAGGCCCTTTTCGATGAGATGGGGCGGCTGGAGCAGCTGCTCAGCTGCAGTGATCCCGGAAGTGAGGTGTCCGCGATCAACCGTGCTGCCGGGAAGGAGCCGGTCCCGGTCAGCCCGGAGACCGCCGCGGTGATCCGGAAAGCCCTGGAATGCAGCTCCATCAGCAACGGTGCTTTTGATCCGACCATCGCCCCCCTGCTGGAGCGGTGGGGTTTTCGGGAGGGGCGCTACCGGATCCCCGCTCCGGAGGAGCTGGCGCAGTTCCGGGAAGCGGTCGATTACCGACTACTTGAGACCAGAGATGGGGCGATCTATCTGCCCCGGGCCGGGATGGCCCTGGATCTGGGCGGCATTGCCAAGGGCTATATTGTTGACCGGGGGCTGGATCTGCTTGCCGAGGCCGGGATCAGCCATGCCCTGATCAATGCCGGCGGGGATGTCGGTATTCTCGGGCCGAAGGCGGACGGCTCGCCCTGGAGGGTCGGTCTGAAACACCCGCGCGGCAGCGGGATCATTGCGGTGATCCCCCGGGATAAAAGGGGAGCCATCGTCACTTCCGGTGACT
>DUUL01000030.1 GCA_012841575.1 Candidatus Moraniibacteriota bacterium | reverse complement strand
TTCCACCAATGACGATTAAAAGTAGTAGGGCAAAAATTATTTGAAATTTTTTACGAAAGATAAAAGGGCCTTTTTCTTCACTGTCAAATTCAGACTCTTCTTCTAGCCCAATTTTGTTTTTATTACGACTTGAAGAATAGTAGGAGTCAGGCTTGATCGCATAAATATCTGAGTCTTTGGAGGGAGATTGACTGGGTTTGGGTTGAGTATTTTGGGGCGGTAGCTTTGACTCCATTCCCACCATTTGATTAGGCTGGTTAAGGTCTGGCGACACCGAATGGTCTTTTGAGTAGTCTGAGTAAAAAGAGTCACTTCCAACAGTTTTTGTTTTTTGCGGCGGGGGAGTGGAAGGGGCTATTTTTTGCATAACTTCCTTAGAGGCATCTCGGGAAAAATTGTCTACATTAATTTCATTTGAGACATTACTTCTTGTAGCAGTGGTTGGTCTGGGAATGGGAGCTAGTTTTAAGCCAATTCTTTCAATTACTCTTCTGGCTTGTTGGTCTGTAGTTGAAATAATCAGCTGTTTGTTCATTTGCTCAGCTTCTCTTTTCAATATTTTCAAGTTAATAACACCTTGAGCAATTAAGGCTTTTTGTGGGACCACTAAAATTATTTGATTAGCTGTTTCTTGGCGGATTCTATCTAAAATACTAGTAATTTCCTCATCAACATCAATGTAGATATTTTTTTGCATCTTAAGCAGATGATAAATAATTATAAAGTTTAAAGTTTATCGGTAAAAGTTAGTAGAAAGCTAACCCTGAATATTCTTAACAGCCTTACCTAAAGCTTCTGAAAGCATATTAGCATCTTGTCCCTGAAGAATATCTAAAGCCAAATTACCTAATGCCATTGGAGCAACTGCCTGAGGTGAGCGCAGGTTGCCTGTTTTATCAACCACTCCAACAATATCTCTTGGTTGCAAGTAACTAACTCTAAGACCTTCTGGGATGGGAAGGCTACCCTCCCAGTTACCCTGTTCAAGAACTTGTTTTAGTCCTGGAAGGCCACTGCCACCACCGCATAAAAGAATATTAAAGGGAAGAACATCAGAGCTAACGAAACTTTCCAGAGATATTTTCAAACCACTGAGCCAAACTTTCAGATCATCAGCAAAAATTCTTTGAATTTGTTCGGTTAGCTTAGGATCTGTTTGGCCAGTAGAGTATTTGAGCTTTAGACTTTCTGCTTCAGGAAAACTTATGTTAAAGATATTTGATAAGCGCTTGGTAAAGGCTTGGCCACCTAGAGCAAACATAACTGTTCCTTCTAGTCCGCCGTTTCTTACTAGAGCAACATCAGTAGTTCCTCCGCCAATGTCTAAGATAATTGCACCAAATTCTGGTTGGTTATAAGTATTGATTGACTGAGTAATAGCATAGGGCTCTGCAGCAATAGCTAATAGATCTAAGGCTAATTCATCAGCTACTTTTTGTAAGGCGCCTAGATGAATCATGGGTGCATAAGCATTGAAGACACCGATAGAAACATCTCTCCCTTGAAAGCCCATTGGGTTGGCAATGCGGTAGCCGTCGATTTTAACACTAACAATTGCAGCGTTGATTAGTTTGACATCAATTTGATCTTGTCCGGTTTCCCAGGCAAGTTGCTTTCTAATACGATCAAAAGCCTTCCATTGAACTTTTTGGATGATGCTTTTAATTTCTGGCAAATCAATTCTGATTTCGGGGCGTGCGCGCTGATAGTGAACTGTAGTAGTGGTGCCTTTAACTAACTCACCAGCGATACCCATAATTACCTGAGAAACATTTTTAATGCCTGTTTGTTTTTTTACTTCCGCGATTCCTTGCTGGCAAGTTTCAATAACTCCAGCAATATCACTGACTGCACCAGAACTCATGTGACCCAGACGCTGCCTAACCATAGATTGTCCAATAACCAAAGCTCTTTTTTGTTTCAAATCAATTTTAAGCAAGAGAACCTTGGTTAATTCAGTGCCAATATCTAAAGAAAGCAAATAAGTTTGCCTTTTGGAAGGTAGACTAAAAATATTTTTCACCAACCTCATTTTTGTTTATATTTTTGTGTATTTAATTCTTTCCCGAAAGTTAACTACATTTTAACATTGTTAAAAATTTAAAGCAATAATTAAATCAAATAAAAAGTCAACTAATTATTATTATTTAATTTTTTCTAGTTTCTCAATAGCTTCTTGGGATAACTAACTGGAGTTCAGAAAAGAGTTGAAGTTTGTTTTTTTTATGCTATATTTAAGAAGATTAAAGTCTATTGTAAAAACTACAAAAAGATGGATTTTTTCAAAAAAATGGCATTAGATTCCGCTGCCACTCTAATTGTTGGGGTGGTTGCCTTTGCGCTAACTTTAGCAATTACACTTGACTTGTTTGCTGCGCTGGTCATCTTAGTTTTGTTTATTTTTTTATCAGTTTTGGCTCAAAGTTTTTCTCGAGGATGGCTTTTTCTATTGGGAATGGCATTGCTTTTACCGCCAATTAAATTGGCACAAACAGAGCTTTGGATTCACAATTCATTTTTTATTATTTTGGGAATTGTGGGGATTATGGCAGTTTCTTTTGGAAGAGAAAAGATCTGGTGGGGCAGGACCGGACTGTATTTCTTGGGGATGATTCTTTATCTCGGGTTGCTTTTATTTATCAGCCTTTCTCCTCAGGTGAAATCCAGCAATGAACTTAAAATTTTGTCTTTTACGGTCTTAATTTATTTTTCTTTGCAAATAGCACTTTCTCATTTTTTTCAAACTCAAAAAAGAATTAAACGTTTCTTTTTAGTGCTAGTAGTAATTGGCTCTCTGCACTCTGTTTTTGGCTTAGCTTCTTTTTGGCTTAGCTGGCAAAATTCTCTGGGAATGGGAGTGACGCCAATTAAAAAGGAGACTATGATTTTTCGGGACGTTAACTTCGAAATCAACGGATTTTTATCAGATAGTTATTACTCCTGGCTAGGTTCGAATGCTTTAGCGCCTTTATTATTGATTACCATTACTGTAACTTTAGGGTTGATAATTATTTTGGTGGAAAAAAGTAAACAACCAACTTTATTTTCTGAAAAAAAGGAAGAAGAGGAAGCCTTTTTAGCAGCTAAGGGGGTAGATCAGAGGGCTATTCAAAAATCCAAGAAAAAGCAGTTAATGGATTCGGTTTATTTAACGAGAACAGGAGTGGCGATTAAGAAGAGGATTGTTGATTTAAGTAGCAAAAAGAATTGGAAAAGAGAATACGACGAAAGTATTTTCAATAGTCGAATTTTTTTGATATTACTCCTATTAATCCAAATCTTAGCTTTGATTTTAACCTTTTCGCATACCATTTTAATTATTTTAGTAACAGGGATATTTATTATGGGCACTCTTTTGCGCTCCAAATCCCTATTATCTTTTGCTGCCACGTTGATTATTATTTTAGCACTTATTTTTCCTGGATTTCAATCTTCACTATCCTCTGAATCAGAAGCTAATTTTCAAAGTTGGGTAGCGGGCTATGAAAGAATCAAGGAGAATTACGTTTTGGGTAAAGGCTTAGTGCCGATTAATGAACCATTTGCTCCTGCTAATGAGAGAATTTTTAACTCCTATCTTTTCATCTGGGAGAACGCTGGACTAATTGGATTATTGCTATTTATTTTAACTTTATTGATATATTTCTGGGAAACTAGGGCGGTTTACATTAGGTCTGATGGTTGGCAGAGGATTTGGTTAATTGTAGTTTTGTCTATTTTTTCTCAATTTATTTTATTAGGCTTTACCTCAAATGTTTTGCTATTTGGTCCAGCAGCAATTGTTTTTTGGATGTTAGCTGGCGTGGTTAACAATTTGAAAGAGCGGAAGTTTGTTTTTAAGGGTTGGAAGCAGAAATAAGTCAAGAAGTAATTTTTAAGCTTAGAGGCTAAGTCTTTGTTTGATTTTAATAAGCAGTTAAATTAAAAGGATGAAATATTCTTATCAATGGCTAAAGGAGTTGTCAGGGACAAAGAAAACTGTCAGGAAATTGGCAGAAATGGTGGGATTGAAAGGTTTTGAGTTTGAGGGAGGTGAAGAAATAAAAGATCAGTATGTTGATTTTTGTGTAGGGAGGATTTTAGAAATCAAACCACATCCTAATGCTGATCGACTGCAGGTGGTAAAGGTAGACATTGGAAATAGAAAATCTTCATTTAAGAAAACAGATTTAACTTTATCTTCGTTAAAAAAAATAAGAGAGGAAGCTGAAAAGAAGGGCATAAAAACTTGGCTGCTCGGTGGTCTTGCTTGTGCTTTTCATGTAGGGATAGTTTACAGAGAACATAGTGACTTAGATTTGATTGTTAAAAACAAAGAGCAGTTTAAAAAGTTAGATAAATTATTAGAAGAACTGGGTTTTAAAAAAATAGGAAAAAATAAATTAACCGATAAGTTGTCTAATGCGACTTATCAAGATGAAGCTAAGATCGAAATTGACTTGGGATTTTTTACTGGAGATTTTGGTCTAACTCTAGATGATTTTGAGAAGAAGGAGAGAGAGTTGAATGGAGTAAGGGCTTTAGTTTTGAGTAAGCGTTTTATAAAAAAATTTAAAGCTAGTCAACTTAAGAATAGGCTGAAAAGTAAGGATAGAATAGACTGGGCTTATTTGAATGGTAAAAACAGTGGAAATGGTTTATTGCAAGTCGTTTGTGGAGCAAAAAATATTCAAACAGATGATTGGGTGTCAGTGGCGTGTGTGGGAGCAATTGTGCCCAAGAGTAGAATGAAGATTGAAGCGACAGAAATAAGAGGAGTAAAATCTCAAGGAATGTTGTGTGCGGAAGATGAGCTGATGTTAGGAAAAAATCATGAAGGGATTTTAATTTTAGAACGGGGAGGTGAAAAAAATTCTTTAGTGAAGGTGGATAAGTTAAGGCCGGGGATGGAATTAACCAAGGCATTAGGGTTTAATGATGAAATATTAGAATTTTCGATTTTGCCGAATCGAGCACACGATTGCTTAAGCCACATTGGCTTAGCAAGGGAGATTTGTGCAATGGAGGGGAGGAAATTAAAGTTGAAAAAAACAAAAGCAAGGACTACGACTAGAAAACCAAAAATCTTGACAATTAATGTGGAAAATAAGAAAGGGTGCACGCGATATATGGGGGCGGTTTTAGAAAATATCAAAATTAAGCCCTCTCCAGGATGGATGCAAAAAAGATTGTTAGTGGCAGGGATGGAGCCGATAAATAATGTGGTGGACATTACTAACTATGTAATGTTGGAGGTAGGAAATCCACTTCATGCATTTGATTTAGAAAAAATTAAAGATGATAAGGAAGCAGTGAAGATTGTTATTCGACAAGCAAAGAAAAAGGAAAATTTAGAGTTGTTAGACGGGAAAAAAATAGTTTTAGATGAAAGTGATTTATTGATTGCAAGTGGAGAGAAGCCACTGGCATTAGCTGGAATAAAAGGAGGTTTGAAAAGTGGAGTTTCTGAAAAAACAACAAAAATTGTTTTGGAATCAGCTCACTTCAGTGGTTTTGGGGTTCGTAAGAGTCGACAGCGACATTCTTTACTCACAGAATCACAGGCACGTTTTGAAAAAGAACTTTCTCCTACTTTGGCTGAACAGGCGATGTTTAGAGCGATTGAGCTTTTGGAAAGGTATGCTGGGGCAAAATTGTTGGAAGTGGTGGATAAAAATTATCATCAGTCTAAAAAACAGAATCTTATTTTAAATCTAGAAAAAGCAGAAAAATTATTAGGAGAAAAAATAAAGTTCATTGAAGGAAAAGCGATTTTGGGAAACTTAGGTTTTTCAGTGCAAAAAGGTGAGCAAGATAAATTAAAAGTAAGAGTGCCTGAATGGAGATTGGACATTGAGGGAGTAAATGACTTAATTGAGGAAATTGGACGGATAATAGGCTACGAAAAAGTAAAGGCTCGAGAAGTAATTACTTCAGTAGAAGTTCCCACAGTAAATCAACGAAGAGATCTGGAGTGGAAAATTAAGGACTTGATGTTAGCTCAGGGCTTTGATGAATTGCGTAATTATTCTTTTTATAGCAAAAAAGACGCAGAAATTTTTGGTCTAGATGAAGAAAGTCATTGGCAGATTATTGCACCAAGTAGTGAGGATCTGGCTTTAATGCGTTTGAGCTTAGCGCCAATGATGTTGCGTAAGACTGGCGATAATGCACGCTATTTTGATGAGTTCAGGATATTTGAATTAGCTCGGATTTGTGAGAAAAACAAAATGGGTGAGCCAATAGAAAAGTTGAAACTTGCAGCAGTTATTTTTAATAAAAATCTTTCTGCAGAAAAGTTGTTTTATCAGATGAAAGGTGCACTAGAAAACATATTAGAAAATCTTTCAGTGGAGAAATTTGAATTTAAAGAAGTGGTAAAAAGTAGAAATATTTTTCAGGCTGGCAGAGAGGCGGTGATTGTTATTAATAAAAAAGAAATAGCTCGTTTGGGAATTATCGAACCAAAACTTGCTGTTGAGTATTCTATTAAAAAACCAGTAGTATTTTTAGATTTGGATTTTGAATTGCTACTTGAGTTTTTGGGGAAGAAAGGTAAAATCTATCAGCCATTGCCTAAATTTCCCTGGGTTTTAAGAGACATCTCGTTATTTGCACCAGAATTTACCTCAGTTGAGTCTGTGCAGAAATCTATAAGACAAGTTGCGGGCGATTCATTAAAAAAGCTTGAACTGTTTGATGTTTTTTTAAACCAAAAAACTAAACAAAAATCACTAGCCTTTCATTTAAGTTTTGGACAAGATGAGCGTACAATGACAGGAGAAGAAGTAGATGAATTGATGAGGGAAATTATTGTTTCATTAGAAAGAAAAAATTTAAAAGTAAGGGTTAACTAAAGGTAGCACAGAAGTATTTGCTATGCTGATCTTTAAGCGCTTAAAGAATGATAACTTATTATCGGGAGTAAGTTTTGAGGCATCAACTGACTTTGAGCTGAGTGAAGAATAAAGTAATCAATGAAAAAACAACTTAAAAATAGAAAGTCGGGGAGCGTTTTAGAAAAAATTAAATCTTCTAGCGATCTAAAAAAACTTTCTTTTCGACAATTAGATCAGTTAGCGGACGAGATGAGAGCATTTTTAGTTAAGAAAGTTTCAAGAACTGGCGGGCACTTAGCTAGTAATTTAGGTGTGGTAGAAGTCACTTTAGCCATTCATCGATTTTTAGATTTGCCCGAAGACAATTTAGTTTTTGATGTGGGGCACCAATGTTACCCGCACAAAATTTTGACTGGGCGAAAAAATAAATTTGGAAAATTAAGAATGCGTGGTGGTTTGAGTGGTTTTCCTGATCCCGCTGAGAGTCCGTTTGATTTATTCAAGACTGGTCATGCAAGTGTTTCAATTTCAACTGCAATGGGGCTAGCTGAAGCAGAGAGAAGAAAACAAAGCAGTCGAAGAACGGTGGTGGTGATTGGAGACGGAGCCTTCACGGGTGGAGTGGCGCTTGAAGCCATTAATCAAATTGGCTATCTAGGAACTCCAGTGATTATTGTGCTTAATGACAATCGGATGTCAATTGCAGAGAATGTGGGGGCGTTAAGTGAATATACTAAGCGGATTGAGAAAACTGAAATTTATCAAGTTGTAAGAGAGAGGATGACCAAATTAGTGAAGAATTGTGAAGATGATAAGGGGCGGTGCTTGAAAGATTTACATTTTCTAAAAAAAGCTTTTAAGGAAGTTGGAACACCTGGTTTGCTTTTTGAAAAACTAGGAATTCACTACCTTGGACCAGTGGACGGGCACTCAATTAAAGACTTGGTAAGAACATTGAGATTTGCAGAAAGTAAGGCTAGAAAATATGGACCAGTGTTAATTCATACTCGCACTATTAAGGGGATGGGTTATTCTCCAGCAGAAAAACGAGCGGAAAGATTTCATGGAGTGAGCCCCTTTATTATTAGCAATGGACAAAGTAGGCGGAAGTTAGAAGAGAAAACTTTTACTGATGTTTTTGGTGAAAAAACACTAGAACTTGCTAAGAAAAATCCCCAAATTATTGGCATAACTGCTGCTATGGCTGATGGAACTGGGCTTTACAGGTTAGCCAATGAAAGGCCAGAGCAGTTTTTTGATGTGGGAATTTGTGAGCAGCATGCAGTGGCATTTGCAGCGGGTCTAGCTAAGAAAGGTTTTCGACCAATAGTAGCGCTTTACAGCACTTTTTTGCAACGAGCCTTTGATCAAGTTATTCACGATGTCTGTTTGCAAAACCTTCCGGTGATCTTTGCAATTGATCGAGCGGGGTTGGTAGGAAATGATGGAGCCACTCATCATGGGGTTTTTGATTTAAGCTATCTAAGAATTATTCCTAATTTAACTTTGATGGCACCGTGTGACGGAATAGAGCTAGAAATGATGCTGGAATTTGCATTGAAACAAGAAGGACCAGTTGCACTTAGGTATCCAAGAGGAATTGCAGAAGTGAATAGAGAAAGAGAAGAAATACGACAAGTGGTTAGGTTAGGCGAAGCGGAAATTTTGCAGGAAGGGAATGAGGAAGTTGTAATTTTTACCGGTCCGCTAGAAAAAATAGCAAGAAAAATAGCAAACAATAAAAGAAATTGTGCACTTTGGAACGCGCGGTTTGTAAAGCCCTTAGATGAGAGAATGATTAATTCTTTAAACGGAGTTGCGCAAGTGACAATTTTAGAGGAGAACGTCAAGACTGGTGGATTAGGGAGTTCGATTTTAGAAGTTTTAGCTAAGAGAGACGTTAAAGCTTCTGTAAAAATTATTGGATTAGATGATATTTTTGTCCCCCATGGAGGACAAGAGGAATTAAGAAGGGATTTTTTGAGATAAGGAAAAAAGAAGACTTGACATCTCCTAGAATGTGGTATAATTAACTAAAGTTTAACTAATTATTTTAAAACTATGGCAGAAGAAAAGAAGGTAGCTGAGTCAGCAGAAGTTGTAGCTGATTCAAAAGATGCAGAACAAAATAAGGCAATGGCGATCATTGGCTACATCATCCCAGTTTTGTTCTTTATTCCGTTGGTAACCGATGCGAAAGATAGTCCATTTGCCAAGTTTCACTCTAATCAGCAGTTGAGTCTGTTGCTTGTACTTATTGCTGTTTATTTTATGAATGCTATTCTACCAGATCTTTTGAGTTTGTTTTTCATTTTGCCTTTAGGAACGATTTTCTTGATAGTGATGGCTGTGATGGGAGTGATTAATGCGTCGGGTGGTAAAATGAAGGAGTTGCCATTGATTGGTAAAATAAAACTAATCAAATAAATTTTCCGACAAGGTAAAAATTCTTCAAACAAGTCCTTTGTCAAAGGGGCTTGTTTTTTTAGAGTTAAGTGTGATATTAATTAAGCTAAGTTACCTTTAATATTTTTCTGTTGGTTCGTTTTATGAGTAAATATTTTCTATTTTTTAAGAATTCAGTTACAGAGTCTTTGATTTATCGAGCAAATATTTTTTTCTTGTTTTTTTCGCAATTGACATCATTGGGAATTTATATTTTTCTTTGGTGGGCAATTTATGAACAAGGAGGAGTAGTGGGTGAATATTCTTTAGACAGTCTAGTTGTTTACTATCTAATTTCAACCTTTATTGGTTTTACAATTCAAGGGCCAGATGTGGCGTGGAAAGTGGGAGATGAGGTAAGCTCTGGAGTGGTTACTGGGTTGTTATTGCAACCAATTAACTACATTGGGAGAACTTTTAGTGTTATTTTAGGAAAAACAGTTTTTAATCTCAGTTTGATGGTAGGGCTACTTTTGTTTTTTGCTCTATTTAAATTTGATTTAGTTTGGTTGGGCGTAACTGACTGGGAGCGGAATGGTTTTTTTCTAATAGCGATTCTATTAGCCCTAGGGATTAATTTTTTTATTTTTTTCCTAGTGGGAATTTTGACTTTTTGGTTGGGACTAGTGCAGGGCTTAAATTTTTCTATGAGAATGATTATGTTTTTCTTTGCTGGCAATATAATTCCCCTCAATTTGTTTCCAGATTTTATAGAGCGATTAGTTAATTGGTTGCCATTTAAGCACATTGTTTGGATGCCGATTCAAGTTTTTCAAAGAGCTATTGAATTAGAGTGGACAATTTTTTTGCCAGGACTAATTTGGCTTATTGGGCTTTATTTTCTATCAAGATTTATTTTTAAAAAGGGGATTGAAAAATATGAAGGTTTTGGTGCATAGAATTAAAAAATATTGGGGAATTTTTATTTACTTCAAAAAAGTTAATTTTTTGGAGCGATTAGCTTATCGGTTTAATCTTTTATGGCTGATGTTTGGAGCGGGGGTGCAGATTACTTTAAATCTAGTTTTTTTTAATGTAATTTTTAGTTGGGTGGAAAAAATTAATGATTGGGAGTATCATCAGGTTTTGATGATTGCTGGAACAGTTTGGTTTTTAGAGGGGATCTGTTGGACTTTTTTTGGATTTTTTAATGCTTTACGTAAGCATATTCGGCAAGGACAATTAGATGGAATTTTGATTAAGCCAATTGACGGGCAATTTTTAGAGTTAATCTATCGAGGAGACCTTGAAAATTTTGTAGATACTTTTTTGGGATTGGGAGTAATTATTTTTGCTGCTTGGCATACAGATTTGACCGGCTTGGGCTTGTTTTTAGGTGTGGTTGGTTATTCAATCACCTTATTCAATGCACTAGTAATTATTTGCTCTATTAGTATGATTTTAAATACGATTGCTTTTTGGACGATTGAATCTGGTACGAGTCAATATTTAGTTAACTCAATTTTAAGAGCAGGACAATACCCAACAGATATTTTTAAGGGAAAAGTTTTTCAGCTAATTCTAGCCTCTGTTCTTCCCATTGCTTTTGTCGGAACAGTTCCTGCTAAGATTTTCTTTGGAGGTTTTAATCTTTGGCTGGTTTTAGGTTCAACCTCAATAGCACTGATTTTTTTAGGGCTCAGTCGGTTAATCTGGAGAAAGGGACTTGATCGCTACGCTAGCGCATCGAGTTAATAAGAGATAGCCTTTTAACGCTCACTTAATTTTTTAATAATTTAATTTTAAAGAAAAAGAAGGTTTGATGTTTAATGAAGAATAGCTAAAATGAAAGTGATCTGCTAAATTCAGACATATAAAGTACAACATAACTGAGACATAACATAACAAATTATAATATTTTTTTATGGCAACCATTGAAGTGAAAAATTTGAGTAAGTCTTATTTCTCCAATAAAAAATCACCTGGTGTTTGGATGGGGATTAAAAACTTATTTTCTCCGGAAATAATTGAGAAAAAAGCAGTTCAAGAAATTAGCTTTTCAGTTAAACAAGGAGAATTTATTGGTTTTTTAGGTCCAAATGGAGCAGGAAAGACGACAACGCTGAAAATGCTCTCAGGAATTGTGCAACCAACTAGGGGTAAGATCAGAGTTTTAGGCTTTGACCCTTGGCAACATCAAAATGCTTACAAGCGACAATTTGCTCTTTTAATGGGTCAGAAAAATCAACTCTGGTGGGACTTACCAGCGATGGAAAGTTTTTTGTTGAATCAGAAAATTTATGAAATAGAGAAAGGTCAGTTCAAAAAGACATTAGATGAATTAGTGGCTCTTTTGGGGATTGGTGATAACCTAAATATTCCTGTGAGAAACTTATCTTTAGGCGAGCGGATGAAGTGTGAATTGGTTAGTGCACTTCTGCACAGTCCAAAAGTTTTATTTCTAGACGAACCGACAATTGGTTTGGATGTGGTGGCACAAAAAAATATTCGAGATTTTCTCTTGAAGTATAATCGAGAGAAAAATACTACTATCATTTTAACCTCTCATTATATGGAGGACATTCAGAAATTGTGCAAGCGAGTGGTGATTATTAATCAAAAAATCTTCTATGATGGTTTATTAAGCAAATTAATTGACAATTATGCTGATAGTAAAATTATTACGGTTACTTTTAGTCAGCCAGTTAACAAGAATGATTTAGTAGAATTTGGGAAGATAATTGAATTTGAGGGAGTGAGAGCTAGGTTAAAAGTAGATCGAAAAGAGGCCAAGGAAGTGGTAAAGAAATTGTTGTCGACCAATTTACCCACAGATGATTTTCAGATTGATGAAATGGGAATTGACCGAGTAATTAGAAATATTTTCCAGGGAGTAGAAAATAAAAATCAATAAGACCTAGGTTATACCAAATGCAATAATAATCAATAAGTTCAAGTAATGAATACTATTAAAGTAGTTAATTTAAGGTGTGGTGGGGGTGAGGCTAAGATAATAGCGGAACTTTTTGGTGCGGGCATGAAGAATGTAAGAGTTGAGCTTCAATCTGGTGAGATTTCTTTTGAGGGGGACGTGAATAAAGCTAAGGCTATTTTGGCAACACTAGGCTATGTGGAAGTTGATACTTCAAAAGCCAAAGAATTATCTAGCAAGAAGATAATCTCTTCTTGTAAATACAACTAATTTGTGTCGAAATAAAAGTAGCCAAGTTAATTTCAATAAATTTAGCAAGACGATTCCACTTTAGCTTTTTTTATGCTATTATGTCAGAAGAGGAAAGTTAAATAAATTAAAATAAAAAACAATGACTGGGTCAGTGTTGTTAGTTGGCTTGATGATTTTTTTTGGAATAATAACCTTAATGAGTGGGACTTGGCTTTTGGCGCAAGTTTTTTTGTTTACTCGTTTTAAAATGACAGTTTCTTTGAACAGTTCTTTGAATGTGATTAAGGTGATTAAGGAAAAAAGAGATGACAGTAATAAAACAAGAGAAGGGATTCAGGCGATGGAGAAGGAGGAAATTTCCAAGATGGAGCAGCTATTAACTTCTCTTTCAAGACTTCCTAAGCATAAGAATATTTTCCATCGAATGATGTATGGTTCGCCTCAATTAACTTTTGAGATGGCAGTTCCTTCTGATAGTGAGCAGATTAGCTTTTTTGTCTCTTTTCCGAAGAAGTTTGAGGGAGTGGTGGAGAAACAAATCCATAGCTTTTTCCCAAATTCAAATATTGAAAGAACAGATGACTATAGTATTTTTAAAAAAGGAAACTTTACGGCTGCTAGCTACATGAAACTAAAGCGGAAGAGTTTTTTTCCGATTCGAACTTATCAACACCTTGAATTTGATCCTTTGCACAACATAACCAACTCTTTATCCAAATTAAATAATTTTGAAGAGGGTGCAGCAATTCAGCTAGTATTTAAAAAGGCAAGTCGTAAGTGGTGGCGTAATAGTGGGCGAGTGGCACAACGAATGCAACAAGGTATACGTTTAGAGCGAGCGGCTAGTAATAATATTTTAGGAGAAATGGCGCTTGTTTTTGGTAATGAAGTGTTAAATACCATAACTGGAGTAAAAAAAGAAGATCAGCAAGAATCATTAGAGAAAGATCGACCAGATCGTCCTTTTCAATTGACGCCGGAAGAACAAGAAGTGGTGAAGCAGCTTGAGGCAAAAGATAATAAAGCTCGTTTTAGAGTTAATGTTAGAATTTTATCTTCCGCTAAAACACAAGAGCGGGCAGACGAAATTGTTTCTGAGATTGAGAATGCTTTTGTTCAGTTTGATGATTACAACTTAAATCAATTTGCTCCTATTAGGAGAGAAAAAAGAGCTGCCAAGTCGCTTGCTTACGATTTTATTTTTCGTAATTTTGATTGGGATGAAAGCGTTGTTTTAAGTACAGAAGAAATGGCCAGTATTTTTCATTTTCCAATTTCTACCACAGAGACGCCAAAAATCAATTGGTTGAGAGCAAAGTCAGCGCCACCGCCGGTTAACATTCCTCCAGATGGACTACTGTTGGGCTACAGCAACTATCGAGGCACTAAAACAGACATTAAGCTTTCTGCAAATGATCGAAGGCGCCACTTATATATTATTGGGCAAACTGGAGTAGGAAAGTCAACTTTTATTGAGGAGATGGCTAAGCAAGATTGTCAAAAAAGCGGTCTTTGCGTGATCGATCCACACGGAGATTTAATTGATAATATTTTAGGATCAATTCCCTCTGAGAGAGCGGAGGATGTCGTGTACTTTGATCCATCTGACATTGAGCGACCATTTGGTTTAAATATGATGGAGTATGAAGAAGATCACCCAGAACAGAGAACTTTTGTGATCAATGAGATGATTGCTATTTTTGATAAACTATACGACTTAAAGCAAACTGGGGGACCGATGTTTGAGCAATATATGAGAAATGCAATGTTGTTAGTGATGGATTCACCAGAAATCGGGTCAACTTTAATGGAAGTTCCGAGGGTTTTTCGAGATCCAGAGTTCCGTGCAGAAAAATTACGACGATGCAAAGATATAACTGTGGTTGATTTTTGGCGCAAAGAAGCAGAGAAGGCAGGTGGTGAGGCATCTTTAGAAAATATTACTCCCTACATTAACTCCAAGCTGACGACTTTTATTTCTAATGACATGATGCGACCAATTATTGCTCAACAAAAAAGCACTATCAACTTTCGTGAAGTAATGGATCAAGGAAAGATTTTGATGGTTAATTTATCAAAGGGTAAAATTGGAGAAATTAACTCTCATCTTCTTGGAATGGTAATTGTCGGTAAGCTTTTGATGGCAGCTTTAGGCAGGGTAGACATCCCAGAAAAAGAACGCAAGGATTTTTATTTATACATTGATGAGTTTCAGAATTTCACCACTGATTCGATTGCTCAAATTCTTTCTGAGGCAAGAAAGTATCGACTTTGTTTAACCATTGCTCACCAATTCATTGGCCAATTGAGTGAAGATATTTCCAAGGCGGTTTTTGGTAACGTTGGATCAATGGCCTCTTTTCGAGTAGGAGCAGAGGATGCTGAACTTTTACAAAAGCAATTTGCTCCAGTTTTTGATATGAATGATTTGATTAATTTAGACAACTTTAATTGTTACACAAAAGTTTTGATTAACAATGAATCTTCTGATGCATTTGATATGAAAACTTATCCGCCATCAGAAGGCGATCCAGAATTACGTGATTCGATTAAGCAACTTTCTCGTTTTAAATTAGGACGTGCACGTGAGGTGGTCGAAGATGAGATTGAAGAGCGTTTTGCTTCCTATCAGGAAAAAGTAGAGGCGGTGGATGGTGTTGGTGAAGAGGGAATTATTCCGGAAAGAGCGAAGAATGCAGTACTCAACAACAATAAGAATGATGACATTGAATTTTCACTAGATTAATTAATAATTAAATTTTTAAAATGTCGAAATTGGACGACCCATTAAAGCGAGGGAGAAAAGATTTGGAGGATGAAGAAAATCAAGTTGAGACAGATCAGGTGAGTAAAAAAACTGAACAAGGAAAAGAGGGTGACAGAGCGTTTCTAATGAATAATTTATTTCGCTATATTCAGGAAAAATTTCCAGAACTAGACAAGTTTATGAAAAAAATGCCAGGAGTTTTTGAGAGAGCTAGACAGTTTAGCTTAGATGGATTTGAAAGAGGGAGAAAGGCTCTTTCTGCTAGACAATTAGAGGATTTGGAATCGAAAATAGAAGAGGGAGAAAAAGGTAAAGAGAAAAAAGAGGAGAAGGAGAAGGGCAATGAAAAGGACAATGAAGCGGGCATTGGGCGGGCATTGGCGGAAGAAGCCGGCATTAGAGATTTAAGGGAGCGGATAGATAAGATTTCTGATAGCTCAGATGCTGAGAAGCCAAAAACAACAGTTGAACAAAAAGAAGTGGTTGATAAAATTAAAGAAGCTTTTAATAGGGCTACTGCTGAGAGAGAAGCGGACAAAACAGATAAGAAAAAAGGAGGAGAATAATTTAAGTAAAAAAGTAATTTTAAAATAATGAGTAATCAAAAATCGAAAGGTTCACACTTTGAAGGGGGGAAACAAGAATCTCCGCTTGATAGTGCTGGAGAGCGGAAGAGGGTGGAGCAAGTTGAGGCAGCTATAGGGCTGGGAGAGGCAGGCCAGGAAAGGCTATCCAGATCAGAAAGAAAGATCGAAGAATATCAAAAAATTGGAGTCGCTCTTAGGGCGATTGAATCTGTAAAAGATAAAAAGGGTTTAGAGGAGGGTGAGCTTACGATGGAAGAAATAAGAGATATCTTGGAAAATAGTGATGACCCAGAAATAGCTAGTGCAATAAAAGCAAATCCTAATTTTGCAAAAGAAGTTTTTGACTTAAGAAGTGAGTCCAGGGAGCAGGCAGAGGTTGCTCATTCCATGGCTCAGCGGGGAGAGCGGGCAAAAAAGTATGGAACAATGGAGATTGGCGGTCCAGCTGGAAAATTACTTGGGCAAATTGAAAAAAATCCTGAAATGGCAGCTGCTTGCGCAATTGCTGGTTTAGCAGGGATGTTGGTTTTGGCTAGGAAGGATAAAAGTGTGGGTGAGTGGGTGAGTGGACTTGCACTTAGTGGAGTTGCGACTTATTTTGGCTTAGAAATGTTTGGTAAAACCGAGGGGGCAAAAAAACTTTTTGCTCAAAAATTAAATGATATAATTGAAGACCCAACTGGCAGAGGAAAGGAGGCAGTGCAGGCACTCAAAGGCGTTTTTGAAAAAGGAGTTGATCAAATATTCGGAGAGGGAAACGTGGAAAAAGCCTTATTATTTTTAATGCCTTTTATCAAAGATATTCCAGGGGCAGAATGGATGAAGGAGATTCTTGATAAAAAGAAAGCTGTAGAGGATGCTGTTGATAAGGTCAGGGATGCTGTTGATAGGGGCAAAGATGTGGTTGGGAGTACTCCCCTAGGGAGAGTTGCAGGGCAGACAGTAGAAAATTTGCTAGGCGTTGAAGAAGTAGAAGAAAAGGTGGTTGGCGGTGAAAATGAGCAAGTTTCAACTGCTGATGGTTCGTCGAAAGAAACAGAGAAAGATTTAGGAAGAGAGCTTTCGAGTCCAGAAAAATTAGAGGTCTCAGAAGACACCAGAAGAGATGCTAAAAATTTTATTGAAAATCAGTCGGAGCAGAATCTTGCAAATCTAATCGGGGCTTTAGCGGGAAATGAAGCCATGGTTTTTTTAGATGAAGTGGGAATTCCATTTTTAACAGATTCTTTTGGTAGGCTGTATGATTTTAGAGAATGGTTAATGCTTCAGTATTTTGGTGGAGTGAAGAGGGTTGTTGAGGCTAAATATACTGGTTCAGCTGATGACCCTAATTTTTTACATGATTTAGGACCTAAACTGTTTGCCTATGTCAAAGAAGCACCCAAATATACCCCTTTGTTTTTTGTGACAGAAACCTGGAAACATAAATCAATCGCGAAGGGAATTTCTGGTAGTCTAATAAAATCTTTTGGTTGGGCTAAAACTGGAATTGAAAAGCCAGCAATCGTTACTTTCAAAGGAGGAAAATTTATTTATGACAAAGTGGCAACAAAAGGACTTAGAGAGTCTATAAGATGGTCAGTTGAGTTTTCGGGTAGAAGGCTTTCCGCTCAAGGGCTAGTTAAAGTAGTTGAGAGAATACCAAAAGTTAATTTAGCTAAATTTGCTGGGAGTGGATCCAAATTACTTCAGTTGTTTAAACTTGGAGGAAGGATCGGTAGTGCAGTTGGCGGTGCAATAGCAGTGGATATGATTCTTCCCAAGGAGGCGGGTGCTGGAGAGAATGAAACAGTTGCCCTAAAAAGATTACTATACAACTTAGAACTAACAGGTTTATCAGAAGAGAAGTTGACTGGTGATTGGGCTAGTCTTAATCAAAATGAAAAAGAATTAATCAGAAAGGCTTTTCAGGATACAAATGAATCACTAAATTCTAAGAATACTTTTACAGCTGAAGGTGAAGTTAAAGGAGAAAATAAGGATTACAAGCCCGGATTAGAGATTTTTGAAATTCCCAAAGAACTCTTAACTGAAAATGAATCAAGTGAGGATGAAAGTAATTAGTTGGAGAGTCTTCTTAAATAAAAACTAATTTAAGCTAAATGAAAAAATTTGACGATCTTTTGGCGAAGGCAAATATTTTAGATGAAGACAAGATTCTTTTTCAAAAAGTGCTTAGCAAGCAAGATTCAGTTCTGATAGAAAAAGTTAAAATTGAAGTGGAAAATGACCCAGAAATTTTATCAGTATTAGTTGATTTAGTGAAGTTAAAGATTATTGGGGATAAGGATTTAAACAAGCGCTACCTAACTAGTCTTTTGGGCAAAAAGATTTCAGCAGTAATCAGCTAATTCGATTTAAGGATGAAAGATAAAAAAGACACGGATCGCCCGTGTCTTTTTATATTAGATGATGAAATTATTTTGTGGCTGCTGCTAGCTCTTGTTCAATGATTTCTTCAAAGGTTTCATAGGGATAAGCACCTTTAATAAACCAGCCGTTAATGAAAAATCCAGGTGTGCCTTGAACTCCATATTCTTGACCATCTTTCATGTCTTTTTTCACTTCTTCAGCAAATCTCTCAGTATCTAAGCAGGTCTTGAACTCTCCTGCGTTCAATCCAATTTCAGTGGCAAATCGGTATAAGTCATTTTTTTGCAGACCATTGCCATTGGATTTAGTATTGGTGAAAATTAAGTGATGATATTTGTAGTAAGCTTCATCTCCGCCTTGTTCTTTAGCACATTCTGCCGCAATTGCTTCTTGGGTTGCTAGTGGATCATGAAAACTTAGAGGCATATCGCGGAAGATATACCTAGCTTTTCCGGTATCGATGTAATTTTTTTTGATTTCAGGGAAAACTTGCTCAAAACTTCTTTTGCAGAAGGGACATTCATAATCAGAAAATTCGATGATAGTAACAGGTGCGTTTTTATCGCCCATTACCGCATCATCGTCAGCAGAAACACCTTCCACCTTCTCTGGTTTACTGGCTTCCTCTTGAGCCTTCATCATTTCTTCTTCTTGCTTTGCAATATATCTTTCAATTGACGCAGCAACTTTTATGTCAAATTCCTCTTCAGTCTCAGCTTTTCCGAAAAGACCACCACCCTTGCTAGTGGAGTAAACGATTGATCCTCCGATAATTAAGGCAGCTAAAATAATTGCCAGGATGATGTTAATGCTGTTGTCTCGATTCATCTTTTTTTCTGGCTCTTTTTTTTCTTGCTCCTCTGTCATTTTTATAAATTGATTTAATTGTTATAAATAATTTTAGTAAATTACTTTTTGTTAGCTAGTTTAGTTGCTAATTTTTTCTTTTTTTCTGGAGTTTTTTTCTCAGGAGTAGTTTTAGATTTTTTTTCTGCAACTTTAGTGATCTCTTGAGAGGATTTCTTCTTTTTAGGTGCAAGTTTATTTTTCTTTGCCTTCTTTCGAGCAGTAGCTTCTTTCTTTAGCGCTTCAGTTTTCTCCATTATTTTCTTGAAACGATCAACCTGTCCAGCAGAGTCAACCAACTTTTTTTTGCCAGTATAAAAAGGGTGGCAGGCGCTACAGATTTCTACTTCCATTTTCTCTTGAGTGGCACCAGTATTAAAAACATTGCCACAAGCACAATTAATAGTTGCCTCTTGATAATATTTGGGGTGAATTTTTTTCTTCATAATAAATTTAATTGATAAAATAAACCAAAACCCTAAAACTAGAGCTAGTTTCTAATGGTAGAGCTTAAGCAGAAATTTGTCAATTATTTTAATTAAGTTAAGTGAGATGAAATGCAGGTTCAGAAATATTTTTCTAAATCTTTCTTTATTGAATCGAGCTTGCCTGTATGTCGAGGTTACCTGTCTTTGGTAATGACCTTTATTTGCTGGCCAAGACTCTTGATGATAAGAATTTTTTTGTTTGCAACCTTTTTTTGTGGGCGATCCAGGACTTGAACCTGGGACCTCGTCATTATCAGGATGAAAGCAGTGCTTTCATCCGCTCTAACCCTGTTTAGAGCGCTTCAATATTTTGCAACCTTTTTTTGTGGGCGATCCAGGACTTGAACCTGGGACCTCGTCATTATCAGTGACGCGCTCTAACCACCTGAGCTAATCGCCCTCTGTGGACCGGACAGGACTTGAACCCGCTACCTCCTCGGTGCAAACGAGGCGCTCTACCAGGTGAGCTACCGGCCCAAATAACCTTTTCAGTATAGCAAAATAATTTAAGTTGTCCAGAGATTTTGATGAGAGAAAAGTTTGACATCAAAATTAAGCAAACTATAATCAAAAAGCTTTAATTTAAATAATAAAAATTGGTGAATTTTTTTAAAATCTATACTTTAGGTTGCAAGGTTAACCAAGTTGATTCAAGAGAATTGAAAAACTTTTTAATTGAAAATGGCTGGCAAGAAGCTAGCAAAAATCAAAAAGTAAATTTGATTATTGTTAATTCTTGTTCGGTGACTATGACAGCAATTAGTAAAACTAGAAAGCTGATTACTCGATTAAAGAAGAACAATGTTAATGCTAAAATAATATTAACTGGTTGCTACCCAAGAGTTTATCTTCAAAAAGGTGTCGTGTCAAAGCAACAAAAACTAGACAAAAAAATGATTTTAGGTGCAGATGAAATCTCGCTTAGTGTTAGTGAAATAAAAAGAACGGTCCTGAGGGATAATAAGCAACTGCCAGGAAGTCAGAAAAAAAATGGCAGTGAATTTAAAATTAGCCCTCCTTTTAGAGGCGGACGAGCACGCTATTATTTGAAGATTCAAGATGGCTGTAATCAATTTTGCTCTTACTGTGTAATTCCATACGCACGCGATAAGATGATTAGTAAGTCAGAAGATGAGATTGTTCAAGAATTAAAAGAGGCGATAAAAGTAGGCTATCAAGAAATTATTTTATGTGGAATTCACTTGGGACGTTTTAGCTTAAAAACTGGCGGAAACGGAATTGGTGATGGAGAGGATTTGGCAAGGCTTTTAAAGCAGTTGATAAAAATTAAAGGCTTGGGTCGAATTCGCTTAAGTTCAATTGAAGTCAATGAGGTTAGTGATGAGCTAATTGGATTGATGCAGAAATCAGAAAAAATTTGTTCCCATTTGCACATCTCTTTGCAGTCAGGAAGTGATAAGATTTTGAAGTTAATGCGCAGACCGTATACCAAGAGAGATTTTTTGTTGCGAGTAAGTAAAATTAAAAAAATGATTCCTGAAATTGCTTTAACAACAGATGTGATTGTTGGTTTTCCTGGAGAAACGGAGCAGGATTTTCAGGAGACGATTGAATTTATTGAAAAGGTTGGTTTTGCTAAGGTGCATGTTTTTTCTTTTTCCTCTCATGAGAAATCCTTGGCCAGTCGATTTTCTAACCAAGTTGATCTAGAGTCTAAAAAACAAAGAGCTTATCAGTTGAGAAAAGTTAGTGAGCGGCTGGAGCAGTCCTATTTAGATAGCATGCGAGGAAAGGTGGCAAAAATTGTTATAGAGAAGATAGATGGGCAAAGAGTGACGGGACGGAGTGAATATTATCACTTGCTTACGACTGAGACAAAAAGAGCAATTAAAAGAGGGCAGTTATTGAAAGTTAGGTTTTGATTTGTTTTTTTAATTAAATTTGCTAAACTAAGTTTGGTTTAGTCAACTTAATGTTGACACTTTTTAAATTAAAATAACTTTAAAGTGGTGCGAGAGAAAAATAAAACTATTATTCCTTTTTTTATTTTACTGATTTTTATGCTATTGGTTTTTTTGGGTACAATCTATCTGTTTTTAAGTGAAGAAGAGTGGGCGGTTGTGAAGGGGAAACTTTTAGGAAAAGAAGTAACTTTGAATGAAGAGGTTGAGACGGACGGTTTTTTGGCGGAGCGTCAATTGTGTCAAGTGCAAGAAGATTGCATTCCTCTACCTAGCTGTCATCCAACAGAATGTATTAATAAGAGGTTTGAATATGACTTTAAAAAACCCGATGAGTGTATGTTAAATTTTAATCCGGCAGCGGCCTATGAAGAGAGGGATTGTGCTTGTCGGAAAGGGCGTTGCATAAATAAGAATGCTGATAACAGATAGCATTAGTTAATTTGACAATAAAAAGAACTTTGGATAAAATCAGGAAAATAGTTTGCTTATGACTACTTGTGAGTCAATTTAAATAACTATAGAGGTTAAAAGTTAATAATTAATTTTCAAAAGAATGAAAAAGATTAAACCTTTAGGTAAAAATGTTTTAGTTGAATTAATTGCTAAAGAAGAAAAGACAAGTGGAGGAATTGTATTGCCTGATACGGCAGATAAAGAAAAACCACAAGAAGGCAAGGTGGTTGCAGTCGGAGATTCTTCTAAAATTCCTGAGTCAATTAAAAAAGGAGTAAAAGTATTGTTCAAGAAATATGGTGGCGATGAGATAAAGGTTGATGGCAAAGAAATGATTATATTGAATGCAAAGGAGGACATCTTGGGAATAATCGAAGAGTAGTGCAGTCAAAATAATTTTGAATTTTTAAAGACAACCGAAAGGTTGTCTTTAAATTGCTCTATCAATCAATTAAGATTTTTTAGAAAATTAGAGTTTCTTTGTCAATTAATAAGAATGACTCTAATTGAAAAGAACCTTCTTTATTGGAGCGAGCGTAAAGTAGTTGATTAGATTTATCATAAATTAAATCTCGATCAGCTAAAGAGTAGTCGTTAAAATTAAGAACATCAACGATATTGATATGGTCACGATTATCCAGCTCCGCTACTTTTACAGTGCTATCACTGGAGAATAGAATATTTTCATAGTCTTCTAGCCACTGGGTATTTTTAATAGGAGAGCTAAAGCGAGTGATGAAAATCTTGTCTCCCTTTTTTCGAACAGGCTGAGCCTCCCAATCCCGCAACATAATAGCGAATACTTCATTATCTTTCCAATAGAGCATTTTTTCACCATCGTTACTGAATTGGATTCCAGAAACACCGTCGTCAATTTTTCCGAAAAAACGTTCACCCTTTTCTTTTTCTTCATTGTGCAAAAACAATTCTTTATTTGAAGTGATGGTCGCAATTCGATATTGATCAAAAGTGTTTAGAGAAACAAACGAGTTTTCAGGAGTAGGGATATCACTGAAGGTAATTTGTCTTTTGGTGGTTATATCATTATTTTTTATTTCCCAGATCAGATTATTGGGCAGTTTTGAATAGTAGATGCGATTGCCTGCAAAGTTGAATCCGCTAACTGCCTCATCAAGTAAAATCTTATTATTAGGCTTTTCAATATTAACGTAAAAAAGTTGTTGCCTTTCTGTCAAAACCACAATTTCCTTATTTTGGTTGAACATCCAGCGTACTTGATTTATTTTGAAAGGCTTTAAATTCTCTTGATCTTTTTCTATGACAGCTGCAATTGAATCTGATTCTTTTTCAGCCTGATTGATTTGGTCAGCAAGAACAGTTTTTTGTTCAGCAAATAAATCGGAAACCTTGATTATTTTTCCTAATCGAGTTCGACGAATTGGTGCAACTAAGTAATCTTTTTCCTTAGTTGTTTTATTTATTACTGGAATTAGGAGACTTTTGTTGTCACTACTCCATTCAACATTCTCCTTTTTTTCTGATTCGACAAATTCGAATTCGGCAGATCGATAAATTTCTTCTGAGCGATTAGTTTTTGTATTAAGGAGTGAGACGACAAAATCATCTTTGTCACGAGAAAAATAAACTAGCTCTTCTTTAGTTCTTGGGGAGATGAAGAACTGTTCAATGGAGGGAGTTGAGAAGGTCTCCTTTTTCATATTTTCCAGGGGAAAGAGAGTAACATTCCAAAACTCTGTGGAGATTCCTGAGTGAACATTAATATTTTTTTGCCAAGAAGTATAGCCGGGTTTTTCGCAACGCAAGTGGTATTGTCCTGGTCGAATTGCATTGATGCTCATGGTGTGATTAATGATATTTAAATCACGATATTTTTGTTTTTCTCCATCGAGGTAGATATCAATGTTGCGTGGCCAACTTTTGACTGAAACTGAGCCGCTAAAAACAAAAATGTTATTATTCCAATCAAACAAATAGCCTCGTGCACGAAGGATCACAATCGGAGCGGTGATAATGAAGAGAAGAAAAAAGAGAAGAAAAAAAAGTTGTCGTTTAGGCTTAGTCATGACTAATTGAAGATTAAATTGACTTTGATAGAAGTATAACGGAAAAAAAATATTTTACAACTACCATTTTTAACAATCAAAAACTATATAATTTAATTTTTACTTAAGTAAGAATAATTTGATTTGTCAAGGTTGTCAGTGCTGCTTGGGTATGTTAGAGTGTATTGAAGGAGAGTCGAATGATTTGTTAAGGCTAGTTTAATCTCTTAAGTTTCTAGTTAATTTTTAAAGATTGTAGAAATATGGAAAATAATCTTTTAGGAGGGGAGGGCAATGACTTTAAGAGGGAGGGAGTTTCTAAAATGGTCAGCAATAAAAGCTTAGCAATCGGAGTAGTCATTTTTTTGATTGGAGTTGGCTTAGGAATTTTAGCGAAAAATTATGCTGCTGAAGCTGGTTGGACAATTGGAGCCGAGGATTACAAAGAAATTCAATTTAAGAGTGATTTAGATTTTTTTGCTTCAGAGGAAATGCTTGACTCAGAAGCTGTTTTAGAGGAAATTGCTGAATAATATTATTAAAAAAGGAGGGAGGGTTGGTTTAAAAGCTAACTCATTAAAATTAATTTTTTAAAGTGATGTTGGAAGAAAAAAAAGAGGAAAAAGATTGGGGGGAGAATTCTCAAGAGGAAAGCAGGGTAACTTTTGAGGAATCAGAAGAAAAAAAAGAACAACAAGAAAGGTTTAAAAATCTATTAGCACTGACTATTCTTTTGGGAGGGATTGTTGTGGGTAGTTTTTTTGTTGACATTGCACAATTTTTTGCTGGTCGAGGTTATTCCCAAAAAGCTCTTAAGAATATGGAAGTTTTTCAGGATGAGAAAAATAACAAGACTTGGGTTGCCTATCCTGATCCAGTGATTGAAGTTACTGCTCTAACAGTAAGCGAAGAGGAGGCAAAGGAGTGTCCGAATTGTGATGCGACAGAAGTGGCGAAGTGGATTAAGCGCTTTTTACCTACAATGGTAGTGAAAACAGTCACAGCTGATTCTCAGGAGGGAAAACAGCTAATTAAAAAGCATAATTTGACAGTGGTTCCGAGTTTAGTTTTTGCGAAGGAAATTGATCAAACTAGCTTTTACAAAGAAGAGGCGAAGATATTGTTTCAGGAGCAAGCTGATAAGTATGTTTTAGATATAGTCGGGATGGGTGCCCCAGTGGGGAAATATCTAAGTATGCCGGAGATTAGAGAGACCGATCCTGTTATTGGTAATCGAGAGGCTGAAGTCAAGCTAATTGTCTACTCTGACTACCAATGCCCGTTTTGTTCTAAGTACTTTGAAGAAATTGTGGCTGTTGCCAAAGAATTTAAAGATCAAGTAGCACTTACTTACAAGGATTTTCCTTTGGATTTTCATCCGCAAGCAATGAATGCTGCCTTAGCAGCACGTTGTGCTAATGAGCAAGGGTCAGATAAGTTTTGGAATTTAAGTGAGGTGCTTTACGCGAAGCAGAAGGATTGGGAGAGTAGCACTGGAAAAGAAGCCTTTAAAAGCTATGCTCGTCAGGTTGGTTTAGACCTTGCTAAATATGATCAGTGCATGGAAGACGATAAATATCTTAAAGAAATTCAAGAGGATGTTACAGAAGCAAGAGCGTATGGAGTTTCTGGTACGCCTGCAAGTTTCATTGGTGATAATTTTGCTGGAGGGGTCGTAACCAAGGAGAAAATTAAGGAAATGATCCAGCTGCAGTTAGAAAAATAGTGATTTTTAAGAATTCTTGCTAATTTTGGTTAATTAGGAGCCGAGTGTATTCAGGTTTAAACAACACTCGGTTCTAGTTTAGTCACAATTAATACTTTCAGAACGAAGTAAGATTATTTTCCCTAAGAAATAAAACAAAAAAAGATGAAAAAAAATTATGAAATTATTGTTTATGGACGGGGTGGTCAGGGAGGAAAAACTACAGCGGAATTAATTACTCAGGCGGCTGCGTTAAAAGAAAAATACGTTCAATCTTTCCCAGAATTTGGTCCGGAGCGATCTGGGGCACCGGTTCGAGCTTTTGTTCGAATTGCAGAGGAGCCAATAAAAACACATCAGTCAGTGCAAGAGGCAGATTGTATCTTGGTTCTGGATGAAACGCTATTAGAGACAGATAAATTGAAAAGCGACTTATCAGATTATTTTTTAGAGAGGGGAGTAATGGTGGTAAATAGCAAGAAAACAAAGCAGGAAATAAAAAGCAAGTTTTCAGGAAAATTAGAAGTGATTGTGGTTGATGCTACTGGTTTAGCGGAGAAGATTGTTGGCGAGTCAAGACCAAATGTGGTTATTTTGGGAAAATTTGCTCAGACAACTAAGATTGTGGACGCGGAGGATATTATGACTGTCTTTAGAAGTAAATATTTACCTAAAATAGGAGAGGATAAGACTGAAAAAAATATTGAAGCTATTCGACAGAGTGCATTGAGTGAAGAGGTGTAACTTTATTTTTTTAAATAACCTTTTAAATTAAATGAAAAATAATCAAGAGAATAATAATTTAGATGAAAAAGGAAATGATGATCTTGAGTTGGGCGCGGTAATCAAAAATGAAATTGAGTTCTATCCAAAAGTAGGTGAATGGAAAACGGAGTTTCCAGTCTATGATCATGATAAGTGTATTGGTTGTGGGATTTGTGTCAAACATTGTCCAGAAGGAGCAATTAAATTAATTAAAACTCCTAAAGGGAAAAAAGCAGTGGCAGATTTAGAATGGTGTAAGGGCTGTGGAATCTGTCCGACAGTTTGTCCAACAAAAGCGATTCAGATGCGGAAAAAATAAAGATAAATTTTTTAGAACGATATTATCATGAAAAATAAACAAATTAAAAAAGCAATTACTGGAGGATTTGCGGTGGGTGAGGCGATTCGACAAATCAATCCAGATGTTATGGCAGTGTATCCAATTACTCCGCAAACGCCGATTGTGGAATATTTTGCGCAGGAAGTGGCTGATGGTAATGCATATACGGAAATCATTCCAGTAGAATCAGAGCACAGTGCAATGAGTGCCTGTATTGGATCGGCTGCAGCCGGAGCTCGCTCGATGACGGCTTCCTCTAGTCAAGGGATTATGTATATGATGGAAATGTTGCCAATTGCTAGTGCAATGCGCTTACCGATTGTAATGGCAGTTTCCACTCGTGCAATTTCTGGTCCACTTAATATTCACGGCGATCATTCTGACGCAATGGCAATGCGTGATTTTGGTTGGATTCAACTATTTGCAGAAAGCGTGCAGGAAGCCTATGACAATTTGATTATTGGAACCAAATTAGCAGAAAAAGCTTTACTTCCAGTTGCACCTAATATGGACGGATTTATTACTTCGCACAGTGTGGAAAATGTAGAAATTATGACTGATCAAGCAGTTAAGGAATTTGTTGGTGAGTATCAGCCAACACAAACTTTGTTTGACTTTAATGAGCCAAAAACTTTTGGAGCAATTGCATTGCCAGAGAGTTATTTTAATTTTCGCAAGCAGGTTTATGATGCGATGCAAGAAGCAGAAAGTAAGTTTTTGGAGATAGTAAGTGATTTCGAAAAGATTTCGGGTAGAAAATATGATTTAGTGGAGTCTTACCAGCTAGATGATGCAGAGAAAGTAATTGTAGCAATGGGATCAACCTGTGGTACGATTAAAGCAACGGTAGATAAATTGAGAGGAAGAGGTCAGAAAGTTGGTTTGTTAAAAATTCGTCTTTTTCGCCCCTGGCCAGTTGAAGCAGTTTATCAGGCGTTGAAAGATGTTGAACAGGTGTTTGTTTTGGACAAAAATTTATCTTTTGGAACGAGTCAAGTTCTAGCTGGAAATGTTGAGATTGCTCTAAAAAGACCGATTAATTCAGTGGTGTATGGTTTAGGTGGACGAGAAATTAGTGAAGAGGAGGTTGAAAAAATTTTTACAGGAGAAGTAAGAAGCTTTTTGATTTAAAAACTAAGTGCAAATAATTATATGCAAAATCATTTTGAAGAACAAAAATTTACACCAACTACTACTTGCGCTGGTTGTCCGATCGGAATTGTGACGCGAACAGTTTTGAACGCAACTGAGGATCCAGTTGTGGTAACAAATGCCACTGGTTGCATGGAAGTAACAACAACTGTTTATCCAAATACCTCCTGGAAAGTTCCTTATATTCACAGTGCCTTTGCTAATGCGGGCGCTACTGTCTCTGGGATTGAAACTGCTAAAAAAGCACTTTTAAAAAAAGGTAAGATTAGTGAAGATAATTTGAAGATTGTGGCTTTTGCTGGTGATGGTGGAACTTATGATATTGGACTGCAGGCATTGAGCGGTGCTTTAGAGCGAGGACATGATTTCTTGTTTGTTTGCTATGATAACGGTGCCTATATGAATACAGGTGGACAGCGCAGTGGAGGCACCCCTTATGCTAGCACGACAGAAACAACACCAGCTGGGAAAAAATCTATTGGGAAAATAGCTGGGCGGAAGAATATTATGGATATTGTAGTGGGGCATAAAATTCCCTATGCAGCAACAGCTAATATAGGCTTTTTAAATGACTTTGAGGCAAAGGTTAAAAAAGCTTTTTCCATCAAAGGTCCAAAATTTTTACTAGTCTTCTCTCCTTGTGTACTGGTTTGGAAAATTTCCACTAGTGTAACAATTGACGTTGCTAAGCTTGCAACAGAGACTAATTTTTGGCCACTATATGAAGTAGAAAATAGTCAGTATAAAATAAGCTATAATCCCAAGCAAAAAGTCTCTGTGGAGGAATTTTTGCAGACACAAGGTCGATTTAAGCATATTTTTAAAAGGCCAGATGGTACTGATATAATTGCTAAAATTCAACAAGAAACTGACGCAGAATGGGATCGTTTGAGTCGCTTAGCACAAGGTTAATTTAATAAAAATTAAAAAGATCATGAGTTTAGAAGTAATAATTATTATTGGAGTAATTATTATTGGAGTGATTGTTATTTACGCTCTAATTAATCAGAAAATTACACAATTAGAAAAAACACAAACAGATGATAGGTCTGTGTTGTTGTTGCAGGAGCAACTAAATCATTTGTCTCAAACTCTAGAGTATAAGTTGTCTGAAAATTCAAAAATACTTGACAGCAAATTATCTGAAACCAACAAAATTACTCAAGGTCAGTTTCAAGAGAGTAATCGTTTTATGAGTGATGTTTCAAAGGAAAGTCGGGTGTTGTTGGATAATGTGACAAAGCAATTTAATGAAATGAGTCAGTATTCACAAGTGTCGATTAAAGAGGTAACCGAAAAGATAACTCGCTTGGAGGAGACTAATCGGCAAGTAGTTGGTTTTTCCGAACAACTAAAAAGTTTGCAGGATATTTTGAAAAACCCAAAACAACGAGGAGTGTTGGGAGAATACTATCTAGAGGAATCCTTGAAAAATGTTTTGCCGCCGAATAGCTACCAAATGCAGTATCGGTTTAAAAATGGTGAGGCGGTTGATGCAGTAGTATTTGTCGACAAAAAAATTATACCAATTGACTCCAAGTTCTCATTGGAAACCTATGAAAAGATTTTGAATTGTAATGATGGAGACTTAAGAAAAGAATTGCAAAAAAAACTCAAATTAGACTTAAAAAATCGAATCGACGAAACAGCTAAATATGTCCGTCCCAAAGAAAATACAGTCGACTTTGCTTTCATGTTTATTCCTTCTGAGTCGCTCTATTATGACTTGCTCTCCTCAACTGTTTCTTCTGGTGTTTCTTCACGTGATTTAATTGAATATGCTTTTCGAGATAAGCATGTAATTATTGTTTCCCCGACTTCTTTTTTGGCTTATTTGCAAACAGTACTACAAGGCTTACGAGCACTGAAAATTGAAGAATCTGCTAAGGAAATTCAAAAAAGAGTAGAGCAATTAGGAGTTCATTTAAAAAAATACGAAGACTATCATTCTAGATTGGGTAAGAGCTTGTCTACTGTAGTAGGGCATTACAATAATTCTCACAAGGAATTGGGCAAAGTAGATAAGGATGTAATTAAGATAACTGGCTCAGAGAAGGGATTAGAGCTAGAAACAGAGGAATTGAAACGCCCTGCATTAGAAATTTAATTTTTAAAAAATTAATCAATGGAAAGCTTTAAACCAGGATCTTCTAAAGAAAAGGTTACTATTATAAGAAAAAAGAGTGGAGAGTCTATTCGACGTGAAAATGGTGAGGTTGTTGTGCAGCCGGAAGTAGATGTTAAAAAACAAAAAAATAATAATCTAGAGGATTTTGCTGACAACCTGATTGGAGAGGCAGGTGCTTTTTTGAGTAGTGAAAATAGAAAACAACTTTCTCCTGAAGCCAAGCAAGGTGTTCGTAATCTAGCCAAGAAACTGCAGCGAAAAAGTCAGGAATGATCTCGAATCTTATCGAATCTTAGTGATTACTAGTAAGGAGTATTTTTTTAGAAAGTCAACTTGAGAAGCTCTTTTTCAACGGAGAATATTATCTCCGTTTCGTCTTTATTGATAACAAAATCAGTTGCGATTTTCAGTTTTGAATCAGTAACCTCTTTTAAAACCTGATTATTAGATTTATCTAGCTGTGCAATTTTGCCCTGTGCTTTATCTAGCAAATAGTAATACTTCAAGTCATTGTGGGTGAAAATTTTATTGGGAGAAAGATCTTTAATAATTGTTTTGTCTTCACTTTTACCATTAGCAAAAGTTTCAATTGAGCCGTCTGCAAGAATTAGGCGGATTTTTTCATCTACTGCCATATCGAATATTTCTTTATCTAGGAGTGGACTTTTAAGCCATTGCTTGCTTTCTCCAAATCCACCCTCAGCTCTTGGGTAACGATAAATTTGCCCTGTGTTTTTATCCAGCAGATAAATGTAGTCTAAATATGAACCAACTCCAGCTAACTTGAAATTGTTTGGCAGAGTAATTTTTTGACTTTCTGTTTTTTTTGTAATTGGACTGAATGACTGAAAAGCTTTATTATCTTCTCCTAGAATAATAATTAATTTTAGAGAATTTAAATAAACTAAATCATTGGTAGTTGAATTAGTTTTGCTGAGAGGATAGACTTCAACTTCTTGATCATTTTTAAACTCTATTAACGAGTCCCCGTTATCCGTTATTGCAAAGGCAACCTCATCGGCAAGCCCCAAAGCAGTAATTGAGTTTTTTGCTTGACCAATAGTTAGTGCATTACTTATTTCCCCTAAATCATTTTCTAAATTATTTTCTATTACTTCCGAAGGTTCTATTGGTTGCACACTAACTGGCTCTTCTTTTATTGAGGTTTCTTTAGTCGATACTTTTTCATTTAGCTTTTTAAATTGAGGCCAGAAATAAATTGTTCCACCAGCGATTGCTCCAATTAGCAACAAAGGGAGAATGTATTTAAGTGTTTTTATTGCGGCAGATTTTTGAGATGATTTGATCGTACTATTTTCCTCTTGAGAGGATGATTTTTTTGGAAGCTTTAATTCTTCCTCAGCCTCTTTTTTAAAGAAGTCATTGGTATTTTCCAATTCATCTTCCCAGAAGCTGTCAAATTTCTTTTTCATTCTCTCTTCCTTGGCTTTAATTTCCGCACTAAGTTCTCCGAAAAATTCATCAAAGTTGTCAATTTCTTCTGGGATAGGTGACTCTAGGTGAGTAATTTTTTTTGATTTTCGAGATCGTTTTTTAGGACTTGGTTTTCTCTGAAGGCCGTCCATTAAGACAGGTTCTGGTTTGCTCACGACTGCTTTAGTATGACTGGGCTTTTCTTTTTTAGGGAGTTTTTGGGAAGATTCAAGGATTAGATTAGTGCCATTATTTAAAACAACCTCTTCAATATTTTCTGGACTTGAAACTACCTCAGTAACATCTTCCTGACGAGAAACTTCTTGAATCAAAAGCTTTTTCTTTTTTTCTGACCTCCAAAGCTCCTTATTTTTTACAGCCTTGTTGGTTTGTGAAATCGTTTTTTTGCTCCAGGCGGTAAGGTTTTTCGTACTAGTGTCTAGATGGGAAATTGTTTTTCCGCCAATGATCTTGCCTTGATCAATAGCCTTTTTACTAAAGGCAATTGCTGATGTGGTAACAATAGAGCTTCCTGATTTAATTTTTATTTGAGCAGCCTTAAGAGCTGTTAAAAAGTCCAGAGTGCTTTTAGGCTCTAAGTTAGTTGAAGTTGAAGAAGTAGAGATTTCCTTTTTAGCTAAAGGCTTTTTCTTTAAAGATGCTTTAGTATTGTCCACCCCTTTTTCTTTTGAAATAATCGGGCTTTCGTCTGGCTTTTTTTCTTCCTCTGATGTTATTTTTTTCCCAATAAACTTTTCTTGCAAGCCAGTAAGAGAGCTTTTTAGTAAACTTGCCTTTTTTAGAAATCCTCCTAGCTTTTCTTTAGTCTTTTTTCTTTTTTCAAGAGGAGGTGTTATTTCAAAATGATCATCTTCACTGATAAAAATTTCTGGTTGTTCTTCAAATGGTGATAACTGTTCTTTTGTGTCAAATTTCTCTTTTTCATGTGCAGTTGAAGTGTCACTTTCAAAAGAGGTTTCTTCTTGATCAACGTAAGTATTTTCTGAATCAAGATCAGTAGTCTTATTTATTGATAATTGATCAGCCGCTGTTTGATCACTAAATAGTGCAGTGGTCGGGGTTAGTAGGTCGTTATTTTTTTCTTCAGTAGATGGAGAGGTTTCGGGCTCTTTGTCTTCGAGGGAGGGTATTAAGGGGTTTTCAGAAAGTCTAGCAGACAATTCTTCTTCTGGTAGAGCGACAACTGACTCTTCAGTTTGTGCACCAAAATAATTACCCATTGGTTTGTTGGTAATTTCTGTAAGAAAAGGTTGCTCTTTCGTTTTATCTTGTAGGTTAACAATTGCTAATGACTCATAGCTACCCTCAGCCTCAATGGTTGATTTTAATAAATTGTCAAATTCATCAGAGGGAAGAGTTCTTAGGTGGCGGCGAAGATTTTCCGTAGAAATGATTTTAAGGGCAGAGGCAGGCAGGAGGATTATTTTATCTCCTGCTTGTAGTTGGCCACTAGAGACATTATTAAAAGTTTTAATTGGGTTAAGGCTTTCTTCATCATTAAGATCTTTTCCGATGTCAACCAGGCGCTGATTGCGAGCTAGAAATATTTTGGCGTCGCCAGAAATAGTAAAAATGAACTGATCTTTTTTAAGAGCACCCAGCGCGACATTTAGATGTCCAACCCATTGTGCAATTTCTTTTTCTACTAAGTCAGCTAAGTCGATATTGGCTTTACGTAAAGCTGCTTCAAAGTTTTCCTCTAAACTGCGATAACGTGAGCGATAAAATTCTTTTTTAATTACCTGAATTAGCAAGTTTGGCAGATAGGAAGAGTTGTCAGAACGATCAGTAACTTGAACAATTCCGAATAGTTGTCCATTTTTTTGCTTAGAAATATTTTTCTCATTATGTGCAAAAGCCCCAATGAAGGGTTCATCTTTGCGATCAGCACAAACAGTAGCAAAAAGTTCTGCTTCTAGCTTTTGCTCTGAATTCGGTTTAATTTTTGTGTTTGATTTGGGTGAATTATTTGAAGTAGACATAAAGGTCTAAAAACAAATACTAAGACTATGCACCATAGCTTAGGATATTATAACTTAAAAACAAAAATAAGCAAAGATAATTTTTGAATAATTAGGTTGCTTATTTTTTAAAAATATGCTATAATTAAAAAACAGCTAATTAAATAATAAAAATAAAATGGCGGGAAAAACTAAATCAAAAGCTAAGAAGAAAGAAGATTCCTTTAAGGACGGACTAATGCTCTTCGTTAGAGAGGTCGCTAGCAAGTTCACAAGTAGTTTTTTGGCTAATTTTATTGAGCAGGTAAAAGAAGAAACGCAATCAAAAATTGATGAAACGATTATCAGAGTTAAGCAACTAATTGCGACATCCTTTCTTGTTATGACTGGAGTTATCTTTTCCTTGATAGGCTTGGCTCTGATTTTAGAAAGTGTTTTTAATTTTCCTGGCACAGGGTTTTTGATTTTAGGAGTTTTCTTTTTATTAGTTGCGTTTTTATTCAGTTTTGCAAATAAGAAAATAAACAGTTAATCTATTTAATTAATATTTAATAAAACTATTGATGAAAAAAAACAAAGTGGTCGCTAAGACTAAAAAAGTGGCTAAAGAGGCTCAAAAAAAGGCCACTGATCAGATTAACAAAGTCAAAGATTCAGCGGAGAAGGAAATGGAACAAGTGAAAAGTCAGATGGAAAAGTATTACAAAGAAGCCAAGAATTATGTTAAGAAGAATCCAGAGAAAGCTACTATGATTAGTGCTGGGATTGCTGCGGCATTAGGAGCTGTGGCAGGAGTGATGCTCGGAAAGGGAAAGGGCAAAGGTGGAAGTAAAAAGAAAAAAAGACGCTAGTCTTTGCTGAGCTAGTTTAGATGTTTTCAAAAAGATCCGCTTGGTAGCGGGTCTTTTGTTTTAAGCTTTCAAATCTTAAAATAGGAATCTTTAACTAAACAAATTTAGTCAGATAAATTAAAAGAATAGTGAGTGTAGCACCATAGATAACTCCCACTAAAACTTCTTGCCAACGATGGCCTACTCTTTCCTTGAGGCGAGGATACTTTTTATCGTCTAAATTTAAAGTTTGCACTAACATATTGAGATAGCGGCCCTGATCGCCCAAATGCATTCTTATTCTCAAAGCGTCATCTAAGATGATTAGGGCAAAGACTAAAGAAAAGGCAAAAATGCCGCTATTCATTCCTTCTAAGTAACCGATGACAATCGTTAGTGAGGTAACTAATGCACTATGCATTGATGGCATATGTCCATGAGTGAAAAGGTAGTTCCATTTAATACCATGTTTAATGGAGAAGATAATAAATTTAGTTAGTTGAGTGATGACTCCCACCAGAATTGGAATATAAACGATGAGTAAAATATCCATTTTGATTTGCTTAATTTTTTAAATTTGTTATAATTTATTTAATTATACTTTTATTATATAATTATTTCGTATTTGTATCAAATTTTAATTATTAAATACATATAAAATAAAAAATAATGAAAAGCTTCCACCCTGACGACAAAAAAAGATCAGTCAATGATTTTTTTAGCAAAAAAGTCTTCTCTCCTCAGAGTTCTTCCACTTTAAATAATACTACAAGTGCTCAAAGTAGAGCAACTAGGATTCCTCTTAAGCCAAATGTTCAAGGCAGACCAACGGGCCCGATTAATCGTGCGGCGACTAGGTCGACGAATAACCAAAAACTAGCCCCCAAAAATCCAGCTTTGAAAATAGTTGATTGGGTTGTAAAGTTATCAATTTATCTAACTGCTTTTCTATTGCCCTTGTTTTTCTTATTGAATGTGCCCAGTGTTTTTGGAATCAGTAAACAGCTTTTACTTTCAGTGATTATTGGGGTAGGCTTTTTAGCTTGGGTGGGACAGATGGCTTGGCGCAATGAAATTCGTTTTCGCAATAACTTTATTTTAATACCAGTAGTAGTTTGGTTGGGTATTTATGCCTTAAGTACTATTTTTTCTGCCTACCGGGAACAAAGTCTTTGGGGTTATTTTGGTGGTGAGGGAGAAGCTTTTGTCACTCTGCTGTTTTTTGTAGCAGGATTTTTATTAATTTTTAATAATATTCAAGGCAAAAAAGAATCTTTTCTATTGGCTTTTACTTTGTTAATAGGAGGTGCAGTAGCATCAATTTTGGGACTGATGTCAATTTATGGATTTAGCGGTTTCTATTTTGTGATAACGGTGGGCTCAGTGTATGCTTTTAGTTTTTATGCGGCGGCCTTATTTTTGCTGGCGCAAGGAATGTTTTTAAGTAAAACTTCTGGTTTTGTAAGAGCGGCATCTTTCATTTTTTCTATTTTATTTGCCTATGTTTTAGTAGTGATTAATTTGAAATTGACTTATTTGGGACTGATTATTTGTTTGATAGTTCTTTTGGGAATCACAATTGCTCGAGGTAGGGTAGAACAGAATCGTGGCAAGATTTTACCAATGGTTTTTTTAGTTATATTCGCCTTACTAACTTTACTTAAAGTGCCAATTATTAAGACCAACTTGCAAGGAGAGCCCGTGTTGGCACAGGGGGCGTCTTTTTCTATCGCACTAAAATCAATTAAACAGAAACCGCTTTTGGGATTTGGCCCAGCTAACTATGATCATGCTTATAAGCTTGGTCGGCCGATAAACAAGGGAGTGGAGTATTGGATTGATAATTATTCTACAGGAGCAAGTTATTTTCTGACCCTAGTTTCAACAACTGGAATTTTGGGAGCGTTAGCCTTTTTGTTTCTGGTTGGCTCCGGTACGGTTTATTTTTTTCGAGAGGTCGTGCGAACCATTGCAACACGTCATGAAAATCGAACTGATGGCGGGTATATTTTCTTGGGAGTTGGGCTAACTTGGTTTTTCTTAACCTTGGTTTTATTCTTTTATCCTGCAAACATTACTTTATTGATGTTGTGGTGGTTTAGTCTTGCCCTCTTTTTAGTATTGTCATCTTTTAATTCTGATGAAGCAGCCAAAGAGTTTGTTACTAACTCAGCTACTCCAAAATCATCTTTAGTCTTATCTTTTGTGTTTGTTTTAGCAATTATTGGTTTGGTGGCAGCAATATATCTACAAAGCCAAAAATTTGTTGCTGCGATTAAGTTCAACCAAGCATTGACGATGCAAATTAGTGATAGCAATAAATTAGAGGAATTAGCCGGCAAGATTGAACAAGCAATTCAGATTGATCCCAATCGAGATGTTTATTATCGCAATATGTCTAATGTTTTATTTGCCATTGCTAACCAACGGGTAGTAGAAAAGGGACAGGACTTGAGTGCAGACGATTCTGCCTTTGTAAGCAATATGATTATTGGAGCTAAGCAAGCAGTTGATCAAGCGCGCCTTCTTGATTTAACTAATGCTGATAATCAAGTTGCCACTGCTCAGGTTTATGAGGGGGTGCTTTTAACCATGGATGATGCTGATCAAAAAGCAATAGAATTTTATCAAAATGCCTTAAAATACGATCCATTTAATGCAGTTTTGTATCAAAGGTTGGCCAATATTTATCTGACAATGGCAGATGTGGAGATTGCAAAAAATCAAGCAAGTGGTGCAGGAGAGGGAAAGCCTCAGCTTTCTGAAGAGGCGAATAAGAATCTGGCATTAGCTAAAGAGCAGGCGGAAAAAGCCTTATCAATTAAGCCCGATTTTTCACCAGCTCGCTTCTTGATTGTGGGAATTTATGAGCGAAGAGGTGAGATAGCACAAGCAATTGAAGAGGAAAAAAGGAATAAGCAAATATTCTTTAATGATCCACTAATCCCATTTCGTTTGGGCCTGATCTATTATCGAGATAAAGATATGAGTGAGGCTAAAAAGGAATTTGAAAGTGCTTTAGTTTTAGATAATAACTACTCTAATGCGCGCTATTTCCTAGGCTTGATTTTAGACGAAGAAGGTAGTCGACAGGGGGCAATAGAGCAGTTCAAAAAAATTGCCGAACTTAATCCCGACAATGAAGAGGTTAAGAAGATAATTACTAACTTAGAGAGCGGCAGGAAGGCACTGGATGGGTTGCAACAGAGTGCTAATATGGAGCAGCCAATAAGAAGTCAGAATGAAAAAGAGTTAGATGAAGAGCAGCCTTCAGTGTCAGATGAGAGTACTTCTCAAGATCAACTGATGATTAACCCTGACTTTGAACGACAGCAAATTCCAGAGGAAGCCACTCCATCTCAAGAACAATTAGAAGGTAATGTATCAACAGAATCATCTGAAGAAGACAGTGAGGAAAATAATAACTAGTTAAATTAATAAAATTATGCAGTTTCGTTTTGAGGTGCCTGGTGAGAATAAAAATAAGAGAGAAAAACCGAAAACCGCAAGAGAAATGATTGAAAGTGATTTAAGGGATGTTTTTCTTGGGAATGAAGATGAATTAACTTCGGTTTTAAAAAAAGCAGAGAGTTATGATGATGTAAAAAACTATATTCAAAGTAAAGGAGAATTGGTTGGTTCTAGTGGAGCTGTTTACAATGAAAGGCATTTACTGGGCCTTCTTGACTTAGTAGAGCATCACGGAAGAATTAGTTTTGATAGTGCTAAAAGGAACTTTTTTAATTATCTAGAAGGGAATGTTGAGAGCACATCTCTTAAAACTGAATCAAAGTTAAGTCAATCAGAGAAAATTAGAGAGCAGTTTAGGGAGGGGTTTATGGATTCTATACAATCAATTTTTAGCGGAAAGCAAGGTCCCGATTTGTATGATGCTATGAAGAAGGCAGGTGATTGGCCAGAAGTAAAAGAAGCTGTTTCTAAATTTAGAATATTAGATGCCAGTGACGGTCGTAGATTTCCTGCTGCAGAGGTTAATGCGGTCATTGATATGATGAGGCGAGAGGGGGTCGACTTGAAGTGGCTAGTTGAATCAAGTTTGTTTGAAGTAATGGCAGCTGGAGCGATTAAGCAAGAGGAGGGTGAAGGAGCAGGAGAGCGAGAAGTTTTGCCGAAAACTGAAGAGCAAATTTTTGCCAAAAAAGAAGTGAGTGGAGAGAGGAGAACAATCGATCCACCAAGTTTTAGTTTTAATTTTAATAAAGATGAGCAACCCAAGGGAACGGGAAGGGTTGCAGAAGGGATTGTAAAAAAAGCTAGACAGGAGTAGAGAGAGTTAGGTTAAGTCTGTTCAATCTTTTAATTAACAGTCTGTATCTCTAAATACAGGCTGTTTTTAATAAGCTGGTTAATTAAGAGAAGATAATGCTTTTGAATAAAAAAAGCGCATATCTCATTGGAATTAATTTTGCTTCGATACTCTCTCCCTCCGCAAATTCGGCAGAAGAAATCTTCCTTAATACAATTTTTCTTCTCTTTTTTCTTTATTTTTCATCCCACTGTTAATTTTGAGAAAGACCAACGCTATTTTATAGAAACATAAATTTTAATATGAAGCAATGTATAAATGAGTGGATGGAGTGTTGTTAGATGTTGCTTTAATGTATTTTCTTGGCTATACTTTTTAACATGAAAAACATTCGTAATTTTTGTATTATTGCCCATATTGATCATGGAAAATCCACCTTGTCGGATCGGCTTTTAGAGATGACAGGAGCAGTTGAGAAACGGAAGGTAACTGAGCAAATGACAGATATGATGGAGTTAGAACAAGAGCGTGGGATTACAATTAAGCTTCAGCCAGCAACAATGCATTATGAGGCAAAAGATGGACAAGAGTATGAGCTAAACTTAATCGATACGCCAGGACATGTTGATTTTGGTTATGAAGTATCAAGAAGTTTAGCGGCAGTAGAGGGAGCAATTTTATTAGTAGATTCAACCCAAGGAGTGCAAGCGCAAACATTGGCAAATTTGTACCAGGCGATTGAACAAGGGTTGGAAATTATTCCAGTAGCCAATAAAATTGATTTACCCAACAGTGATTTACCTAAGACTAAAAGAGAATTAATTAATATCTTGGGATGTAAAGAGGAAGAGATTTTGTGTGCCTCTGGAAAAACTGGGACGGGAGTAGATAGTGTTTTAGAAGCAATTGTTAATAAGGTGCCGGCTCCCCAGGGAGGGAAAAACAAACCTTTACGGGCTTTAATTTTTGATAGTAAATATGACACCTACAAGGGCGTTTTGGCTTATGTGCGAATTGTAGATGGAGAATTAGTAGGAGAGGATGATATTTTTTTTATGGCAACTAAGGGAAAGGCGCATGTGATTGAGGTGGGAAGATTTAAGCCACAACTAGTTAAATCTGAAAAACTTAAAACAGGCGACATTGGTTACATTGCTACAGGTCTAAAGAGCGTAAAGGAGTGTCGAGTGGGGGATACAATTACAATTTTTAATTCTCATTTTTTAACTCCAGAGTTAAGTCAGTCAGTTAATCAAATTAAGCCATTAGCTGGATATAAGGAAGTTAAGCCGATGGTGTATGCTAGTTTTTATCCAATTGAAGGTGAGGA
>DUUL01000029.1 GCA_012841575.1 Candidatus Moraniibacteriota bacterium | reverse complement strand
TAAAAATTTAAATCAATTACATTATCCAAAAGTCGCATTGCTACTGGAAAAATCTCATCAATCTCTTTTTGCGTATTCACTCGTGCCACATTAATCGAAGCTAAATTGCAAACTACAGTATCACCAATTTCATATTTAATTGCAACTGTTCCATCTTCGACTACCTCCTCAATAAAACGAGAAGGTGAGGTATTTTGACAAATTTCAGTACAAAGCTGAGTAGAATAAACATTACCCGCATGTTTATTAGGATTAACTCGATTAACCGTATCTCTGAAAAACACATAGGGCATACCTGTTTCCACTGCAGTTTTCATAAAAGTCTTAAATAAATCTTTTGCCCTTACTGTTTCTTTTAACTTTAATTTATTATTTTTCTCACACCCTAGGTAGAACTTTTTGAAATCTTTATCAAAATAATCCTCCAGCCTTTTCCCCGTGACTTCAGCTATTTCATGCGGATCAAACAGTGTCCAATCTTGATCTTTTTCTACTCGTTGCATGAATAAATCAGGCACAGAAATTGCAGGAAAAACATCAAATGCTTTAGTGCGGATATCCCCCGCCTCAGTTTGCAAATTTAGAAAATCATAAATATCTCGATGCCAAACATCAGTTGTTACTGAAATTGCCCCCAAGCGTGAACCTAATTGGTTAACAGAATTAGCTGTATTATTAATCACCCTAATCCAGGGCACAACTCCACCGGAAGCCCCGCTTACGCCACGAATAGCTGCCCCACGCGAACGAATGTGCCCCAAATAGGTCCCTGCCCCACCACCAAACTTAGAAATTTGCGCTAAATTTTCAATTGTATGATAAATACTACGTAAATCATCGTCCACATTAAACTTGAAACAACTAGAAAGTTGGTGATAGTTGGTGCGTGAGTTAAGTAAAGTCGGAGTTGGCAGCGAAATTTTCTGACTAGAGCAAGCCTCATATACTTTCAAGGCAAATTGCAGCCGATTTTCTTTTTTCTCCGGGATCGCTAAAAATAGCCCCACCGCTAAATACATTTCCTGAGGTAGCTCCATTACAACTTTATTAGGGTTTTTCAAGTAGCGCTTATCAAATGCTAAAACAGTAGAGTAAACATAATCAAAATCGCGCTTCTTGTTAATTGCTCGTGCCGCTTTTCTGATCTCTGCTTTAGTGTAGTATTGATAAAAATCTTTGTAGTAATGACCTTTTTTAATATAATCATCCATCAACGCCACAAACTTGTCTGGTGAGTAAATTTCTGAGTGCTTTATTTTACGATTACGGCAGGCTTTAGCATAAAGCTCCATTGTATACAATCTGCCAGCAATATTCTGCCAATGAATATTATTAACGGTAATCAAATCAAGACAAGCTCGTCGCATATTCTTTAGCAAATCTTCAGTAGAAATTCCATCAACAATTGTTAATTTCAAAATTTCATACATTTCATTAAACAAACATTGTCTCTGAAAGCCTTTGGCTGCCCTCTGAAAAGTCTTTCGCAACTTGCTTTTTTTAAAAAGTTCTTTCTTTCCACTAGACTTAGTTACTTTTAAAACATTAGTTTCTAGCTTCTTCAACTCATCTAACCTTTTTTTAGCTCGCAAGCGAGCACGTTCTGCACGATAAAGAATGTAGCGCTTAGCTATTTCAAAATTACCAGAATCGGCTAATCTTCTTTCCACTAAATCCTGAATCAACTCAACTGATGGTGTTTCATCATAATTAAGCGCTAAGTCTTCTAACTCATAAACCACGTCATCACAAATCTCCTGCACATAGTCAGTATCTACCGTTTTTTCCACCTCCCTTATCGCCCTAGAAATCGCATTAAATATTCTTGAGACATCAAAATCAACGATCCTCCCGTCTCGTTTTTTAATTTTTTCTATTTTCATTTTTTGAACCCTCCTATTTTAAAAATTAAAATTTATTCTTTAAATAAAAACTACTTCCTCATTGCCTTCAAGGCCAATTTTATCCGCTCGCTTTCATCTTTAATGCTGCTTGGAATTTGCTTAATTGCCTCTCGTGCCTCGGCTGCACTATAACCCATTGCCATCAAAGCCTCAATCACCTCTTGCCCACTCTCTGCCTCCTGTTGTTTTTCCGGTGAAATTTGTTCTACTTTATTTTGTAGCTCTAAAACAATTCTTTCTGCTGTCTTTTTGCCAATCCCAGAAACTTTGGTCAAAGGTGAAATGTCATTTTTTAAAACTGCATTTTTAATAATTGACGGCGTTGCAATGGTTAAGATATTTATTGCTGCCTTTGGTCCCACTCCAGAAATAGAAATCAGTAGTTCAAATAAATCTAGCTCCTCTTTTGTCTCAAACCCATAAAGTGCTAATTGGTCTTCTCTCACATGGGTGTAGATAAACAAAACAGCCTCTTCTTCAGAGAAAAGCTTTGCCAAACGACCTACTGTTACTTCAGTTGCAAAAACTCGATAGCCAATACCGCCTACCTCTAAAACAACATAGCCTTGTCCAACGCTATCTAATTTTCCAGTTAATTTTCTAATCATCTTAGTTTTATCAATTGCTCTGATCTAAGAACATTATAGCATCTCCTTTACTTTTGTGCTAGGATGTGTTAAATTCACTCTATGATTTAATTTAATTTTTTATTTTCCTAGAATGCCAAATACTAAAGCTGCTAAGAAATTTATGCGCGTTACCGCAAAGAAGACTGCATTGAATCGTACCAAGAAAAAAGCTTTTCGAGATGCCGTTAAAAAAGTGCTTGATTTGGTAAAAGCTGAAAAGTTTGATGAAGCCAAAAAAGCTTTTGTTGTTGCGCAAAAAACCTTAGATAAAGCTGCAAAAAAGGGAGTAATTAAGAAAAATGCAGCTGCTCGCAAAAAATCTCGTCTGAGTAAAAAGTTGAAAGCTTCATCTAAAAAGAATAAGTAAGCAGTGAATTCCTTGAAGATAAAAGAAACCACCAGTTTCAATGCTGGTGGTTTTATATATCCCGTTATTTTTTTCATAGCTCCTCCTTGATAATGAAAGAAAACAACGGGAACATATATTCATCAAATTTAATCTTGTCCTGGGAAAAAAAATCTTGAATTTCATTTTTTTCCTTTTTCAGAAAGATTATCTCTCCAAATTCTGACAGCTCTCCCGCTGCCATCAACTGGTCTGCAAACCGGTTGTATTTTTTTAAGAAATCATCTTTCTTCTCTTTTAGCAATAAATTATAAACAACCAGTATTTTACTAATACCTCTTTCGTAGAGATATGTTGCTTCTAGTTGTTTCACTCTTGAATTATCAGCAATATTAATCCCTAATTCCTCCAAAAGCTCTCGACCAATATTGTGATTGAGGTCAAAATGATCTCCCCTAAGATCACTGCTGTCAATTCCTCCACCACAAAGTTGGTGCATGCCAGCTCGTGAAGTCTGATGGCCCATTTTGCCAAAAACAAAATATTCATCAGCAGTCTCCACTAAAGAAACTGCGTGAACAATCCCCACATCTTTATCTCCAAGACTGCATACATCTTGGCAATAAAGATAGTGTGCATAGTCTGTCTTATCGACAGATACGGCAATCGCATTACCAACAACAGTCTTGTTGGTTGCTGTGAAAACCTCCCCTCGATAATAGGACTTACCGTTTGCCATCAGCCAACTCCAATAAGCATCAACTTTTTCTTGGATATCTTGTGGCAAGCTAACAAAATTATTACTAAAGCTGACCAAAATAATTCTTGATGAAATGGTAGATATATTCATTACACCCTCCTCCAAGAAAATATGTAAATAAAAAAGTACCAAAAAGGAACAATAAACGCTATGGTAGCATTAAAAACTTAAAAGTCAAAATAAGAAAAGAAAAGCGTTCCCTAAGAATTAAAAAACAATCCCAATTGCTCGGGATTGTTTTCTGTCTTCTAAAATCCTACTCTTCTCTATTTTCAGTAAATTCTTGCAAAGAAGTATAGCCTGTTCCAGCTGGAATTAGCTTTCCAATAATCACATTCTCTTTTAAGCCACGCAGGTAGTCAACCTTGCCTTGAGTAGCAGCATCAATCAAAACTCTTGCCGTCTCCTGAAAAGAAGCCGCTGACAAGAAACTATCTGTTGAAAGAGCAACCTTGGAAATTCCGAAAACTAAACGATCTCCCTTGGCCTCCTCTTTCCCACCTTCTTGTGCAATTCGATTTGCTTCAACAAAATTCTCATACTCAACAATGTCTCCCGCCAAAAATTCAGTTTCTCCTGGATCAGAAATTTGCACTCTAGAAAGCATCTGTCGAACAATAATTTCAATATGCTTGTCATCAATTCCTTCTCCCTGAGTTTGATAAATTTCTTGGACATCTTTCACAATATAGCGATGAACAGCATCTCTTCCACTAATCTTATTCAGTTTCTTTAAATCAATATGTCCCTCTGAAAGCACGTCTCCTTTAGTAACCAAGTCACCTTCCTCCACGTTAACATTCATCACTCCAGGCACAGCGTACTCTTTAATTTCCTTCTTCTTGGTTTTGCTAGTAGTAGTTTTAGCAATTTTAATGATTTTCTGCTTAGAGTTTTCTTCAATTGACTCAACTTGTCCATCAAATTCAGCCAGTATTGCTTCACCTTTAGGGCTACGCGCCTCAAAAACTTCGTCTACTCGCGGTAAACCTTGAGTAATATCAGTTCCTGCAAGGCCTCCAATGTGAAAGGTTCTCATTGTTAACTGTGTTCCTGGCTCTCCAATCGCCTGAGCTGCTACAATTCCAACCGCTTGACCAATTGCCACTAAATTATTTCTTCCCAGATCATTTCCATAACACTTCTGACAAACTCCTCGATAGGTTTTACAAGTGACTAAGTTGCGAATTTTTACTTTTTCAATCTTTAGAGCCTCAATCTCTTGTGCTTTTTTAACACTGACAATCTCACCTTTTTCAACAATAACCTCTTTACTCTCTGGATTAATAAGGTCTTCTGCTAAAAATCTACCCTCAATCCTAGAAGCAAAACTTTGACCAATCTGATCAGAATCCTCACGATAGATGTAAGCTCCCTCCTCATCTCCACAATCATTCTCTCGCACCACTACATCCTGTGCCACATCCACTAAACGACGAGTAAGATAGCCAGCAGTCGCTGTTCTCAAGGCTGTATCTGCCATTCCCTTTCGCGCTCCATGAGTGGAAATAAAATACTCCAACACATTGTAGCCTCCTTTGAGTGAACCCTTGATTGGCAACTCGATAGTCTCTCCAGTTGGTCCTGCCACCAAGCCTTTCATCCCAGTCATCTGCACCACAACAGCATCAGTAGCTCGCGCTTTAGAAGTAATCATGGCATAAATTGGTCCATTGGGGTTTATTGTTTTCTTAACCTCCTCTGCAACCTTGCCCTTAGTATTATTCCAAATTTCAATTACACGAATTTTTCTTTCTCCTTCGGTTAGTAAGCCAGCTTCATATTGCTGATTAACTTCCTGAACTTCCTTATCAGCCTGACTAAATATTTTATCCTTATCCTCTGGCTCTTCAAAATCGTCCATTCCTAAGCTAATTCCACTAAGCGTAATGTACTTGAATCCAAGATTCTTTAATTTATCTACAAAAACTGCGGCTTCTGTGGTACCTCCTTCACTTAAAAATTCTGCTACTAACTCCTTTAATTTACCTTTAGTCATTTCTTCATTAACAAAACGCATTCTTTCTGGCAAAATATCATTCAATAAAGCTCTTCCAGCAGAAGTTTCAATAAACTCACCTTGCCAAAGTAATTTTACTTTAGCGCGAATGTCCACCAGTCCCATTTGATATGCACCAATTAATTCCTCTACGCTATAATAATGCTTTCCTTCACCCTTCAATCCAGAGACTACCTTTGTTAAATAATAAGCACCTAAAACAATGTCCTGAGATGGCACAGTAATTGGGTCACCACTAGCTGGTTTTAATAAATTCTTGCTAGAAAGCATCAATTCTTCACATTCTTTGCGTGCTTTTTCTGTCAACGGAACATGTACTGCCATTTGGTCTCCATCAAAATCCGCATTAAAAGCAGAACAAACCAATGGATGTACTCGAATCGCCTTTCCCTCAATTAACACTGGCTGAAAAGCTTGAATAGACAGGCGATGCAAGGTTGGGGCACGATTTAATAGGACATATTGGTGCGGCACGATTTCATCTAAAATTTCATAAGCCTCTTCTGTTTCTGCATCCACCATTCTTCCTGCAGTACGAACATTATGTGCATACTCTCTCTCAATTAAACGATTGATAATGAATGGTTTAAACAACTCTAAAGCCATTTTCTTGGGAATTCCACACTGATGTAGTTCTAATTCTGGACCAACAACAATCACGCTGCGACCAGAATAGTCCACCCGCTTCCCAAGCAAATTTTGCCGAAAGCGACCCTGTTTTCCCTTTAACATATCAGCCACTGATTTCAAGGCTCTTCTTTGTCCAGTAGAAGCCATTACTTGAGTTTGACTTCGGCGAGCATTGTTATCAATCAATGCGTCCACTGCTTCTTGCAACATTCTCTTTTCATTGCGCTGAATTACCTCTGGAGCTCCCAGATCAATTAACTTCTTTAAACGATTATTGCGATTGATAATTCTTCGATAAAGATCATTCAAGTCAGAAGTCGCATATCTTCCACCACTCAACTGTACCATCGGGCGCAAATCAGGTGGAATTACTGGAATCACTCTTAACATCATCCATTCCGGTCGAACTTGTGCGTGAATAAAACCAGACAAGATCTTTAGTCGCTTAGCCAAAACTTTCCTTTCCGTGCTTTTAACCTTAACCATCTTCTCCTTAATCTTCTTAACTTCTTCTTCTAGGTTAATCGCTGACAAAAGTTTTTCAATCGCTTCCGCACCAATCGACGCTTCAAAGATGTAGGCACATCGCTTGGAAAGATTATAATATTCAAGCTCGCTAAGAATTTGCCCTCTTTTCAATCCCTTAATTGATGCTTTTAGCTCCAGAAAGCTTTTTTTAATATCCTCTCGTTTCTCTTTATCTTTAACACTTTTTAGAGTAGTTTTTCTTTCCTCCTCTAACTGCTCCAATGCATCCTCTCTTGCTTCATTATCAACTTCAGTTACTACATAAGCAGCAAAATAAACCACTCTTTCTAAATCCTGCACTGACATTTTTAAAGCCAATCCAACTCGAGAAGGAACACTTCTTAAATACCAAATATGAGAAACTGGCACTGCTAATTTAATGTGCCCCATCCGCTCGCGCCTGACTGCAGACCTAGTAACCTCCACTCCACACTTATCACAAACAATCCCTTTGTAGCGAATTCTTTTATATTTCCCGCAATAACACTCCCAGTCTTTTGAAGGTCCAAAAATCTTCTCACAAAACAACCCTTCTTTTTCAAAGCGCTGAGTGCGATAGTTGATTGTCTCAGGTCTTACGACTTCTCCGCTTGACCATTCTGCAATAGCATCTGGAGATGCCACCTTAAGCTGAACGGCGTTAAAGTCTGATATCTTAGTTACATTTTCCTGTTGTTGCATGGCTTTGTTTCTATATAAATAAATTAAACTCACTTAATGGAAGAACATTTATTCAGTCTTAGTCTCAACTTCACCAAGATCATCTACTGGACTAATTTGCTCAGTCTCACCGACAATCTCCCCCGCCTGTGCATCTCTTACATTTAATAAATTAACTTCCATTCCTAAGGCCTTTAATTCATTGATTAAAACATGAAATGCTGCTGGCACCGTTGGTGGCTTAATTGATTCGCCCTTAATAATTGATTCGTAGGTTTTTGACCGCCCAATTACATCATCAGATTTGATAGTAAGCATTTCCTGCAAAGTATGAGCAGCACCGTGCCCCTCTAACGCCCACACCTCCATCTCTCCAAAACGCTGTCCACCAAATTGCGCCTTTCCTCCTAGTGGTTGCTGAGTAATTAAAGAATATGGCCCGATGGAACGCATGTGAATCTTGTCTTCCACCAAATGGTTTAGTTTCATGATATACATATAGCCAACAGTTGTTTTTTCAGAAAAATTAGTACCGCTCTTACCATCTGTTAACTGAATCTTTCCATCTTCTGGCAAGCCTGCTTTTTTTAATTCCCCTTTAATCTGCTCTCCAGTAACACCATCTAGAGAAGGAGATGCCACTTTATAATTTAGTGCTTTTGCTGCCCAACCTAAATGGGTTTCTAAAATTTGCCCAATATTCATACGTGACGGAACACCTAAAGGCGTTAGAATCACTTCAACTGGAGTTCCATCTGGTAAATATGGCATGTCTTCAACTGGAGAAATTTTTGAAATAACCCCTTTATTTCCGTGACGCCCAGCCAACTTGTCTCCCACTGAAATTTTACGCATTTTTGCAACTGAAATCTGAATCTTTTGAATCACTCCAGCTGGCAATTTATCTCCTTGTTCACGTGAAAAAATCTTAATATCAACAATTTTACCACTCTTACCATGAGGTAGGTACAAAGAGGTGTCTTTAACATCTCTTGATTTTTCTCCAAATATTGCTCTCAATAATCTTTCTTCTGCGGTCAAATCACCTTCTCCCTTTAAAGTCACCTTTCCAACCAAAATATCACCAGAAGAAACCTCTGCTCCAATACGAATAATTCCAGTTTCATCTAAATTTTTTAAGCGCTCCTCTCCAATATTAGGAATATCCCGCGTTACAACTTCCGGTCCTAATTTGGTATCGCGCACATCAACTGAAAAGTCATCGATATGGATAGAGCTATAGCGATCTTCATAAAGCAATTTTTCAGAAATAATAATGGCATCTTCAAAATTATAGCCCTGCCAAGGCATGAAAGCCACTAAAACATTTTGCCCCAGCGCTAACTCACCATGATCAGTTGAAGCTCCGTCTGCCAAAAGATCTCCTTTTTTAATTTTTTGACCTTTATTAACCCTCGGCACCTGATTCATGCTAGTAAATGAATTGGATTGAGCAAAAGTTTGCAGATTATAAACTCTTCGACTAGCTTTCTTTTCACCAGTCTCTTTAATAACAATCCTGTCTCCATCAACCTCAACTACCTCACCTGCTTCTTTCGCAAGAACTACCTGACCAGAGTCAGCTGCTGCCTTATCCTCTAAACCAGTTCCCACTAAAGGCGTTTGAGGCACCACGCAAGAAACAGATTGTCGTTGCATGTTTGATCCCATTAAAGCTCGATTTGCATCATCATGCTCTAAAAATGGAATTAATGCAGTTGCAACTGAAATGCATTGCTTCGCTGAAACATCGATATAATCTAAAGTCTGCGCCTCCACAGATGAAGCTTCTCCTTTAACTCGCGCATCAACCATTTCATCCAGAATATTACCTTCTTCATCCGTTCTAATCCCTGCATGAGCAATAATTTTTCTTTCCTCTGTGGTGGCATCTAGATACTCCACTTTATTACTCACACTAGGTAAAATATTAACTGTCTTTTTGCCTGATTTAGCAATTTCACTAGCTATTGCACTATCAATCTTTTTTCCCTTGGCTACGATTTCATTTCCTTTAGCATCTTTTATTTTTTCATTAGCAATTTTCCCTATCAAGTCCTTACTTTTAGCGTCAACTTCTTTTATAATCAAGCGATAAGGAGTTTCAATAAAGCCATATTCATTTACTCGTGCATAGCAAGCTAAATGCCCTACTAAACCAATGTTAGGACCCTCTGGAGTTTGCACTGGACAAATTCGACCATAATGAGAAGTATGTACATCACGCACCTCAAAACCAGCTCTTTCACGAGTTAAACCACCTGGACCCATCGCACTCAATCTTCTCTTGTGCTCCAGTTCCGCTAATGGATTTACTTGATCCATGAACTGAGACAGTTGAGAGGAAGCAAAAAATTCCTTGATAACAGCCGAAACTGGTCGTGGATTAATCAACTGTCCATGCACTACAGTTGCAATATCACAAGTACTCATGCGATCTTTGATATTTCGCACCATTCGTGCCAAACCAATTCTCACCTTAGCTTGCACCAACTCTCCCACCCCTCGCAAGCGCCGATTGCCCAAATGATCAATATCATCTGGCTCTGCCATCGGATTATTATTCAAATTAATAATTTCATTAACAATCTTAATCAACTCCTCTTGTCCCAGAATTCGATTTTCCTCCTCCTTTTCATCTTTGTTTTGTTCAAGACGCTTGTTCAATCGATAGCGACCCACTTTACCAAAATCATAACGCTCAAAATCGAAGAAGATTGCATCCACCATTTGCTTAGCATTCTCTTCTGTCGCCAAATCACCTGGCCTTAAACGACGATAAATTTCCTTATAGGATTCACCCACTGTTTTTGCAATGTCTTTTTCTAAAGTTTGATTAATGTGAGAAATTTCTCCATTGTCTACTTCACGAAAAGTAGCTTCAATTTCCTCATTAGTCTTTAATCCAAAAACTCGCAATAAACAAGTAATCGGCACTTTTCTTTTTCGATCAATCTTTGCCCAAATTGCTCCATCCTGATCAGTTTCAATTTCCAACCAAGCACCACGATTTGGAATTACTTTAGCACCAAAACTTTTTTTTCCTTTAACAAATTCTGCCGTAAAGAAAACTCCTGGAGAACGAATTAACTGAGAAACCACAACTCTTTCCACTCCGTTAATAATAAAAGTTCCTCGTTCAGTCATTAATGGCAAATCAGCTAGAAAAATTTCCTGATCTTTAATTTCACCTGTCTTTTTAATCAAAAGTCGAGCATTCACTCGTAAAGGAGCCTCATAAGAGAGGTTTTTTTCTCGAACAGTTTTCTCATCATACTTTGGATCATCAAGATAATAATCGCCAAAAGTTAAAGATAGTTCTTTGCCAGTAAAATCTTCAACAGGAGAAATTTCATCCAGAATTTCCCTCAATCCCTCTTCCAAAAACCACTCAAAAGAGCTTTCTTGCGCTTCAATTAAGTTAGGCAGAGAAACAATTGATTGTTTATGAAAAAATTTCCTTTTAGCTAGACTGGACTGACTAGAAAAGCTTGACTTAACTTTTAATTTTTTCTCTGTAGCAGTTGAGGTCAAAGGTGTTTTTTTCATAGGGAGAAATTATTTTTATTAAAAATATATTAATACTTATCTTTTATTTTCAATTAATTAACTGAGTTAGTAAAAAGAGAAATATTGATAAAGATATAAAATAAACAAAAAGAAAAAGGTATCTCTTAGTTACCTGTTTTAGAAAAAAATTTAATTGTCACTCTTTAATAAGCATAGAAGAAACCCGGACATCACTTGATCAAGATGCTGGAAATAAAACACCCCGATCCGGTATATCTGGTTTTAGGCACCCCTTTATAAATTGTTTTAAGATATCTTATTCTTCAAGTAGGAAGATTATACTAACGCCTTTCAGTATACACGCTCCTGCTAACCTGTCAAGTGTCTTAATTAATTTGTCATTCTAGCAGTTCCACTTATAACGATCAAGTCCCCTTCTAATCATCTTAGCAATAATTTTTTATTTTTTCCATCAAACAGCTCTAATCCCAAATCACTCAAATCTAACTTTTGACAAAGTGCTTTTTAGATGCTAGAATCGTCATCGTGAAAGAATAACTTTCCCAAGAAAGTTTTTTGTTGCTCTTATTCTTCTTAGCAATAAGTCTCTTATTGCCCTATCGTCTAGTGGTTAGGACGCCGGGTTTTTCAGCCAAAAGCTGACCACCCGTTAGGGTGGCATCCTGGAAGTTAGTATAGGAAAATTCTTTAAAGTAAATTAAGTAGAACTATGGCCCTATCGTCTAGTGGTTAGGACACCAGGTTTTCATCCTGGTAACAGGGGTTCGATTCCCCTTAGGGCTACAAAATTATCGAAAACAAAAATAATTCTGACAAAGGGGCTTCAACAGCAGTTGATCCACCGAATGGGTGGACGATTCCCCTTAGGGCTACGAAGTTATCGAAAACAAAAAATTCTGAACATTTAAACCATAAATAAAAGAGCTTTACGCTCTTTTATTTATTTTAGATCTATTTTTTAATCCCTTTCTTCTATCTCCCTAATTGCCTTCTCAACAAACTCATTTAAAGACATCACTGCTTGCTTCTTCCTATCTTCACGTGGACGAACTGCAACTAATCCTTCTTGTTTTTCTTTTTCTCCCACTACCAACATATAAGGAATTTTTTCTTTTTCTGCCAAACGAATTTTCTTACCTAAAGATTCATCTGAGAAATCAACTTCCACTCGAATGTTATTACTTGCTAATACTTGTACCACTTTTTCTGCATACTCACTAAACTTCTCACTCACAGGCAAAACTTTAACTTGCACTGGCGAAAGCCACAACGGAAAAGCGCCAGCATAATGCTCAATTAAAATTCCCATAAATCTCTCCATTGATCCTAAAATCGCTCTGTGAATAACCACTGGAGTTTCAGTTTCTCCACTCTCATTAATGTAGCTTATCTCGAACCGACTGGGCAACTGAAAATCTAACTGAATAGTTGCCAACTGCCACTGTCGTCCCAAAGCATCCTTTACTTTAACATCAATTTTCGGTCCATAAAAAGCACCGTCGCCCTCATTAATCTCATAATCCAATTTTGTCTTTTGTAAAGCCTCTTTTAAGGACTGCTCTGCAACCTCCCAATCTTTTTCTTCCCCCATAAAACCTTCAGGACGAGTAGACAAATGAATCTGATCAATTGTTAAATCAAAAATCTGATAAATCCGTTTAATCTTTTTTAGCAAAGCAACGATTTCAGGTAAAATCTGTTCTGGCGTACAAAAAATATGCGAATCATCTTGTGAAAGACTTCTGACCCTGGTCAACCCAGCAAGGGTGCCAGAAAGTTCATTCCGATAAAGAGTCGTTGTTTCTGCAATTCGATAGGGCAAATCTCGATAAGAACGTAAATCACGTTTAAAAATTAGCATATGCGCTGGACAATTCATTGGCTTCACTCCAATGTCTAGCTTGTCATCTGCATGATGAAAATGAAACATATCTTGTCTATAATGATCCCAGTGACCAGAAGTTTTCCAGAGTTCCGCATTCAATAACTGAGGCGTACGCACTTCGTTATAACCAGAACCGTATGATTCTTCTCTAACAAAAGTGATCAACTCTTTTAATACCGTCATCCCTTTTGGCAAAAAAAACGGCATTCCTGGCGCAACCTTATGACTCATAAATAAATCTAGCTCTCTTCCTAGCTTCCGATGATCGCGTTTTTCCGCTTCTGCCACCAGTTTTAAATGTTTTTTTAAATCTTTTTTACTGGCAAAAGCCACTCCATAAATTCGTTGCAGTTGGGGCTTTTTTTCATCTCCCTTCCAATAGGCTCCAGAAATTTTAGTTAACTTAAATCCGTCAATCGGCACCTCCCCAGTTGATTCCAAATGAGGACCGCTACATAAGTCAAAAAAATTGCCTGATTTATAGACCAAAACATTTTTTTCTCCCTCTTCTTGCAAATCATCAATCAACTCTACCTTAAAATTTTGCTCTAACTGTTTGAATCTTTTCTTAGCTTCATCAGCAGGGATTACTTGCTTCTCAAAAGAATGGTTAGCCTTAATAATCGACCGCATCTTTTCTTCCAAAAGTGGCAAGTCTTCTGGAATTAAGGTTCGCGGAAGTTCAAAATCATAATAAAAACCGTTTTCAATTGCTGGCCCCACCCCAAACCTTACCCCAGAAAACATTTCCATCACTGCTGCTGCTAAAATATGGCTAGTGCTGTGCCGCATAATCTCTAGCTTCTTATTTTCTTGTTTGGTTTTCATAAATTTAAAAATTAAAAAATTAAAAAACTTGACTAACTAAATAAAAACTCTACGCTTAGAAGGAACTTAAATTGTTCATTTTAAATGAAAGCAAATTCATTTAGGGAGGGCAGTCATGGAAAAGTCCGAAATTAAAATCCGATGCCCAGAATGCACATTCTCTGTTGTGATTCCCGCAATAGAGTCATTTGATGAAAAAAATTCAATAACAACACTGATTTGTGAATCGGGTAAGGAATTTCAATGCAACTTTTGTCAGTCTAAAATTAAATTCCTCATCTCTTCTGCCCCCATCAAATCATGAGCATGACAGCAAAAAACCTCGCCTCAAACTCAAAGCACAAAACTTTGAAATTTGGGACGAGGTTTCTTTTAAAAACTCCGCGGTTCCACCCAATTTACCTTCACAAGAGACAACTCAACGTTAAAAAGAGTTGTATCCGCAAAAATCTCTTACTATTTTTTGACTTAGCTTTCTTGAATAAAAAAGAAAGGTTTTATCACTAAAACGCAAGCTTGGTAGACTTGCCAATCGTCAAAAGAACTAAATTAATTATATACTTATTTTTTGTTTAGTCAAACTTAATTCAGTAGTATATTTCTGAAATAACTAGAGTAAGTTTAGCCCACACACTTGTGGTAGAATTGATTCGGAGGTGATAAAAATTCAATCAAGTCTGATTTTGGCAACAACAATTTCACGTTTTTCTCTTGCAATACACTCTCATCAAAATGAGCTACGAGTTAGATTTTTCTTTGCTTGAAACAAAATAATATATCCAATAATACATCCAACAAAACAAATGGCAGCGCCGAATTTAGGGATTAGACCGAATGGGATCAACAAAAGAAATAAAAGAAAGCGTTTTTGCTGAGTTATTAAATAGCCAAAATAACTTAGAAATACACCAGCAATAATGCTAACAGCTATTCTTAACGCAAAAACAAAAATAGTAAGACGATAATAAAGAAGGGCGTAGTCATCAGATTCAATTTGTTGAGGCACTAGAGATATTTGTTGAAATTTTAGAGACATAAAAAAATTATAAAGAAAAGACAGAACGATTAGCAGCGAAAGGTATGTCCAGAAAAATAAATTAAATTTTTTCCATAATCTGCCAATATTTGCAAGAGCTACTCCAGTATCAGTTTCGCTCTCAGTATTTACTTGCTTGACCACATTGTCAAATAATCTCCCCACAAGATATAGAAAGGCAGCATTCAATAATGCGCTAAATATAAATATTGAATAAAAAATAATTGGGTCGCTAATTTGTTTATACCAAGGCAAATATTCTAGTAAGTCGAACACTCCCCACAAAATAAGGCTTGTTGGAGCGGTAACAAGCACTGCTATAAATGCCGCGCTATACCATCCCGTTTCACTCAATTTACTAGACGCCATATAGTATTCTACAAGTAATCCGCCAGTAAAAAATATTCCAAGGTAAGATAAACCAAGAATTAAACCTGGTTTTGAAAATTTCATACCTTAAAAATTCTTATTGAAAATTAAAAGATTTTTTTGCTATTATTTTTTTGACTTAGCTTTTTACCTAAAAAAGATTTTATCCCTAAAACGCAAGCTTTGTAGACTTGCCAATCGTCAGAAAAACTAGACTAATTATACTTACTCACTTTTTAAAGTCAAATTCTGAAAAATCTTACTCAAATCAAAGGAAGAGACTCCTGCCCCACTAACAGGCAGATAAATTCCATTAGTGTATCTGCGGTATTTTTTGAATAAACTCGACCATATCTAAATTTCACTTAACACATCAGAAATTTTTTGTTCCATTATTTTAATCAATCGCTTATTCGCGTTGATAAGAAATAATTGCAATGCAATACGAAAACGTTTGTACCAAGCATTTACAGTATTGCGATTCACATTTGCAATGCATACGGTTTGTGTTGCTGATAGATCTTGTGCAAAACACTTTAAAATCTATTGTACTTTTCTTTCTGATATTTTCCCTTGCCTGAGATGCATCTCTAGACTTTAGCATGAGCTTGCTAGTCTAGTGCCAAAGTTTTATCTCGCTAACAATCCTATTCGCAAGCCACTCATGTCCTTTTGCATCAGGATGTAAGCCATCAACAAGCATAGACGTATAATTTTCTTTTATCATGTCCGAAAATATATCAATAAATTCCACCGCCTCACTTTCGCAAATTTCTTTAATTTTACTGTTATATTTTTCAACGTATTCATTTTTATACATTTTGTCGGTATCCCAAGGAATCGGAACGGTTTTGGCTTCATCTACCGGCGTAAGCCCAACAAAAAGAATTTTATTGGTTATTTTTCTGGCTCTGGATATAAGCTCTTTTATGTTTTGCTCAAATTTTTCAAGCAGAACTCTATTCTGATTTTCAGAAATAACAAATTGAGAATCATTTATACCAATAGCAAAAATCAAAAAGTCAGACCCTCTAAATTTTGCTTCTGAATCAAATCTCTCCAATAGCCCTTCAGTATGATCCCCTGAAATACCAAGATTATAAACTTCGTCTTCAAAATCATTTTTACTATCCAAATAAAGATGCAAGCGGTTAACCCAGCCTCCTTTTTCTGTGTCAAAAGCTCCATAAGTTATGCTGTCACCAAAAATACAAATGTTCATAATTTTATTAGCTCTAAATTATCAAATTAATTAAAGCCTTTAAGGACCTTTGTTAAACTTTCTTCCAAGTACTTCATCATTTAAGACTATTTTTTCAAATTCGCGCCTTTTTTCTTTTGTGAGATCTAGAACGTCCGTAAGAAAAACAATTGCAAACGGAATAAAAATTGCTAAAACGCCCAAAATTATGTTTTGGAAAAGTGCTGGGTCGAGTCTTTGCAAAAAGGGACTTACAAAATCATGTAAATTTTGCAAAAAATCTATCAGTAATAACCAAATTTTTTGAATAAACTCGACCATATCTAAATTTCACTCAAAACATCAGAAATTTTTTGTTCCATTATGTCGATCAGTCGCTTGTTCGCATTGATAATTTCTTCCTCTTTCTCCGCTTCGGCGACGAGCTTTTTCTGAACTTCGAGAGATGGGAGAAGGAACAGCTCGGCGTCGTGGTACTTGAGTTCGCTCGGATATAACCTCCGAGATTGGTCCCCAAACAGCCCAGTTAGCGAAACGCGCTAGCTGGGCTTCTTTTTATTTCACAGTTTCAATTTTTATTCCGATTACTCCGTACTTTTCCTGCTCTTCTTTTGAGTAAAAAATTTCAATTTCTTCGGTCAATTCCTCTTTTGAGGTTCCACCAAACAGTAACGGAGAGAAATCTGAAAAAAGATTTTCGAAAGCGGGATAACGATAGAGCGCTTTTACAATCACAGTCACTTTTCTTGATTGGTCGTCATTGCAAACAAACTCAATCTGGTCCCCAAGATTAATTTGTTGTCGTTTTTCGTCGTATAATCTTGATTCTATAACCTTGTTACCACTAG
>DUUL01000104.1 GCA_012841575.1 Candidatus Moraniibacteriota bacterium | reverse complement strand
GATCCTTCCACGGGTCAAAGCGGGAAATCTGGCTGATCAACGGGCGGTTACCGTCAATGCCAAAGCGGCAGACGATGCCCTTCGCCTGTTCCGGCTCAAGCTTGATATTTTTCACGCTCAAAGGGTCTATAGAGGGAGTAATCAGGGTGAGATTGTTTAAGTGGCTGTCGGCCTTGACAAAATCGCACGCCGTAAATATGGCCGCATCATACTGCCGGATATAATCGTAAAGAAAGTTCCAGTATTCGGGGTTGGGGGTAGAGGTGTCGATATGGCAGCGCCAGATCCAGGCGGTCCGGTTGCTTCTGCGGTGGTAATTGATCAGGGCTGCGGGCTGCGGGTCGTGCACCACGACGATCTCATAATCCCAGCCTTCCATTTGCCCGGCATTGGCCCGGTTGTAATCAAGATAGATCTGCACAGCGTCCCGGGTTAGCTCTCCTTCCTGGCCCTGGAGGCGGTTGTGAAACTGCTTGGTAACCTGGTAGAAGTCGTTATCGCCCTTCATCACCCACCAGTCCAGGTCCAGGCCCAAATCTTTTAACAGGGGAACAAGAGAATGTAATTTTTCAGCCACACCGCCGCCAAAGGCGGTAGCATTGATCATGGCGATCTTCTTACCCGCCAGACCGGCGGCCAGGGTTCTAATCTCTTCGACCGCCGCCTCATCAACAAAGGGCAGGTAGTCGTTAAAACTTTTCGGGGTAACATGTACCAGCTCCATCCGGCAAGCTCTCCTTTTCGTTAATGTTAAATTAAGAATCGTCGCCTTCGTGTACGAAACGCAACCGGAAGTTTAGCCCACTTATTAACTGGTTATATTAAATAGTATGGAAAAGATCGGACCAACTATTCTGGATCGGAAATTATCCCGGGTTCTCTTTAAGGTTAGCGCTTACAACCGGACCGGGGTCACACTGCAACTTAAAACGGACCGCGGATTAAAGGAGATTCCGCTTAAACAAGAAAACGCGCATCTTTACAGCACCATTGTCGAGGGCTACGGCCTTGACCTGTTGTATAAGATTAAGCTGGAAGGGGAACCGGAACCCGTTCCCGACCCGTATTCCCATTACCAGCCGGAAGGGGTGCACGGTTTTTCGCAGGTGGTGGATCACGAAGCCTACCGGTGGAGCGACCAGGATTGGCCGGGCCTAGACTGGCCGCATGCCATTATCTATGAACTGCATCTGGGAACATTTACCGCGGCGGGAACTTTCCGGGCCGCAGCGGAGAGGCTCGATTACCTGCTCGAGCTGGGGATCAATACTGTGGAGCTCATGCCGGTGGCGCAAACGCCGGGCCGCTGGAACTGGGGTTACGACGGGGCGGGGCTTTTCAGCGTTAATCACAACTACGGCACCCCCGCTGATTTTAAATATTTTGTGGACAGCTGCCACTGTAAAGGCCTGGCTGTACTGCTCGACGTGGTCTATAATCACTTCGGCCCGGAGGGCAATTATTTATCCCTTTTCGGGCCGTATTTTACCGAAAAACATGAAACTCCCTGGGGAGCAGCGGTTAATTACGATGATTGCGGCTGCGCTGTCGTGCGCCAGATGGTCCTGCAGAATGTGCGCCACTGGATCGAACTCTACCACCTGGACGGATTAAGACTTGACGCTGTCCACGCCATCCGGGACGAAAGCCCGAAACATATCCTGCGCGAAATCGGCGAAACCGCCGCGCGGCTCTCGGAGTCGCTGCAGCGCAAAATTGTGATCATTGCCGAGACCGATGAAAATGATGTTAAGGTGATCAACCCCACCGGGCGAAACG
>DUUL01000089.1 GCA_012841575.1 Candidatus Moraniibacteriota bacterium | reverse complement strand
GAACGATGCTCGTGGTTATAGTTATTGCACTGATCTATCTCATTCTGCTGCACCGGGTACTGGACCGGCTGCGGATGGATAAAAAAACAGCGTTGATCCTGATCGCGGCGATCTATGTCGGAGGTTTTATCCCCTCTTTACCGCTGGGCGGGGGGCTTGCCCTCAATATCGGCGGCATGGGGATACCTTTGGGGATCTGTGCTTATCTGATCATCAGGACGCCGGACCGGGAGGAGCGCTGGCGCGGTCCCCTGACCGCGCTGGCGGCAGCAGTTCTGGTCTGGAGTCTGGATCGGCTCCTGCCGGTTAGCCCGGGATCGCTTGGTTACGAATTTGATCCGCTGTACCTGCCGGCGCTTGCTGCAGGGCTGATCGCCTATCTGCTGGGACGTTCCCGTCGGGCTGCCTTTATCGGCGGGGTCGGCTCCATCTTTTTGATGGATCTGAGCTCCTGGCTGGAAAACATTGTCCGGGGGTTCAAGGATATACCGGTTATTCTGGGCGGCGGCGGGATATTTGACGCCGCCCTGATCGCCGGAGTTGTCGGGGCGCTTCTGGCCGAGCTGATCGGGGAGATAGCAGAGCGGCTCCGCGGGGGGCCGAATGAGGGTGAGCGGGATTAATTACGGGATTTCAGGGGTGCGGGCAGTGATCCTCGCCCTATTTTTTCTGGCTGCGGCGGCTCTGCCGGTGTTCTCTACCGGTCCGTTTGCCGCCGGCTCCCTTTTTGCCGCGGAGCAGCTCTTCGATGATGAGCTGACCACGGAGGAGCTGAAAAAGGGACACTTCTTTTACATGATCGACGAACAGGGGCGGACTGTACTCACCACGGGCCGCCGCCTGCGGGTCAAGGATCGCTTCTTGAATGCGGCCAACGAGCTCTACGAGGTGGTCAGCGTCGACGGGTACCTCGCCCGGGCCCGCTTTGTGGAGAAGGTAAAATTGACGCTGCCGGCCGTTCGTGATATCGGAGCAGGAGAGATCTTGCCCGTACAGAAAGAGGTCCAGCCGGCCTACAAGATCGCGATCTACCACTCGCATAATGCGGAGTCATATGTGCCCAGCGATGGCACCGATAGCATCTATGGTGCCGGCGGGATCCATGATGTCGGCCGTGCCTTCAAGGAGGCGCTAGAGAAGAAAGGGGTCAACGTGCTCTATTCCGATCAGCTGCACTTGCCCCATGATCGCGGAGCTTACCGGAGATCGCGGGTCACGGCGCTGCGGCTGATCAGGGAGCGCCCCGATGCCATCTTTGATCTGCACCGCGATGCTGCTCCCTGGGAGAAATATGCCATCGAGATCGGCGGAGAGACGATCACCCAGATCCAGATCGTGGTCGGCCTGAGCAACCCCGGTGCCTCCACCAACGAGCAGTTCGCTTACGATCTAAAGGGCTACGCCGATCGGATCTACCCGGGTCTGATCCACGGGGTGCTGCTCATCTGGGGCAGCTACAATCAGGATATATCACCGCTGGCGCTGCTGTTGGAGGTGGGGGCGCATACCAACACCAAGGAGGCGGCTGAGCGGG
>DUUL01000131.1 GCA_012841575.1 Candidatus Moraniibacteriota bacterium | reverse complement strand
GAAAGCTTTCAAAGCTTTTGAGCGATTTTGAAAAAAAGGTTTTGAATTATTATTTAGAGGGAAAATCGTATCAGGAAATCGGCGAAATTTTAAAAAGAGATTCAAAATCTATTGATAATGCCTTGCAGCGCATTAAAAGAAAAATAGAAAAAATGCGTTAATGCGGACATAGCTCAATGGCAGAGTGCCGGCTTCCCAAGCCGGTTATGCGGGTTCGATTCCCGTTGTCCGCTCCAAATATACACCTCGTAGCTCTGGGAAGTACCGTATCGGAGGGTTGGTTCGATTCCAACAGGAGGTTAATCATTATCAAAGTGAGGGGATCAATTTATGTACGAAGACAAGACACTGGTTTGCAAAGACTGCGGAATGGAATTCGTTTTCACGGCAGGCGAGCAGGAATTTTATGCTGAGAAAGGCTTTCAAAACGAACCGCTGCGCTGCAAGGAATGCAGGACGGCTAAAAAACAAGCTATCCGCGAAAGCCGCGAAATCCACACTGCCATTTGTGCAAAGTGCGGAAAAGAAGCGAAGGTTCCTTTCCTTCCGAAGAATGACAGGCCGGTCTATTGCAGTGAATGCTTTGCTGAACAAAAAAATAATCTCTCACTTTGAGGTTATCATTAGGCAAGTGCAAAAAAAAGGGGCATGAAAATGCCCCTTTTAAATTTGCGAAAATACACTTGATAAGCGGAAGTTTTTTAAATTTCAGGGATTACCATTTCAATTTCACGGCCGAGCTGCGCCGATTTGTTTATCCCGTCGAGAATAGCCTGGTTGTATATAATCTGGGACGACGGAACCGGAGCCTCGCCGTTTTCCTTGATTGCGTCGAGAAAAGAACGGATTTTCATGTAGAAAGGGGTTTTTTCGCCCTTTTCAATAACGGGGATGGTGGTTTCAACATCGGCCCCCGCAACCTTGTGGTACAAGGTCATGCTGCCGCCGATGGGGCCGTTCCAGCAGGGCGTCGAGGGTATGCGAAGGGATGCTTTGGTTCCCATTATTATGGTATCGCCGGGGGTGTCAAGGTGCATTGCCCACGCAATCCTGAAATCGAGCACGATGCCGCCCTCAAGACGGATGAATGCGGCGGCGAAATCGTCAACGCTGAATTTTTCCGCATACTCCGGATGCTTGTCGTAATAACTGGGGTCGGTCCCGAAAAAGTTTGAGGTGTAGCCGGTTACCGTAAGCGGCTTCGGATAGCCGATTGCGTTTAAAACCATATCAAGGGAATAGCAGCCTATATCGCCCAATGCGCCCAGCCCGCCCGTTTCTTTTTCTATAAAGGTTGTGCCGTAAGGCGTTGGAATGCCGCGCCTTCTGCCGCCGCCCGTCTGTATGTAATAAATTTTACCGAGGGCGCCGCTTTCGCAAATTCTTTTAATCATTTGCATGTTGGGCTCATACCGCGGCTGGAAGCCTATTGACAAAATCTTGCCGCTTTTCTTTTCCGCGCGGCGGATTTCAACAGCCTCGTCCAGCGTGACGCACATCGGCTTTTCAAGCAGAACATTTACGCCGTGGTTTAAAGCATCAATCGTACAGGCGGCGTGCGTGGTGTTGTAGGTGCAAACGCTTACGGCGTCAAGGTCTTTTTCGGCTTCAAGCATGGAAAGGTGGTCGGGATAACACCTTACGTTCTTGACACCGAACCTTTCAAAGAAAGCCTTGGCCTTGCCCTCCACCAAGTCCGCCCCGCAAACAATTTCAACATCGT
>DUUL01000102.1 GCA_012841575.1 Candidatus Moraniibacteriota bacterium | reverse complement strand
TCAGATTGATGTTAACCTTGAGGTTGCAGGGTTTTTCAAGATATAATTCAAGATCATTGCTCCCTTTTGCCAGATCCATTTCTAAAACAGAATCGGGCCTGATCATGAATCCGCTGGGTACCTCTGGAGCGATCGTACATTTGCCCTCGGCAAAACCCAGGATCAGCACTTTGCCGTTTTTTATCAGATGTCTTTCCTGCTTGGCGCCTTGAGTTACCTTGATCCATAGATCGGGCGATGGCTCCCTTTCCCCTGTTTGCCAGCCGCGGTAAGCATGAACCCTGATACCGATACCCCCGAGGAAAGGAGTTCCGAATTCCCTGGAGACTGCAGTTTCCAGGGTAACCGCCGGGCCCTTGCCGGTGTACGATCCGATCGGTGATACCTCCACTGTGATACCCTTGTAATCCCAGTTGGGTTCGCCAATCTCATCTAGCTCCAACCAGTAGATAATGGTCTTGACCAGGTAATCATGGCCGTCAACGGCTCTCTCTTCTACTTTCTCTCCTACCAGATTGCTTTCGTCGATAACGATCTCGTCAAAAGATTTCCCCCGCAGCTCTTCGATGACCTCGTTGGCCAGTACTGTTGCCGTGGTCCGGATGCGGTTTCTTTCAGCGGTCTCCAGAACAAACATCAGTGCAGGGGCAAAAGACATGCTCATCAATACCAGCAGAGTTACCGATACGAGCACCTCGACCAAAGTAAGGCCTCGTTCTTCCTTTGCCAAAAAAGAGAGCCTGGGCATCTTCATCTCCTCCTGAAGAACAGCTTGCAAGCCTATTGCTAGACAATTTTGAATATACCTTACTTACATAAATAATAGCAGGAATTGCTGCCAGTGTCAACCATATTTTGCTGAATATTTAGGATTCCTCGCTTGAACTTACGTTAGAGACGGTTATAAAGTGATCCGGGGCTTTAGAAGAGCTATTTCATCCTTTTCCTGATTCTAGATCTGACGGGTAGCCGAAATTTCCCCTTCCCCCTCTTGCCGGGGAGATACAATATGATACAATGTAAAAGAAGATATTTTACTTCCTCGGGAGCTTGGATAAACCAGGCTGAGATCTCCCCTTGCCCCGTGCTGTGGGGAATACCGATGAACCTGATCCGCGGTAATGCCGGCGCAGGAAGGAAGGTTCCTGAAAGCCACCTGCGGGTGGTTTTTTTGATCGAACGGCCGAAGGAGGGGCTGCATTGGAAGTCAACGTTGAGTCGATCTGGGGGGATCTGGAGAAGATCAGAAAGAAGACCCCGCTGATCCACAATATCACCAACTATGTAGTGATGAATACAACCGCCAATGCACTGCTGGCTCTGGGGGCATCGCCGGTGATGGCCCATGCCCTGGAGGAGGCGGCGGAGATGGTGCAGCTAGCCGGCGCCCTGGTTCTCAATATCGGCACCCTGAGCCCGGCCTGGGTGCAGGGGATGCACAGGGCAGCGCTGCGGGCCCGGGAGCTGGGCGTACCGGTAGTGCTCGATCCTGTAGGGGCAGGGGCAACTCCGTACCGCACCCGCACCCTGCATGAACTGCTGGATCGGACCGGCCCGGAGATCATCCGGGGCAATGCCTCGGAGATCCGGGCGCTGGTCGAAACCGGAGCGACCACCAAAGGTGTCGACAGCACCGCCGCCCCGGAGGAGGCCTTGCAGGCAGCGCAAGCTCTGGCCCAGATAGAGCGTTGCACCGTCTGCGTGAGCGGTTCTGTCGACTATATCGTCGCCGGCGAGG
>DUUL01000028.1 GCA_012841575.1 Candidatus Moraniibacteriota bacterium | reverse complement strand
GAAATATAATAAATAGTCTTTGTCTTTCTAAGGAGGAGGGGTTTATTGCTGATCAAAAGTTCAGTGATAAACCTCTCCTTGTTTTTAAAACAGAGGAGGTGAATCGGGGTAGCGCTTATCGTTAATTAAAAATTGACAGGTAAGCTCTACTCCTTTTTTTATAAAACAATATTTTGAAATAGTGTTATTTACAACCACCTGATTTCATGTTAAAATTTTCGCTTAGAAATGTCTTATATTTTTAAGCAAGTCAAATGAAAAAGCAGGACGAACAAATTGAAATTTATGGAGCACGTCAGAACAATTTGAAAAACATCAATGTTCAAATTCCCAAAAATAAACTAGTGGTTATCACTGGAGTTTCTGGGAGCGGTAAGTCCAGCTTAGCTTTCGATACGTTATATGCCGAGGGTTATCGACGTTATGTGGAAAATCTTTCTTCGACAATTCAAGGTTTTTTTCAATCAGCAAAAAAGCCCTTAGTTGATCGAATTGATAACTTGACACCAGCAATTGCAGTTGATCAAATAGTAGACGCCTCTAATCCGCGGAGTACAGTTGGTACTTTGAGTGGCAGTTATGGGATTTTAAGAGTGTTATTTGCGCAGTTTGGAGTGCCACACTGTCCGAAATGTGGGATTCCAATGCATTGTCAAGACGAAAAGGAGACGATTAATCTGCTAAAAAGACTACAAAAAGGAACGCAAGTTTTGATTTTAGCTAAATGGAAAGGCAAGCAGAAAAAAAACGCAGAAAAATTAACAGCAATTGCCAATCAAGGTTACGGCAAGGTTGTTATTGAGAAAAAAATGTATGTAATTGGAGAGATAGATGAAAAACTTCGTGGCCTTGAAAATGAAGTTTGGGTAGTGGTAGATCGATTTACTTTTTTGGCAAGTGAGTTTGATGAAGAGCGAGTTATCGATTCTTTGCAGGTGGCAGCGCAATTGGCGGGCGGAGTGGCAGATATTATGCTAGATGGTGAGATGAAAAGTCGTTTTGCCAAAAAGTTAATTTGCAAGCAATGCGGACATTCCTTTAAAAAGATTACCACTAAGAATTTTTCTTTTAACTCACCAGAGGGAGCTTGTGAGACTTGCGGTGGAATCGGATTGGTTTTCCAAGGAGACTTTAATAAAATAATTCCTAGCAAAAAAATATCATTGAATGAAGGAGCGATTATGCCATGGAGTCAAGGCAAGGGAAGCGGTAATATTTTTTCTCGACAAATTCAAATCCTGGAGGCCTTAGCAAGATATTACAAAATTAGCTTAAACAAGCCAGTAAGAGAATTGCCTAAAAAGATTTTAGAAAAAATTATTTTTGGCGAGAAAAATGGAATTGAGTTAGAGATTTTTGATCGGAATAAGAATAAAAAGAAAATTATTTTCAAGGGAGTTGCTAGTGAGTTGAGTGAGAAGTATGAATCCAATCAGCCAAGTTTTGTCAAAACAGAAATTGAAAAATATTTAACCAAACAAACTTGCTCTGTTTGTCAGGGAAAGCGGTTAAAAAGAGATTTTTTGCACGTTCAGTTTTTAGGAAAAACAATTGATAAGATTGTTTCTTTAGAGATTGGAGAGTTAGTGCATTTTGTTGAAAATAGTCTTGAGCTAGGGGATAAGGTTAATAAAAAGGACAAAAAGACTGTTCATTTACTACTTCAAGAGTTTTTGGAAAAACTGCAGCCTTTGGCAGAAATAGGACTTGATTATTTAAACCTAGATCGAAGTGTTCAAACTTTGAGTGGAGGGGAGTTTCAAAGGTTGCGTTTGGGTGGACAGCTTTTGTCTGGATTAGCGGGAGTGATTTATGTTTTAGATGAACCTTCAATTGGCTTGCATCCTCGTGACACCAACAAGTTGATTAAAATTTTACGTCAGTTGCAAGAGAAGGGGAATACTGTAGTAGTTGTAGAGCACGATCCTGATATTATTAAAAAAGCTGATTGGCTGATAGATATTGGTCCTAAGGCAGGAAAAGATGGAGGAAAAGTAGTTTTTTCTGGTCCAATCTCAAAACTTAAGGAAGTAAAAACAGAAACTAGTCAATATCTTTTTGAGCGCAGAGGTATTAAAAAAGAGAAGTTGAAGAAAGGAAAGCGGGATTTTTTGGAAATTAAAAATGCTCGAGAAAACAATTTGAAAAATATTGATGTTAAAATTCCGTTGTACCAGTTGGTAAGCGTAACCGGTGTTTCAGGCGGAGGAAAATCATCTTTAATCAATGATGTTTTAGCGCAAGGATTGAGAAAAAAAATTCATCGAGCGCAAGATGAAGTTGGTAAGCATGATAAAATTATTGGAAGTGAAAAATTAGCTAAAGTAGTGGTGGTTGATCAGTCACCGATTGGAAGAAATTCTCGCTCTAATACAGCAACTTATACAGGAGTTTTTTCTCATATCAGAGAGCTGTTTAGTAAGACTGAGTTAGCGCAAAAAAATCGATTAACTGCGGGACATTTTTCTTTCAACATTAAAGGCGGTCGTTGTGAATATTGTCACGGAGAGGGCATGCAAATGATTGAGATGTATTTACTCAAGGACGTTTTTATTCCTTGCTCTTATTGTGGAGGGTCTAGATATAATAAAAAGATTTTGCCAATAGAGTATCACGGCGCAAATATTGTGGAGGTTTTAAATATGAGCGTTGAATACGCTAGTCATTTTTTTAGCTCGCATCAAGTAATTTCACGACGTTTAGAAATGTTAAAAAAAGTAGGCTTGGGTTATTTACGTTTAGGGCAAAGTGCTACAGAGCTTTCTGGTGGAGAAGCACAAAGAATTAAATTAGCCAAGGAATTAGGAAGAAAGACGAATGGTAAGACAATTTATATTTTAGACGAACCGACTATCGGACTGCATTTTTCCGACATTGAAAAGTTGATGAAGGTTTTACATCAATTAGTGAGTGCAGGAAATTCTGTGGTAGTAATTGAGCACAATGAGGGAGTGATCTGCGCTAGCGATTATGTGATTGAATTGGGTCCAGAAGGTGGCAGAAAGGGTGGAAAAGTTGTTTTTCAAGGCACTCCCACAGAATTGAGAAAAGCATCAACCTGGACAGGAAAAATGTTGAGAGCAAAGTGAAATTAAGCAATATGACTCAACAAGAAAAAAACATTATTTTTACTTTAGCTTACTACAACAGTTTGGAATATGCACCGACGACTTTTGAGTTATGGAAGCTTTATTTTGATTCAAGAAAGATAGGTTCTAAATTAGATTATAACAAAGTTTTAGATTTAATAGAGGATCTTGAGGCCAAAAAGGTGATTTTTCAAAAAAACGGATTTTGGTTTTTTGAGAGTAGAGAGATTTTAGCAACAAGAAGAATTAAAGCTGAGAAAATTTCAGCAGCTAAAGTTAAAAAAGCAAAGCGATGGACAAAAATTCTAAAACAACTGCCATTCGTGCGAGGAGTTTTTGTCACGGGAACCTTGGCAATGAAAAACTCAACAGCTGAAAGTGACTGGGATGTTTGGGTTATTTTAGCAAAAAAGAGAATTTGGTTGGGAAGGCTATTTTTAGTCGGAGGGCTCTATTTTTTAGGTAAAAAGCGACATGGAAGAAAAGTTAAAAATCTCTTTTGTCTCAACCATTTTTTTGCTGAAGATGGTTTGCGATTAGTCGAACAAAATGAGTTTACTGCCAATGAGTTAGTTTTTTCTTTTCCCTTGCTAGGTGCGGAATTTCATGAAAAAATGCTATTAGAAAATGTTGATTGGTTAAAAAAAATTAAGCCAAATTTTTCTATTAAATCAGGTGGTCTAAAAAAGAAAGAAGAGAAAGTTTACTTACAAAGAACAATAGAAACAATTTTAGAAATCTCAGGTATTGCTTTTGGATTAAATTGGTTAGCAAAAAAGTTGATGATAAAGAAAATTAAAAACAACCCAAAGACCTATTGGGAAAAAGCGGATGTGCGGTTTAGTGACCAAGCTTTAATTTTTTTACCAGTGCCGCAAAGAGGAATTATTTTAAGTAAAGCAGAGAAGTATTTGACGGAAGTGGAAAAAAAGTGTATAATAGAAGCATAAAGGTTGGGAAAGGTTGCAACAAGTAGAAATGAGGAAATTTCTGGTTGCGACTTTTTGCAGAGCAAACAAGGGGTGATTCAAGAAGAATCACTTTTATTTTTGGTCGAGCCTTCAATATAGAAATTAAAAATGAAACGCAAATTAAATTACAATTTAATTAAACTAGAAGCAACGATTTTATTAACGTTGGTTTTTGTTTTTGCGTTTAGCGGAGTCGCTCGAGCGGCAAGCAATTTTGAATCTTTAGAGCAAGGAATTATCAATCAGGTTAACCAGGAGCGTGAAAAAAATGGCTTGAATCAGTTGGAGCAAAATGAAAAGCTGAAAGAAGCAGCGCGCCTAAAAGCCCGAGACATGATTGGTGAAAATTATTTTGCACACGTTTCTCCAACAGGTAAAGATCCATGGACTTGGTTGAATAAAGTTGGTTATGAATATCGTTTTGCAGGAGAAAATCTGGCAATGGATTTTTCTTCTGCGGCTGGTGTGCATGGAGCTTGGATGAAAAGCAAAACTCATCGAGAAAATATTTTATTAGAAGATTATACTCAAATTGGAGTGGCAGTAGCAGAAGGAATTATTGAAAGCCAGTCGCGTAAAGTAGCAGTGCAATTTTTTGGACAACCAATTAATCAGTCAATTAATTCAGAGGATACAACAGGGGGCAAGTTTCTAGAAATTAAATCAAAAGAAGACTATCGAATTGAGATTAAGGAAATAACCACTCACATTTGGCCAGGCAAAAAAGAGAATGAAATCTTGCTATACGCACAGGTTACAGGCGAGCCAGATTTTGTGAAAGCGGAAATTGGAGGTGAGGAAATTTTTTTACAACAATTGCAACAAGAAAAGTTTTTAAGCTTATTAAGTGATGGGAAGGTAGATTTTAAAAATCAACCAATTAGGGTTATTGCAAAAAAAGGAGAAGTTGAAAAAGTTGCTGAATTTAGTGGAGAAGAGCAAAAAAAGTTAGCGGAAAAATTAGAAGAAAATAAAAAAGAACTGACTATGCTAACGGCGACTTCTGTGCAAGGAATGAAAAATACTGGAGAGCAGGAGCGTGGCTTAGCAATGCGTAACATACTGTTGGCTGGAGCATTACTAGTCTTCTTGGTGTTGGTTATTGATGTTAGGATTTTAGAAAAAGAAGAAGAAGAGTTTTTGAAAAAAATGGCAACAGCAATGCAAAAAACCTAACTACAGGTTTAGAATAATTAAATGAGCTTGATAAGATATAAATGAGGTAAATAACAAAGATAATCGTTCTCTGAAATTTTGAAAATTCAAAATCAAAGAGATTTAAAATAAAAACGAAAGTTCCTTTTAAAACTAAATAACTGTTCACAACAAGGCGCTTTAGCGTCTTGCATCAAGTTTAGAGCAGAAATCTCTGCTCTAGTTCTTCATCGAAGAATAAAAATCTAATTAAAAGCGCTTCAGGGTTTGTACCTTGCAAGCGCTTTTAATTTTTCAATTTTTTAACCTTCTTTGAAAAGGAGTTTTGTCTTAAGTGGCGATGATAACTGGCGGCAAAGCGGTGAGCCTCATCACGCATTTGAGCGATAACTTGGTTTTTAATTTTAGGAACAATACCAAAGGAGTATAAGTCTAAGTTTTTTCTTTTTGGACCCTTGGCAACAGCTAAAATCGGGATTTTAATTGTCAATTCAGCGAGCAATTTTTTTGCCATATTCAATTGAGCCAGACCACCATCAAGTAAAATTAAGTCAGGTTTAGCCCAATTATTTTTAAAGCGTCTAGCCAAAACTTCTTGCATAGCTAAAATGTCATTAGAGTTAGCATTTTTTTTGATTTTAAATTTACGATATTGAGATTTATCTGGTTGTAGATTCTCGATTGTTCCAGAAAAAACAATCATTGAGCCAACAGTGTTTTCACCGGAAAGATGAGAAATATCATAAGCTTCCACGCGAAGAATTTTGCCGTTAGAGGTTTTTATTAGTGGATTATCCTTAATAAGTGCGACATCTTGAATGTGTTGAAGAGCAAAGAGTTGATTGCGTTTAATGGCTGCTTTTTCAAAGAGTTGATTTTTTGACAATTGAGTCATTTCTTTTTCAAGCTCTCTCAAAAGCTTTTTTTTACCGCCCTTAATAACAGTTTCGATGGAGCGGATATTTTTTTGATAGTCTTCGGTTGAGATTTTTCCAGCATAAGGTCCAGGACAAAGTCCAATTTGGAAACTCAAGCAACCCTCTTCACTTTTTTGAGGTCGGTTGTGGTAGGGGAAGATTTTGCGAAGAATTTTAAGAGCAGTCAGAAGAGAGTGTTTAGAGGCATAAGGACCATATATTTTACGGTAGGCTTTTTTTACTGAAGACTTAAGGACTAATTCTTTAGTTGGATTGATTGTATATAGATCAGTTTGTCGTTTGATTAATAGGCGCGGAAATTCCTCTTTGGTAATTACTAAAAAACTGGCTGACTTATCATCTTTGCCCAAAATATTATATTTAGGCTGATGTTTCTTGATTAATTTTTGTTCCAAAAAATAAGCCTCTAGAACAGTTTCAGTTTTTTTAACCTTGAAATCAACAACTTTACTAATTAGTTGTTCAATCGGTCGCGACCACTCATTTTTATTCAAAGCAAAGTAAGAGCCAACTCGACTTTTCAAATTAGCTGCTTTGCCGATATAAAGCAGTTTTTGATTTTGGTCAAAAAATTGATAAACACCGGGAGAGCTAGGGAGAGATTTAAGTTTTGCTTTAATGTTTGACATATTATTAAGCTAAGCATAATCAGAGTAGTTAAGCAACAAAGAGTGATAAAAAATTAAATAAATAAGGTAAGCCTCAAGGTAAACCTTAAAGTAAATCCAAAAGTGATTCCGAAGGTAAATTTTTTGGAGGGTGTAAGTAAACCGACATTTGATTTTTCAGTTTTTTAAGAGTAGAGAGCTAATAAATTACTTTGTTTTGCTAATTATTTCAAGCTTTAAAGATATAACTAACTAATGAAGTAAAGTGCTCTTGGCGAGATTTTCAGTTTGTGGTATAATTTTCTCAGTTGGAAAATCTTAGGGGTGAGGTTGGTGAAAGGAACTTTTTGTGATTGGAAAAAGTGAGTTAGACAAAAGAAAAACCAACACAAAATGTTTTATTTAAACAAATGAAAACTAAACTTTTTTTCAAGAAGGAATGGAAGATGCTCTTGATAGTGTCTGTTTTTGCTTGGGTTCAACTTGGAACAGCAAATGAAGAAAGGCTTGATTATCTGCAAGATCCAGACCAAGATGGACTTACTACTGCTGAAGAGTTGGCAATTGGTACTGATCCTTATAATAG
>DUUL01000108.1 GCA_012841575.1 Candidatus Moraniibacteriota bacterium | reverse complement strand
TGAATTGGAGAGATGAAGTCCCTCTTCCGGGAAGAAATCATTATGTCGTTCATGTCGAGGCGAAAGGCAAGCATCTGGTTACTTCGCCGGTAAATTATGATTATGCGAAAAGGCAACATTGAAATGCAGAGCATAGGTTTAACGAACGCTTCAAAATACCCCTTTATCTATGGAGTGCAATACTATCGGGCCCCGACGCCGGAAGAGCAGTTTTGGAGAAAGGATCTGCAGAGAATATCCGAGTGCGGTTTTAATATGGTGAAATTTTGGGCTCAATGGCGCTGGGTTCATCGTAAACCGGAAACATTTTTCTTCGATGACCTGGATGAATTGATGGCTCTTGCAGATGAATACAAGCTTAAAGTCACGATCAATCTAATCTTCGATGTAGCGCCGGCCTGGATTTTTAATGCGTATCCTGATTGCCGAATGGTTGAAGCATCAGGTAGAGCAGTGGAGCCTTGCGCTGCTATTTGCCGCCAAATCGGCGGTTATCCCGGACCATGCTATAATCATTCCTATGCCCGCTCGGCACGTGAGGAGTTTCTTAAACAGGTTGTAGCCCGTTATGCCGGGTGTCGGGCAATGAGTATGTGGGATGTCTGGAATGAGCCCGAATCATGTTTTCTCTTTCGTCAACCGCATGAGAGTACGTTGTTATGTTATTGTGATAATTGCCGCAGCCGTTTTAAGGAATGGCTACGGATGCGCTATGGCAGCTTGGAAGGGTTGAACGAAGTCTGGGGACGTTGTTATAACAATTGGGATGAGTTGGAGTTACCGCGGGTTAGAAATACATTTACCGATATGATCGATTGGCGCCTGTTTCATCTGGATACCCTTGGCGCAGAGGCACGCCGACGTATATCGACAGTGAAATCTATTGATAATCGGCATCCGGTTTACCTGCACCCCGTACCGAATGTTTTATATCCATTCAATCCGGTAACAGGGGTCGACGACTTTCAGATCGCCGACGGCTGCGATTGCTTTGGCGGAACCGCCAACGGTGTACCCGCAGAGACTTTGCAAACAGTTGCAGCGGCTCAGGGACGCGTGAGTTACAACGTTGAGAGCCATCTATGCGCCGGCGCCGCATCCATGTATTCGCGGTTGTTGACTGTACAGGATTTTGCCGATAATTTTCTGCCGCAGATAGGCCTGGGAATACGAGGCTTCCTGCACTGGCAATATCGTGGCGAGTCGCTGGGGGCAGAGGCGCCCGCATGGGGTTTGCTTGATGTCAACGGACGCGAAGGTGCAAGCCATGCCGGTGCGGTGGATTTTTGGAAAAAGCTGCGGCCTGTGGCGAAGCGGATCATGGAAGCACCGCTTGAACCACCAGCAGTAGCCGTATTTAAATCATGCAGTAATGAGATATTTCAATGGTGCATGAACGGTAATTTCGACGATTTACATAAAGGAATAACCGGTTATACTCAACTGCTTTATCGCAAGAACCTGCGATTAGCCTATGTCAATGATCGTATGCTGATCGACGGGTTGCCGGCAAGTATAAAACTGCTGATCATGCCGAACTGCTATGCCATGCAACAGCCTGTTGCTGAAGCGTTATCAGAATGGGTATTGAATGGCGGCACGCTGATATGCGAAGCGCATACCGGAGGTTATAATCTCAGCACCGGTCGTCACAGCCGGGACCTGCCCGGTCTCGGGCTGGCTGAAGCTTTCGGGATACGGGAGCGCAATGCTGTGGCCGTGGCCCATTTAGGCCTGTCAAAGGCTGATATTCCCATTGATAATCTGCCTCCTGATCTTGCCAAGGCTTTTGATGCCTTTGATCTTGGCGGAGAACAAATTTTACCTCTAAAAACG
>DUUL01000080.1 GCA_012841575.1 Candidatus Moraniibacteriota bacterium | reverse complement strand
TCTGGTTCTGACCTTCTCAAAAACCTCGACCACGCCCTCGGAAAACCAAAGAATCGGTTTGATCTGCAGCAGCGATCCGAGCAGGGCCTGCGCTCCGCCGATCCGGCCCCCCCTTTTCAGATATTCGAGGGTGTCGGGAATAAAGAAGGAGCGAAGTTCCTTCACCCCCTGCTCCAGGGCGGCGGCGATGGTGGTCCGGTCAAGTCCCTCCTCGGCCCACCGGGCCGCCGCCAGAACCAGAAGGGCCAGCGGTGCTGCGGTGGTGGCGGAGTCGATCAGGGTAATTTTATCGGCATCGACCATGGCCGCGGCGCCGGCGGCACTGTTGTAAGTGCCGCTCAGCCGGGCAGAAACGTGGATCGAGATGATCTCCTTGCCTTTGGCAAGCAGGGCGGTATACGCTTCGACGAAAGCACCCACAGCCGGTTGAGAGGTGAAGGGCATTTTCCCCGATCGGTTCACGCGGTCAAAAAATTCGGCGGCGTCGACCAGCTCATCATCGATGGACCCGTCCTCAAAGTTTACCGTCAGCGGGATTACCGTAATTCCGTACCGGGCTATCTCCTCCGGCGTAAGGTAGGCGGTGGAATCTGTAACCAGTGCAATTTTGTTCATTCTGTGACCCCCTTGGCCATAGATTAGATTTTCAACGGGCGGGCGGTGGATCCGGATCGGGTTGCCATGGGAGTTTTATTTTTCCCGGGGCATGCAGATGATCTCCTTGACGATGCTATCGAAAAAGTTGTTTGAATGCGCCGGAACGATCACGCAGGAGCTGTCGGCCCCCCGGCCGCTGCCGGCGATGGCGATGATCTCCTCGCCGTTAGGGATCAGCCCGGCATCAAGGGCCATCACACTGATCTCAACGCAGACCTTGATCCCCTGGCCAAACATTCGCAGGGTCGAGGCAACAATCTCTGCCGGATAGACCCCTTGAAATTTATTTCGCAGGCCGCGGTCGATGCCGGCCAGAAGATGGGTTGTGGTGAGCAGCTTGAGTCCCTTCTCGCCCAGAGCGGCCCTCATCTCTGCAGCCATCTCATCTTCACCCGGGCCGGCAAAACCGATATGGTGGGTTACACAGGTGATCTGGAAACCCTTTCCCTTATCGCCGAGCTTCCTGGCGGTCTCCCCGCTGTTGGAGGCGATCACCAGTTGATCGATCTTCAGCTCGCCGGCTCTTTTCAAGGCCGCCTCGATGGTTGCGTCGGTATTGACGGGACCTCTCTCTTTCCAGTACATCTTTTTTGTTCCTCCCTTTACAGAGCGATCTAAAGCTATTTTTCCTATCTTACCATAAAAATTTCACCTGACGGCATATAATTGTCTGCCCTGGTTTTGACGGCGGCAGGCCGGGCGGGTTTTAAAATAAAGGATCTTTAAAACATTCTGTCGAAATAAAAGTATGTCCCGGGGTCCGGGGAAAGAGCAACAAATATCTTAAGGAGCAGCGAATGATGAAATGGCATGATCTTTACAAGAAGAAGCTTATCTCCGTAGAAGATGCGGTCAAGGTGGTCCGTTCAGGGGATCGAGTAGTTCTCTCCCACTGTGCCGGTGAATCCTTGACCCTGAGCCG
>DUUL01000027.1 GCA_012841575.1 Candidatus Moraniibacteriota bacterium | reverse complement strand
CTAGAAACGGGGATTGCATGATTTTGGTTTAGTGTTTTAGGTTCTTGAAACTGTTAGGATTGTAGCAGATTGTTGGAGGAGGGACAAGAGGGGGGAGGGGTTAGGGTGATTTTTGGGGGTTGATTTTGTGTAAAGCCACTACTCCCCTTTCAATTGTTTCCCTATTTGTAGCGAAAGATAGTCTAAAATGAGTGTTTTTTAAACTAAAAGCATCTCCAGGGACTACTAATAGATTGTTTTTGATACAGTTATTTAGAAACTTTTCTCCTTCATAAGGATATTTGACAAAAAAATAAAATGCTCCTTCCGGTGGATTGAATTCGTATGTATTCCCTAAGCTATCTATTAAATAATCTCTATTTTTTTGATAACGATTTATGTGTGATTTAATATCTGTTTTCAAAGCAACCAGTGCTGCATGTTGCAAAGGTGCAGGTGCGCAAACAAAAGTATATTGCTGAATTTCCATCATCTTCTCCACAATCTCGGCTGGACCTTGCGCATAGCCAATTCGCCACCCTGTCATTCCATGAGATTTAGAAAATCCACTCATCGTGACTGTTTTTTCATAAATTGATCCGATAGAAATATGTGGCTTTTCACTATTATAAATAAAATCTTCATAAATCTCATCCGACAAAACAATTAAATCATGTTTGCGAGCTACCTTGGCTAATGTTTCAATCTCCTCTTTCGATACTACATGTCCAGTTGGATTACCAGGGGTATTAAAAATCACAGCCTTTGTCTTTGCATTAATTGCTTTCTCTAAGGCCTCTTCATTTAGAGAAAAATCTTCACTCAGAGCGACAGTAACTGGCACACCACTGTTTAATAAAATCAGTTGTCTATAGCCTGCAAAACAAGGATCAAATATAATCACCTCATCTCCAGGATCAATACAAGCTGGCAAGGCTAAAGTCAAAGCCCCCGAAACCGCACTAGTAATTAAAACTGAATTTTCATTAGCTTGAGTGATTTGATTTTTATCTCTCAGTTTTTTTGCCACTGCCTTACGCAAAGGCTCAATCCCCTGAGTCAAAGTATAAGAATTATAATCTAACTTTATAGCCTCTTGTGCTGCTTCTTTAATTTCGTTTGGAACTGGAAAATCAGGTTGCCCAATACTCATATTAATTGGGTTGTCCAAGCTTTGCGCTAATACAAAAGCTTTTCTAATACTGCTAGCGGTTATTTGTTGCGCTCTTTTTGAAATCATAACTTTAACAAGAAATAGTATTATAGCTACCAAAAACATCAACTTTCATCCAAGTTCGCAAAAAGTTGATCGCTTCTTTTACTTCCTTATCTTTTAGCGCTCCTTCAATTTCCAGATAAAAAAGATAGTCATTCATTTTCCTGCCAGTCGGCATTGATTCAATTTTAGTTAAATTAATTTTTTTAACTTGAAAAACAGAAAGAATTTCAAAGAGCAAGCCCGCTCGGTCCTCCTTAGGTGTGATAATTAAAGAAGTTTTTTCTCCAGCTGCCCTTTCTTTTCCTTGATCTGCCCGCTTTATTTCCAAAAAACGAGTAGTGTTGTTGGCTTGATTGCTTATCTTCTGAGAAATTACTTTTAGTCCGTAGTGTTGTGCCGCTTCTGGAGAGCCAATCGCTGCCACTTCCTCATCTTCCGCTGCTAATTCCATTGCTTTGGAGGTGGCTGTTATCTCAATTTTTTCCAACTTTCGCTTTTGAATAAAATTATTACATTGATCCAACGCCTGACTATGTGAGGCTACTTTTTTAAAAGAAGATTTTTGAGCTGCAATCACATTGTTAATTTCATAATCGATTGCTTGCACAATTTGCGCATTCTTCTTTTGTAAACTGAAAAGAGTCTCTCGCACTGACCCTCCCAGCATGTTCTCTACTGGTACTAAAGCTCTTGTTGAGCCACCCTGCATCGCCTGTTTGATGGCCTCCGTAATACTTTCGCAACAAATAATTTCCCAATTAGCATATTTTTTAACAGCTAAGTTATAAGAGTAGCTAAAAGCTGGTCCTAGTACATAAATTTTTCTCATGTTTTATTCTTTCTTACTAATTTCAAGTTTAATCATTTCATCTTCAATTTTGACTTCCTTTCCAAAAACCTCCTCGGATTGAGACTTAGTTGTGTTTAACTCAACTGCTAAAACCTCTCTTTTAATTTCATCAACAAATTTTTTAACAATCTCATCTGCTCCCAAAATTGAAAGTTTAATTCGATCATCAATTTCTAGTCCCGCTTCTTTGCGAGCTTGCTGAATTTGACGAATAAGCTCCCTCATTTGACCCTCCAATTTTAATTCTTGAGTAATTTCTATATCTAAGCCTACCTTAATTCCCTCATCTTCTTTTTCCTCCAGCCCGTTCTTTATTTTATTAACTAAATCAACCTTTTTCACATTTACTTCTTCTTTCACCAACTCTAATAATTCATCCTCAATTTTATCACCCGTAACTTGCAACAAACTTAATGGTTGTCGCACCTTGAGTGAGTTTTGTGCTCGCAAAGATAGACCTAACTCAATCGCCTTGCGTACTGTTTTCATTTTCTTACTTAAATCCAAGTCAATTAAACTCTTATCGGCCTCAGGAAAATCTACTAAATGAACTGATTCTTCTTCTGTTAAGTTTTTATAAATTTCCTCGGCAATAAAGGGAGTAATTGGTGCAATAATTTTGGCAAAGTTAACTAAGACATAGTAAAGTGTCTCGTAGGCAGCATTTTTATCACCATCATCTTCGCTCTTCCAAAAACGTCGCCGACTTCGCCGAATATACCAATTAGAAAGGTCGTCAATAAATTCTAAAATTGGCTTTGTGGCAGTCGGTAAATCATAGTCTTGCATTGACCTATCAACATGCAAGACTGTCTCATTTAATTGTGAAATAATCCATCGATCTAGAATATTTTCTTTATTTTCTGCTATTTTATTAGCAACTGCATCACTACTTTCTGACTTCCAATCGTCCACTGTGGCATACATTACAAAAAAACTGTAGCTTTGCCAAAGAGTGCTCAGTTTCCGCTGGGTATCCGCCACGTCCTTGTCAATTAAAGAAAAATCCTCACCATTTAAAAGCGGAGAGCTAATTAATAAAAAACGAAGGGCGTCCGCACTATATTTATCCATTAACTCTTTAGGATCTGTATAATTCCCTAAAGATTTACTCATTTTCTTTCCATCATTACCTGCAATTGTTCCTGTTACAATTACATTCTTAAAAGCTTCCTTGCCAAACAGTCCAATACTAACTGCGTGCACATAGTAAAACCAAGCGCGCACCTGTCCAACATATTCAGAGATAAAGTCTCCTGGAAAATTCTGCTCGAACTTTTCTTTATTTTCAAAGGGATAATGAAACTGAGCAAAAGGCATTGATCCGGACTCAAACCAACAATCTAGCACTTTTTCAATTCTTCGCATTTTCCCCCCGCACTTCTGACAAGAAAAAGTTACCTTATCTACATAAGGTCGGTGATAGTCCTCCAATCTTTGACCTGACAACTCTTCTAGTTCATCATAACCCCCCACTACTTTGATATGCTTGCATTTTTTGCTCTGGCACTTCCACACTGGTATTGCTGTCGCCCAAAATCGATCTCGTGACAAATTCCAATCGGGCGCAGTCTTAATCGTGTTTTCCCAACGCCCCTCTTTAATATATGAAGGAAACCAATTGATCTCATTTTTTTCCAGCATCTCACTTTTTTGTCCAGCAATGTCCATAAACCAACTTGGATGTGCTCGATACATCAATTTCGTATTGCAACGATGGCAGTGCGGATAATCATGTTGGATATAGTCAATTTTAAAAACTTTTCCTTCTGTCAAAAGTTTTTTCGCAATATCCTTATTTACCTCCCAAACACTTTTCCCTTGCCACAAACCAGTTTTATACAATCCATTATCATCCACCGTATGCACCACTGGTAAGCTCTCTTTTTGAGCTAAAGTATAATCTTCTTCTCCATAAGCCGGTGCGATATGCACAATCCCCGTTCCATCTTCTGTTGTTACATAATTCGCTGCTACAATTTTATGTGCCTTTTCGCCTTGATTTTCAAATAGTGGTTGATACTTTAAGCCGACCAGATCCTTGCCCTTTACTACATCAATATTATATTTTTTTGCAAAATCATTAAATGAAATATTCCCCATAAGATCATCATTTTTTTCTTTGTCATCACCATTAACCACTTGTCTTATCTCTGTTAGTTTACCTGCACCTGTCATATTCTCCCAAAATACATCCTTAGCCAAGATATAAACTCCCTGTTCATATTTAGACTTAGTCTCTTTTCCATCAATTAACGACCACTCTCCAGATAGATATATTTCTTCATTAAAGCCTATTCTTACATAATCAATTTCTGGATTAACCGCCAATGCTACATTTGCCGACAATGTCCAGGGCGTGGTTGTCCAAGCTAAAAAATAAGTATTTTTTTCTCCTTCCATTTTAAATTTCACGTACACACTGGGATCAGTCACCTTTTGATAGCTGTTATCCATTGCTACTTCTGCCTTGGAAATTGGTGTTGCGCAACGCGTGCAATACATTAAAACCTTTTCTCCTTCATAAATTTTCCCTTTATTGTACAACTCTTTAAAAGCCCACCAAACACTTTCCATAAACTCTGGAGACATTGTTTTGTAAGCGCCCTTGAAATTTACCCAACGTCCAATCCGCTCAATTGTTTCTTCCCAAAGATTTCCCCCCTGTACCATTTCCGTATGACAAGTTTCGATATATTTTTCTAGACCCACTTTTTCAACCTCTCTTTTGTCTTTAATTCCTAATTTTTTCTCCACTAGATTCTCCGCTGGTAATCCATGACAATCCCAACCCCATACTCGCTCCACCCTCTTTCCCTTCATCGTCCAATAGCGTGGCACAACATCTTTTATAATTGAAGAAAGTAGAGTTCCATGATGTGGCACTCCGGTGATAAACGGTGGTCCGTCATAAAAAACATATCGCTGATTAATACTCCGCTTCTCCACTGATTTTTCAAAAGTTCTATTTTCTTCCCAAAAAGCTAGCTGCTCTTTTTCCATCTCGGAGTATTTTTTTCTTGAATCAACTTTTTTCATAATCTAAAAATTATAAATTATTGCAAAAAATATAAAAATTAATTAATTTTTCAACCACCAAATTGCTTAAAATCAACTCTCTTTCTTATTTTTGTAATAACTTGTCTTTAACAGTATCTCCTTCCTTATTTTTGTAAACCATTGTAGTTTTGTGGTAAAAAAACAAAAAATCCCCAAGCAAAACTTGCTTAAGGACGATATCAAACCGCGGTGCCACCTTAATTAGTTAGTAATAAGCAAATAGCAGTAAAAGAAAATGGGCTATAAGAATTACTAAGCTCACTTAAACAGCGCTTACGGGCTTACCCGACAGATTCTACTTTCTTGATTGATCAAGATTTCTTTCTGTAGCTCCGGAGTGATCCCCCAAATGGGCTCCATCAAAACTTTTGCTATTGTGCTTTAAGCTTAAACTAAAATTAGTGTTTTGTAAAGATAGTTTAGTGAAAAAGCTTGTGCTATAATCAAAAAATAAATTAAAAAAAATGCTGTCAATTATAATCGTAAACTATCAAAGTCAAAACGAGCTAAACAATTGCCTAGAAAGTTTAGAAAAATTTTTGCTTCCTTCAAAAAACAACTTTGAAGTAATTATTGTCAATAACGATAAAGCAGACATACAGCTTTCGCCAAAGTTATCTTTTGTTGTGACAATGATTGACAACAAAAGAAATGAAGGCTTTGGTGCCGCTTGTAATTTAGGCGCAAGGAAAGCTAAGGGCAACTTTCTCTTTTTTCTCAACCCTGACACAGAGCTAACTGACAATAGTTTGTGGAAAATGCTAAAGGAGTCCTCGGTCATGCCCTATTTAGGAATTGTCGGTCCTAAAATTATTGAAGCTAAACGTAATCGCCCCCAACCTTGGACTTCTGGCAAAAAAACCTCCTTGCTAAATATTCTTTTCCGCAACACCTTTAATAAATCCTGGAACAAAAAAGAGCCAATAGAGGTAGACTGGGTAGCTGGCACTGCCTTATTAATTAGAAAAGGTTTGTTTGAAAAATTAGGTGGGTTTGATGAAAAATTTTGGATGTATTTCGAAGATCAAGATCTTTGCTTGCGCACTAGAAACTCAAACCTTAAGGTTTTGTTTTATCCTCACTGCACAATTTTGCATCATAATGGCAAGAGCTGGTCTAACACTAGAAATCAAAAAACTGCCTATTATCAATCCCAAAAATATTTTTTTCAGAAACACCATGGGAAAATCAGTCAGTATTTACTAGAATTAGCCCATAAGATAGCTCTTTAGACCAACAAAGCAAGTCTTTTCAAGCTATGTCCTTCTTATTTCGATTCCGCTACATTTCCTCTAATGCCTCAATTCCCAATAATCCTAGTCCCATTTTAATTTTACCCATTGTAGTCTTCACTAAAGCTAAACGTGCATTTGACAGTTCAGCATTCTCTTTATCTGCAATTCGACAACTATTGTACCACTGATTAAATGTTCGAGCCAAATCATAAACCGCATTAGCAACAATTGAGGGATTATATTCTTGTGCTGCTTCATGCAAGCTTTCTTCAAATAATAATAACTTTTGTGCCAAAACACGCTCCTCCATCCTCTCTCCCAACAAAGAAAAATCAACCTGATTTTTATTAATCATTAAATCATTCGCTTTTTTAAGTGTTGAATTGGCCCGTGCATAAACATACTGACAATAAGGACCAGTTACTCCGTCAAAGGAAATTGACTCTTGAGGATCAAAAATTATTCTTTGCTTTGGACTGGCCTTGATTAAGAAAAATTTAATTGCCGCTAGCCCAATTTTAGTTGCACGATTATTAATTTCTTGTTCGGTTAACCTTTTACCAACAATTCTCTTTTTAATCTCTCTTTTTGCTAAATCCTCTACCTCTTTTATTAAGTCGTCCGCATCAACCACAGTTCCTTCACGCGACTTCATTTTGCCGGTTGTCAGCTCTACCATTGCACAAGAAAGATGATAGCATTTATCTGCCCACTGATAACCCAACGCCTTCAAAATAGCAAAAAGTCGCCTTAAATAATCATCCTGTTCATTTCCAATAACATAAACTGATTTAGTTAGATTATATTTTTCAGCTTTTTCAACCGCTAAGGCTAAATCCTGAGTCATGTAAACACTAGTTCCATCTGCTCGTAAAACTGTTACCTTTCGTGTGCTACCATCTTCATTTAAACCAAAGTCTGCTTCTGGCAACTCGAAAATAATTGCTCCTTTTTCATCTTTTTTAAAAACACCTTTTTTAAGCCCCATTTCCACAATTTCTTTCCCTTGTTTATAAATCTGCGATTCATAAATTCTGACATCAAATTCAAATCCAGCTTTCTGAAAAGTTTCCTCGAACCCTGCATAAACCCATTCGTTCATTTTCCTCCATAAAGCAATCACTTCCTTATCGCCCACTTCCCATTTTTGCAACATTTCCTTGGCCTCATCCATTAATTCTGGACTTCTCTTAACTTCTTCCGCAAAACGCACATAGTATTTTCCAACTAAATGATCACCCTTCAGACCACTACTCTCTGGCGTTTCACCATTGCCAAATTTCTGCCATGCTAACATGCTCTTGCAAATATGAATCCCTCGATCATTCACTAGCATCGCCTTAACCACATTATTGCCTACACACTCAAGAATATTTGACACAGATGAGCCCAAAAATCCATTACGCATATGCCCTAAGTGCAAAGGTTTGTTGGTGTTTGGGGAAAGATATTCAACCATCACCTTCTCTTTTTTATTTTCTTCTAAGACTATCTTCTTTTCTGAAACTGCTTCCTTGAAAAAATTAGCTGTCAATCTTAAATTAACATATGGTCCATTAGCCTCTGCTAGTGAAATATTGTCACTTGCTCTAATCGTCTTTGCTAATTTTTGAGCAATCACCACTGGGCTTTCTTTTAAATCTTTTGCTAATAAAAAAACTGGCACCGCAAAATCCCCCCATTCAGGATTAGGTGGTGTTTCTAAGGGTAAGTCAACTTCTAACTTAATTCCAAAAGCAGACTCTGCTGCTTGAATAATTTCTTTTAAAATAATTTCAGTAATCTTTTGATTATTCATTGTTTTAAAATAAATTTGCTTGTCTTATTTTAAAAATTAAGTATCATAATAAACTATCTTCTACACTATCCCATCTATTGATTAGATTGTCAAAGTCACTTATCTTTATGCATCGTTTAATAAAAAATCAAATTTCTCCCTATTGGGTGTTTTCTATTTTTATCTTTTTCCTTTTCTTGCCTTTTAATTTTGCGCTTAATTTATCAGCGACCATTGATCTTCCTATTGCTAGGTTAGCTATCATTGGGATTTTCGGCTTATATCTTCTTTGGGGGTTAAAAGAAAAGAAAATCATTGTTGATTGTCGCCTTCGTTTTTGGCTGCTTTTGTTTTTTCTGACTTTTAGTTCATTAACCTATCTTTGGGCACCCGATCCATTTCGCGCTGGTCGTAAAATTTTGTTTCTTTGGTCTTTTTTGCCAATTTATTTAATGACATTCAGTCTTACTCAAGTCCAGGCTTGGCAAGAAAAGCTATTTAAAATTCTCAGCTGGAGTGCTTTTCTGGCAGCGCTTTTCGGCTTGTTCTTTTTTTTCTTACAATTCATTATTGGACTTGATCCCACTCTTAATATAATTGGTAAATATTTAGCGCCTTTTTTCTTAGGTCAAAATTTTTCCGAAACTGTTTTAGCTTTTCCTAGCTGGCTAGTTAACATTGGCGGAATAACTCTATTAAGAGCTTTTGGCTCCTTTCCTGATCCACACCTTTTTGCACTGTATCTTAATTTAACCCTTCCACTTCCACTCTTTCTTTATCTTAAAAATAGTCAAAAAAAATACCTTTTTCTTACTGGAATAATTTTATTAGCTTCTCTGTTAACCTTTTCTCGTGCTGCTTACCTTTCCTTAATAGTCGGACTAGGATCATTTCTTTTCTTTAATAATCCCATTCAATTAGTTAAAAAAAAGTTCCTTCTGGTTGGGCTAACCTTAACCGGAATAGTCTTGTTTTTCATTTTCCCCAATCCACTCACTGATCGTTTATTTTCTTCTTTTAACTTAACTGAGGGCTCTAACCAAGGTCGCCTTGCTATGTGGCAAGCTGGCT
>DUUL01000129.1 GCA_012841575.1 Candidatus Moraniibacteriota bacterium | reverse complement strand
CCTGGGGCACGGTCTTGGCGATAAGACCGAGGGCCAGATCCATGATCAGCAGAACAACGATCACCGGGGCGGCGATCTGGAAAGCCAGGGTAAAGATGCGGGTAAAGATCTGCCCCATCCCCCCGGCCAGCTCCCGCGCCAGAAAGGCCGAATCTAGGGGAATCAGACGGTAGCTTTCGGCAATGGAGGTGATAAAAAGATGGTGCCCGTTGATCGCCAGGTAATAGACTAGCACCAGCAAGTAGTAGAACCTGCCCAGCAGGGTAACCTGACCACCGGCCTGGGGGTTGAAAATGGCGGAGAGAGTCAGCCCTGCCCCCAGATCCATCAGCTGACCGGCCTGGGTGAACAGCGAGAAACAGAGCACGATCAGAAAACCGAGAGCCAGCCCGACAGCGGCCTCCTTGGCCAACAGCAGCACCATCTCCGGGGCTCCGGCGGGGCTGAAGGGCGCCTCTCCGGGCAGCGAAAGGTAGATCAACCAGGAGAGGATCATCGCGATCCAGATCCGCAGCACCGCCGGAATCCCCGGCCAGTTGAAATAGGGGAAAAGAAACACTATTCCAGCCATCCGGGCAAATACTAGCAGGTACAGCGGCCATTGATTCAGATCCAGAAAATCAAGGCTCAAGATCTACCAGTCTCCTCGCTATATTTCTTGCTGCGCCAGGCGGGGGCTATCAAAAGGGAGTTAGCCCCTCGCTCCACCGTTTCAGGGTGAATTGCACCGCCACATTGATGATCCAGCCTCCCAGCAGCATCAGCACCAGCAGCACTGTGATAATCTTGGGCACAAACGCCAGTGTCTGCTCCTGGATCTGGGTCGTTGCCTGGAATATGCTTACAGTCAGCCCCATCAACAGGCTGAAACCCAGGATGGGCGCAACCATGATCAGGATCACCTTGACCGCTTCGCTCAGCATCTCCAACAGAATTCCCTGGGCCATCCTCCCACCTCCTACAGATAACTCTCCAGCAGCGACCTCACCACCAGATGCCAACCATCCACCAGAATAAAGAGCAATATTTTGAAGGGCAAAGAGATAATTACCGGAGGGAGCATGAACATCCCCATGGACATGAGCGTGCTCGCCACCACCATATCGATGATCAGGAAGGGGATGAACAGGATGAACCCCATCTGGAACGCTGTTTTCAACTCGCTGATGACAAAGGAGGGAACCAGCACCTGCAGGGGCAGGTCGCCCCTTTCCTCCGGGATCTCCATGCCGGAGATATCGATGAACAGGGCCAGATCTTTCTCCCGGGTCTGGTAGAGCATGAACTCGGAAAGGGGCGCTTTCGCTTCCTCCCAGGCCTCTTCTTCACTGATTTCCCCTTCAAGGTAGGGCTGAATAGCCTGCTCGTTGATCAACCCCCAGGTGGGAAACATGATGAAGATGGTCATGAAAAGAGCAAGACCGGTGATGACAGGATTGGGCGGGATCTGCTGCGTCGCCAGGGAGCTCCGGACGAAGGAGAGCACCACCACGATCCGGGTAAAGGAGGTCATCAGGACAACGAACGCCGGGGCCAGCGTGATCGCAGCGAGAAAAAGCAGCAGCTGCAGGAACCCGGCCAGCCTTTCGGGGTTTTCCTCGCCTCCCCCCAGGCGCAACTCCACTTCAGGGACGATGATGGGCTGCGCCGCCGCCTGACGGGCGCCCCAGATTGTTCCGGCGAAAAGAAGGAGCAGCAGCAGAACAAGCAAGATTTTAGACCCTGTTTTCAAAAGTAGGTTCCTTCCCTTCAGGATTTCATTTTCCTGCGGAAACTGTTCAGCAGTCCGGGAAAAAGGCTTTCGCTTTCCGGTCCGGCAACATTTTCATTCGGCAATGAAAGCTCCTCCGCAGAGAGCTCCGCCAGCACGGAGACATCTCCCTGGGCCGAGCCCAGAAGCAGGACCCGCTCCCCGATCTGGATCAGGACCAGCAGGCGATCGCCCTTCAGATCAAGGGCCGTCTTCTGGATAATCCGGAGATAACCCCGCCCTGCGGCAGGCTGCAGGCGCCGCAACCCAAACCTGATCACCAGATAGGCCAGCAACGCCACCAGCAGAAGCAGCCCGATGAATTTCAGCACCAGCAGATATTCTTCCATTACAAGCCTTCCTCCGGTCCTTACTCCCGCTTTTCGTGCATAAAAGAGGTGAGCCGCACCCCGAAGCGTTCGTTGATCACCACGATCTCACCCCGGGCAAAGGGGGCCCCATTGGCCAGCAGGGTCACATTTTCATCTGCCGGGCGGTTCAATTCCAGCAAGGAGCCCTCCTCCAGGT
>DUUL01000001.1 GCA_012841575.1 Candidatus Moraniibacteriota bacterium | reverse complement strand
TAATGAGTTGAGCAATGCACTAAACTAAAATAAATGTTGCCTTTTATAAATCAAAAAAGAATTGTTATTCCGATAGTCTTAGGATTTGTTCTTTTTTTTGGCATTTTTATTCGTTTTTATAATTTAAACCAAATTCCTCCAGGCGTTTGGTATGATGAAGCCTACAACGGCTTGGACGCTATTAAAGCCAACGAAACCAGTGAATATCAAATATTTTACGCAGATAATTATGGTCGTGAAGGGTTATTTATAAATTTAATTGCTTTTTCTTTTAAGATTTTTGGCACTGATACTGCTAGTTTGCGTTTCCCTAGCGCCCTTTTTGGCTCTTTAGCACTTTTGGGATTTTACTTCCTTTGCCGCAAGCTCAAATTATCTCAATTAGTTTCCTTGATGGGTGTTTTTATTCTAACCTCTTCTTTTTGGCATCTTAATTTCTCTCGTATTTCCTTTCATGCTATCATGATCCCCGCACTCATTATTTGGACGTTATACTTCTTTTTCTCAGGCATCGAAAAAAATAAACTGAAATATGTCCAAAAAACAAATGCCTCTTCCTTAAAATACTTTTTATTTTCTGGTTTAATTTTGGGTCTTGGTTTGCATAGCTATATCTCCTTTCGGGTGGCACCATTAATTTTTCTTTGTCTAGCTATTTGTCTCTTTTTATTCACTAAAAATTTTTGGCGAAATTATCGCCAACCAATTTTAGCCTTCCTTTTAGGCGCATTAATTACTGCTGGCCCACTCTTACTCCACTTCTTTCAAAATCCTGACAATTTTACAGGTCGCACTGATGCTATCTCTATTTCTAAAAATCCAGAGGCTGGGGCTTTAATCTCGTTGACTAAAAGCGCTTCTTTCCATTTAAGTTCTTTGCTATTTGCCGGGGACCCAAATCAGCGCCACAATCATTACAGCCAACCTCTAGTCCCTCTTGCTTGGTCTTTGTTATTGATGATCGGCTTTTGGTTAAGTGCAAAAAACCTACTTTCAACATTTCTTCAACAAATAAAACTTTGGCAAAAAGAAAAAAATTTTTTCCGCAAAATAAAAATTAATCCAATGTTTTTTGCTTCAATTACAGCTCAGGTTTGCTTCTGGTTAATGCTTCTTCCTGGAATCATCACTATCGAAGAACCTCCTCATACACTCCAAATAATCGGTATCATTCCAGCAGTTTTTCTAATGATTGTTATAGCTATTAGCTATCTAGAGAAAATTTATCTGAAGCTAAAGAAATCCCCATTGCGACAATGGAAAAACATTCGCTGGCGCATTCTCCAGTTTTCCTTTGTGGGAATTCTATCAATAACTATTTTGACTGGCTTTTCGCAAATCTACACTTACTTCCAAATTTGGGCGAAGGACCCATTAACTCAAAAGTCATTTGAGCAAGATCAAGCGGCCTTGGGAAGTATCATTAACTCATTGCCCTTAAAAGAAAATAATTATTTGATTGTAAGTGAAAATAAACAAATTAGTGAGGATTATAAATCTTTCAATGATAAAACAGTTGAGTTTACCGGCTATCCTAAAATTAAAAACTATCTGATTCACCCGACTTTTACTGGACTGAGTGCAATAAACTGCACAGAATCACAAATAATTTTTCAAGAAGATAATTCTTGGCTCAGAGAGCAAATTAAAGATAAGTGTCCCAACCTTAGCCCACAAAAAATTGATGCTTTTTCTGACGGGAAGTATTATTATTGGATAATGAACTAAATAAATAACCTATAAAAATGAAAATCCACAAACCAATTAAACCAGTTGATCTATTTCTATTTTCAACACTTTCCTTTATTGTAGCCAACAATCTCTATTTATTTATTGACTGGAGCTTACCAGCTACTCTACTTGATATTACTGGCTATGTACTTTTTGTTTGGGGACTAGTGATTATTTCAAGAAACTAATTTAAATCTTCACTTTTTTAAAAATAAATGAAAAAAAAATTAACTTGGCTTTGGCTTACTTTAATTATTCTCTTTGCTGTGGGGATAAGATTGACTCCAATGTTTTTTGAACGAGATATGTGGTATGACGAAGCATTTACCGGGGTTTTGTTAAAATCTTCTTGGGTTCAAATGAATGATTTCATTTTTCGAGATGTTCATCCACCACTTTATTACTGGCTGCTTTGGCCTTGGGTCAAGCTATTTGGAAGCAGTGTGGTTGGATTAAGAAGCTTTTCTTTGTTTTTTGGAATTCTTATTATTCCTTCTGCATTCTACATCGGCAAAAAAATGTTCAACCAACGTGCTGGTCTGTTAGCTGCTTTAATTTGCGCTATTTCCCCATTTGCTATAATTTATTCTAACGAGGCACGAATGTATTCTCTCTTTGCTCTTCTTTTTATCTGGACTGTCTACTTTTTTTACCTGGCACTCAAAACCAACACTTGGGAGCACTGGGTTGTTTGGGGCTTACTTAGTGGACTTTGCTTTTATACTCACTATTTATCGCTTTTCTTTTTCTTAACATTTTTCGGTGCAGCTGTTATTTGGAAATTTCTTAATGCTCCTAATAAAAACAAAACTCCTCTCCTTTCTTTTCTGAAAGCACTATTTTTGACTAAAAAATTCTGGGTCGGTGCTTTAATAATTTTCTTATTTTTTATTTCCTGGCTCAAACCATTTATGAATCATGTTGCCCGCAAGGGATTGGGTTGGGTGGAAGTAACACAGCTTGATCAGTTGCCTGAGACTATTCAATTTTTCTTTCTTGGTCATATCCCGGGAAAAATTATGGCAGCGGAGCCATTGGGATTTAAAACTTTTCACTCTGAATTTTTTAATTATGACTTCGGTCCCTTTCTCGGTGCTGGCTCCTTAGGTATTTTAATCATGGCTCTTATTGCTATTGCCAGCACTGTCCTTTGGAAAAATAATCAAAAAAGATTAGAGGTTTTTATTCTAACTTTTCTATCTTTCGGCTCTTTGGTTTTATTAATCTTCTTTTCTTGGCTTGGAATTAAACTTTTTGTTGCTCGCTATTTCCTACCAATTGCTATTTTAATTTTTGTTCTACTTGCTGGATTGATCACCTCCTTTAATAAAAAAGCCTGGCCTATCATCGCCACGCTTTCCGTCTATCTCCTAGCCTTATTTCTACAAAAACCAATGGAATATAATTCAGGTTGGTTTCAGGTCCTAAATAAAAATAAGGCTGTTATCGAAAATTCCCAGATGATCATCGTTGATAACCCCTTTGAATATGCTTCCGCTCGTTATTATTTGGGACAAAACAAGATTAAACTTTACAATCAAGGCAATCCCACAGAAGATTTTAGCCTCTGGATCATTATTGACAACAAGGGCAAAATAACTAATCCAACCCAAATACCAAGTCAATATCCAATCTCAGCTATTGCGGGACAACCCGGAAAGAGCTGCGAGTGGAACAGCTCTTTGAAGAAAGTTGGTCAGTTCGGTCAACTTTACTTCTGTCAAGAAAAATAACGTCAAACTAAGCTAGTTTTAAGGCAAATCTTATTTACTTACTTTTATTTTTTGATTAAATATCCTTGTCACTGCCTTCTGTTAAATCTGACTTCAATCGATAAAAAACTTTTCCCTTAACTCTAAGATCAATATACTCCAATTGATTAATTTTTTCTCCAACTTCATCTTTGATAGTCTTTTTTAAGATTGCCAGTTGTTCATCAATTGATTCTTCTGTAGAAAAAATAATCTTCCAGCCAGCCTCTGTTTCCATCTCTACCTCTCGAGCAGCCAAAACATTAATCCAAAAAATATCCTTCAGTTCAAAACCTAATTCTTCCTGAGTTAGGCTCGCCAACTGAGAGTATGCCTTAGCTTTCTCTGGAGCAATCAAGTTCTCACCCAAATCCACTACTCGCTCCTCCTTCAGCCTAATCTCAGCCAGTTGATTTTTTAACTTAGATGTCTCTTCAGCATCTAATTGATGGTAAATGTCGCCAGAATCATCCACTAAAAAGCAATCTTCTTGTGCGCAAAAAACAAACTGCCCAGTTCGAGTAATAACTTCTAATTTAAGTGTATCGGGAAAATCTTTTTTAACAACCACTTCCTTGATTGACTTAAACTGGTCTTTTAAAACTTTTTCAATATTATCTTTTTTAAATAAAATCAAGTTGTTCTGGGGAATAAAATTTAATATTTTTGCCTCCAAAGTATCTTCAATAGCTTTCCCAAAAGCTATTTGCTCTTCCTCGGAAATGCCTTCGTTAAAGTTGATTTTTTTAATTTCTAACAAGTGTGAAAAAAGAAATATCCAAAAAACTAAACTCAAAAATCCAAAAAGCATAGTGTAAAATAACACTCTCCTGAAAAATCTTTGCTTAATCTGATCTGAATAGCCTGTTTTCTTCATTTAACCTAACTAGTTCTTAGCTTTCTAATCTCCTCCGCCGCTAGCTTAGCTGCCACAAAATAATAAATATTATTTCTGCCAAAATAATTGGTTTTCTCTTTACTAACTCTGCCTCCATATTTTAACTTAAAATTCATGCCATCTGTTCCCTCACCAATATGAGAAATTTTGGCATGGCATTGATTTCTTGTTCCATAAACTATTGTCTTAGCTTTAGTTTCCTCTTTAAGTTTCATTGCTTGATTATCGTCCCCATTTAAAATCAAAGTACCCTTTTTGGGTAGACTTTTAGCTAATAATTTGAATTCTTTAATAACTTCATCTGAGGTTATTTTTTTTTGAAAAAAGCTTTTTTCAATCTTGGTAATAACTGCGATTTGAGGTTTAACCAAGGATAAAAGATATTTCATGTCTCCCTTGCGATCAACTCCTAATTCCAAAACTAGAACCTTAGGAAAATTTCGAGAAAAAAATGAGATAGTTGTTCCTGACATTAAGATATCAACCCACTTAAAAACTGATGAATAACCAGATGGCAAATAAAGAACTGCTAAAGGCAAACCAATTTCAGTGTTAAAGCTACGTGGATTGCCTCGCACATCTTTTGCATCCTTCCCCATTTGCTTAAGAATTTGATTTTTAACAAAGGTCTTATCAGCTGTTCCTGCTACTGCCACAATCAAAGGCTTATGTCGCCAAAGTGTAAACTTTGTTAAAAACTTAAGATAGAGCTGGATAATGTATTTAAAAACTTTCTTCATTATAGTCTTCTTTGTAGTTTGCAAATTAAGCCCTTTTGCCCATTTAATTTTTATCCAAAATACTTTTCTCGATAAAACTTAATCAATTCCTCTATTTCAGGAATTAACTCTGGTCGCCCCAATCCAGCTTTAGTTTTCTTTTGAACAGCCTCCAAGGTGGTTGCTCCCTCTAAAACTGCCTCTTCAATATCTTTATCAGTTACCTTTGCTTCTGAATCAATCATGCGCGCCCCTTCTTCTCTTATCCTCTCAACTTGTCCAGAACGCTTAAAATAATCGTTAATTGCCGAACGAAGAGCCTTGTCTCCCAACACTGAACAATGAATTTTTTTGTTAGGCAATCCGCCTAGGCGTGCAATAATATCCTGAGGCTTAATTTGCATTGCTTTTTCTAGATCCATCCCGTTATTTTCTGTTACCATCTCTGATAAAGCAGAGGTTGAACCAATGGCACTTGCACAGCCAAAAGTCTGCCACTTCATTTGTTTAATTTTATCCTCCTTATCATCAACCTTAATCCAAACTTTCATCATATCGCCACAAGCCGGTGAACCAACCAGACCTAAACCATCAAAGTCTTTAACTTCATCAACATCTGTCACAAAATTAAGCGGACTGAAAAAATGTCGCTTCACTTCATCAGAGTAGAGCCAATGCCCCTCTGTATTATTCTCTCCATCAGCTTCCACTGAAGAAAGATTTCCTTTATTTTGAATCATAAATTTAAACTAAATTTTTAACTACTTCATGCCCAATCTAGCACTAAACTTTAAAAAAATAAAGCTAAAATTATTATTAGCCTAAACTAGAAATTAATTATAGTTTAGCTCCAAGTCAATAAAAAATATCTACTCTAAGATGCTATATTTAGAAAAGTGAGAGTAACAGTCAGGCGCACCAGCTCCCTCACTTAGAGGATATTTTTGAAAAATAAGCATTATAGGATTTTCAGCGGTTGCCTTTAATATCTTCTGCGAATCCTCAACTGAAGTTCTGTGCTCCTGATATCCAAAATCATTAGAGCTGTTTATGTGCCACAAAACGTCCTTTTCTAAACAACCAATATCAAGGCTATTTTTACCAAAAAAAGAATTTCCCTCAGTTTCGTTAATGTAATCAGCAACATTTTTATTGCTAATCTCTACCACATTAAAAAAAGCGTAGGTGTGTTTTGGGCAATCTTCCATGCAAAACCCTTGCTGTCTTTCATGCAAAGTCACATAGCCCTTAGCTATAAATCCACCGTGATAGGATTTCATTTTCTTGCTATATTCAAATTTTTCCACCTTCCATCTTTCCTCTAGCTCCTCAAAGTCAACTTTTTTTTCATCAACTTTATCCTTCTGTTCAACATTTTCTTTCTGGTCAATTTTATCACCCTCCTCTTCAATTTCTGGTGCAATTACTTCTTCCAGCTCAACCTCTTCATTAAACTCTTCCGTCTTTAATTCTGATAAACTATCTGCTGTTTCATGACCCTCTCTTTCAAAACTAATCTCATCTTCATTCTTGTTCCAATACCAAAAAACAAGCCCTACTACCAAGCCAATAGCAATAATTATAAGAGAAAAAGTGATTGCTCTTTTTTTCATGAAATTTAAATTAAATTTATAAACAAAAGTTAAAATAACCACTTATTCCCCTAATCGCTCCTAGCTTCCTAGCTCCCTCACCTCCCGCTTTGCTTTCTGCATCGCTTCCTCTACACTTTCTAAGCTAACATTGACTGGTGAAATTTTACGCAACTGAGTAATAATCCCCGGCAAATGCTTTAGTAAATAATCAACTTCTGTCCGATCAGTTAGTTTGCCCAAAGTAAATCGCATTGAGCCGTGAGCTGCCTCATAAGGCAAGCCTAGGGCCCTAATCACATAAGATGGCTCCAAGCTATCGGAAGTGCAAGCCGAACCAGTCGCCGCTGCAATTGATAATTGATTTAGATGAAGTAGCACAGCCTCTCCCTCTACATCTAAAATTGATACATTCACATTGTTTGGTAAGCGTTTTTTCGCATGCCCGTTCAACCTCACCTTAGGAATATTTTTTTGAATTTCATTAAATAGATAATCTCTTAATTTTGATAATCTTGCATTTTCTTGTTCTCGATTTTGCTTAGCCAATTGAACAGCCTTAGCTAGTCCAATAATTGCCGGCACATTTTCAGTTCCTGAAACCAAGTTTTTCTCCTGCCCTCCGCCGTCTAAAAGTGGCCAAAGTGGTGTTTCGATTTTTGCAAAAAGCGCACCAATACCCTTGGGTCCATAGATTTTACTACCGTTTATTGTCAACATGTCCACCTTCAAATTTTGCACATTCAAATCTAAAGCTCCTGCCGCCTGACAAGCATCAGTGTGAAAATAAATTTTGCCCAAATCTTCTTTACTTCTTTGATCATTTAGGTCTTCCAGCCATTTTCCAATTTCTTCAATTGGTTGCAAGGTGCCAATCTCATTATTGGCAGTCATGACTGAGATTAGAACGGTTTCTGCTCGGACACTTTTTTCAATATCTTGCAAGCTCACCAAGCCATCTTTATCCACTGGCACCACTGTCGCTGTAAATCCTTGCTTGACTAGCCTTTCTGTTGTATCTAGAACCGCATGATGCTCAACTGCGCTAGTGATTATATGCCCCGCTACACCGGTTTTTTCTTTTAGCGCATTCATCAAACCTTTAAGCGCCAAGTTGACACTAGCTGTTCCTCCAGGAGTAAAGATTATTTCATCTGAACTGCTTGCCCTTAAAAACTCTGCCACCTGTTGTCGAGATTTATCAATCGCTGCCTTCGCCTCCATTCCTAAGTTATATATCCCTCCTGGATTGCCAAATTTCTCAGAAAAATAAGGCATCATTTCTGCTAAAACCTCTTTGTCTACTGGCGTCGTTGCTGCATGATCAAAATAGTATATTTTTTTCATCTAATAACTTTACAAACTTATCTCGCCCCTACGCTTTATTCTTTTCTGACTTTAAGATGCCAGAAGCTGAGGCTGGAGCAGAAAGACCATTTGTAGATGAATTAACTTCTTTCGCGCCCCGAAAGGAAACTTCTTTTTTCACGGAAGTTTTAATCTTTGCTCCAGAATTTCTTTTTACCCACCATACCACTATGTCCCAATTCCACAATGCCATAAAGCCCTTAAATAAAACAGAGAATAAAAATGCAATTAAAAGTAACACTGCAATCAAGCTAATCGGAAAGGCCATTCGCGCAAAGCTATAGTCGCCTAAATTATAAATCCAGTAGCCGAACAAGAACATCAAGAATAAGAAGATTAAAATCAAAATAATAAGCGGGATGATAACCACCATAAACACCACTACGTTTTTGAGTATTCCTATTAAAAATAACTTTAATACCTCAGAAAATTTGCGAGAAAAAATCACCCAAGCATCCTTAATTGCCTTAATAAAACTTTGATTTGCTAAAGCTATTCGCACAGTCGCAATTCGGCTGAGATAGGTTAATAAGAAAGCTAATAAAAATAAAGTTAGAATGAAAAGCGGAATTGAAATGATAAGAGAAAGTGAGGATAGTTTGCTATCCTCTGTTCCTGAAAAAATCATTACTAAAAACGGAGCAAGCCAAATTACAAGAAAGATTAATACAATCGCTCCAAAAAAAATATCCAACAAGATTAGCCTCTCGAAACCAACCTTGCCTTTTCGCCACACTTCTTTCCAATTGGCTTTTCCAGGTTTTCCCTTTTCTTGAATTTCACTTAATGATTTTATTACCCCCAAACGAGCAATTGCGCCAAGCACCCAGAAAATAAGATTAATTGCAAAAATAATAATTGCCGCTATGACAAGGAACTTAATAATCTTTTCTTGATAACTTTCCCAAAAAGCAATCAAATCCTGAGTAATTTCAGCTCCTCCACTCCCAATGATATCATCAAGTTCATCATCTCTATAACCAGAGAAGTTGGAAAAAACTGAAAAACCGCCAGAGGGCAGCAAGATTCCCCAAAACCACAGAAACTTCCAGCGCCAAGCACGTAAGAATCCATTTTTTACTGCTGTAACATATTCACCAAACCAACTTCGATCTTCTTTTGTTTCATATTCAGCAATCGGTGTTTTTTTCACTTCCTTTTTTGCTTCTTTTTGCATAGTCTTATTTTTTCTTATTAATTATTTACCAACTGCTTGGTTCTTTAATTATAATCGAAATAGAAAAACTAAACAAGATAATTAGCTAAACAAAAACCAGCTCACAAGAAGCCGGCTTTTGCAAAAGTGGGAATCATTTTTTCGCACTATTTCTTAACTGCGTCTTTCAATGATTTTCCAGCTTTAAATTTAGGTACGGTTGTAGCCTTGATTTTAATTTTTTCTCCAGTTGCTGGATTAACTCCATCTCGCGCAGCTCGCTTGGAAACGCTAAAGCTACCAAAGCCGGTGAAAACTACATCCTTCCCTTTCTGCAATGATCCGGTGATAGTATCCAACAAGGCCTGCAAAGCCGCCTCAGAATCTTTCTTGCTCAAACCGGTTTTTGCAGCAATTGCATCAACTACTTCTGACTTTTTCATTTGAATGCACCTCCCTTTCTAGTTTTAATTTTAATCCGATAAATCATTTTGATTATGTTTTAATTCGACCTATGTGCTTTATATTAACGCATATCAGCTAAATAAACGCAAGCCCTTTTTATTTTTGCTCTTGACAAATTTTTTAAAAGCTATCTTGCATATTCCACCGAACGCATTTCTCTGAGCAAATTTACTTTAATTTCTCCTGGATAATTTAACTGTTCTTCAATTTGTTCCGCAATTTTTCTTGCCAATTTCACTGCTTCTAAGTCACTAACTTTTTCTGGATTAACAAATACTCGGACCTCTCTTCCAGCCTGAATAGCATAGCACTTTTCGACTCCTTCAAAACTCATTACTACCTCCTCTAACTCCTCTAATCGCTTGAGATAATTTTCTAAAGTATCCTTGCGCGCCCCAGGACGAGAGGCACTTAATGCATCGGCAGCAGCAATAATAAAAGAGTAGGCACTTTCAAAAGGATAGTCCTCATGATGAGACTTCATGGCATCAATCACCGCCTCAGGCTGATTAAACTTTTTTAAAATACTAATTCCAATTTCAATGTGCGTCCCCTGAATTTCATGATCCACTGCCTTACCAATATCATGCAATAAGCCGGCCTTCTTTGCCAAATTAGCATCTAATCCTAGTTCTGCCGCCATTAAACCAGAAAGATGTGCTACTTCTATAGAATGCAATAATACATTTTGTCCATAACTAGTACGGAAACATAAGCGTCCGATTAATTGCACTAACTTCGGATCAAGCCCCACCACACCAACATCATAAATTGCTGCTTCACCAGCCTCTTTAACTTTTTTACCAATCATTTCTTTCGCCTTAACCACAGCCTCTTCAATTTTTGCTGGATGAATTCTTCCGTCCTCCATCAAGCGCTCTAGAGCAATGCGAGCAATCTCCCGGCGCATTGGATCAAACCCAGAAATAACAATCGCTTCTGGTGTATCATCAACAATTATTTCCGCTCCTGTTAAGCGCTCTAAAGCCTTAATATTTCTTCCCTCTCGTCCAATAATTCGCCCCTTGACATCGTCCGAGGGAATACTGATAGTGGAAGTTGTGATTTCTGTTGCATGAGAACCAGCGTAGCGTTGCATCGCTTGCGTCATAATATTCTTTGCACGCTCCTCTAGCTCCCCCTTCTTTTCCTTTTCTAATTTAGAAAAATTCTTCACCAGTTCCTCTTGATACTTTTTTTCTGCCAGATTGAGTAAGATCTTCTTAGCGTCATCTTTATTCATGTTAGAAATTTTTTCCAATCTCTCAACTTGAAGTTGCTTCACATCTAAAACTTCTTGGCGAATTTTTTTCAACTCTAACGCTTTTGCTTTCAACATTCCCTTTTCTTTCTCCGCTTGCTTTAAGCGATGATCAACTCGCTCTTCTTTTTGATCAACCCTTCTTTCCTGATCATTGATCAGCTCTTGTCTTTTCCTTTCTTCTTCCTTTGCTTCTTCCAAAATTTTTACACTTTTATCTTTAGCATCAACTAAAAATTCTTTGGCTTTAATTTTGGATTCATCAATAATACGACTTGCCCGTGCTTCTGCACTATGCACTTGATTTTGAGCCAATAATTTACGTGCAAAAAAGCCGACCGCAAAGGCAACTACGCCAACGGATGAGGCAACTATCAAAGTCAATGAATTCATTTTCTTAGCGAAGAGCAGCCAATGGCAACCTCAAAACTGACCAATTTTTATTTAATGTTGGTCTGAATAGTGTTTTAAGTTTTTTGTTAATTTCCAAAAACATGCTAAAAGATTGTGGTTCCATCAAAACTAATTTCTTTTTTCAGATTTCTGTCAATTTTGATTTGCAACTGATGCTCCAATGTTTAAAAAATAATATTATTGAATTTAGTGGTCACTCAAAACTTTTCCTTCACTAAACTCAAGCCTTAAATACTTTACTCTTTTTAAGTCTAATTGTCAAAAATATTTAAAATTGCTATAATAAAATCCATCTTCTACTTTTTTAATTAAAAAATTTATATCAATGGCAAAATACAGACCAATTGTCTTAGTGGTATTAGATGGCTGGGGAGAATCGCAAGAAACTAAAGGAAATCCTATGGCTGTAGCTAATTTACCTACTTTTGAAAAACTCGATAAATATTATCCCAAGATTTATCTACAAGCTTCAGGTATGTCTGTTGGCTTACCCTGGGGAGAAGAAGGAAATTCAGAAGTTGGACATCAATCTCTAGGCAGTGGTGTCATTATCTACCAAAGTCTGCCTCGCATTAATCTGGCAATTGAATCCGGTCAATTTTTCAAAAACGAAGTTTTGCTAAAAGCAATTGAGGCAGTCAAAAAAAGTGGCAAAAAATTTCATCTCTTGGGCTTACTTAGCGACGGAGGTGTCCACTCTCACATTGATCACTTCAAGGCTGCGTTGGAAATGCTAGCGGAAAACAAAGTAGACAATGTCTATTTACACGCTTTACTAGACGGGAGAGATGCTCCACCAGATAGCGCTCCTAAATACTTAGAGGAAATTGAAAGGAAAATGTCTGATCTTAAGTGTGGAAAGATTGCTACTTTAGCTGGACGTTTTTATACCATGGATCGCAATAACAATTGGGATCGTACTGAGGCTGGATTTTTAGCAATGACTCAAGGCAAGGGTCTTGAAGCTAATAGCGCAGTTGATGGTATTAAAGAGCAACACAAGAGCAAGATCTTTGATGAGGATTCTAAACCGACTGTTTTAGATAAAGCTGGTTTAATTGAAGATGGAGATGTTGTTTTTTTGATTAATTTTCGCTCTGATCGCGCCAAGCAAATCACTGAAGCCTTTACAGCTAAAAACTTTGATAAATTCCCTTCCAAGCCACCAATTCCAAAGTTAACTTCTTTTATAACTATGACTGAGATAGACGAGAACCTGCCAGTCTCTGGCATTGTTTTTCCTCCTCAAAAAATAACTGAGGCTCTGGGTAAAGTGCTAGCTGTTAATAATAAAAAACAGTTACGTATTGCTGAAACAGAGAAATATGCTCATGTTACTTATTTCTTTAATGCTGGCAAAGAAGATGCTTTTCCCGGTGAAGACCACATCTTAGTTCCCTCAAAAAATATTCCCTCCTATGCCGACTTGCCAGAAATGAGTGCTCCGGAGATAACCGCTAAGCTAGTTGAAGCAATTGAACAAGAAAAATATGATTTTATTTTAGTTAACTACGCAAATGCTGATATGGTCGGCCACACTGGTAATTTTGATGCTACCTGTAAAGCAGTAGAGGTAATTGATCATGCCATGGAACAGTTAATTAAAGTTACCTTAAAACATGGTGGCTGTCTGTTAATTACTGCTGACCACGGCAATGCAGAAGAAGTTATTAATCTGCGCACTGGTAAACGTGACACTGAACACTCCTCTAATCCAGTACCACTTTGGTTTGTTGCCCCAGATAATCATGCGGAAAGAAATAATCAAATTGCTACCGGCATTTCTTCTGGTGGAATTCTTAGTGATGTTGCACCGACTATTTTAGAGTTAATGGAACTGCCAATCGATCCTCAAATGACCGGTAGTAGTCTCTTGGGAATCTTGCAATAATTAACCTAGAAAATAAAAGCACCTTCTGAAGGTGTTTTTATTAGTGTCACTTTTTGATATTAGTTGACTCTATAGCTTTCATAGTCTAGCCATAGAGCTTATTATCAAAGCCTATTCCTCAGTATCAGATAGTTGATATTTAACTTGTTCAGTTGGCTCAGCTTTTGATTCAACTTCAAAACCATTAAACATTTCAATTTTCTCCTTCACCTTCTCATAAACCGCTTTCCGGGCTGGCTTTAAAATTTTTCGCGGATCAGTTACATCGCACTTCGGTCCAACTGTCTGACAAATAGAGGTTACAAAAGCTACTCGATTGTCCGTATCAATATTAAAACAACTAACTCCCAGTTTAATCGCTTTTTGAATTTTCTCTCTACTCCAATCAGAAGCTCCATGCATAATCAAGGGTGTATTTGGCACTAATTCTTTAATTCTAGCTAAGCGTTCCCAATCTGGTTCCGATCGCTCCTGAAAAAAACCGTGCGCATTTCCAATCCCAATCGCTAAAGCATCAACTCCAGTCAACTCAACTAACTCCCGTGCTTCTTCCGGATTAGTCATTAGCTCTTCCCAGTCAATCGCCTGCTCCTCTCGCCCAATATAAGGAACTTTTCCTAATTCTGCCTGCACAGCAACCCCTCTTTCGTGAGCGTAATCAACAACTCGCTTGGTCATGCTAATATTTTCTCTCAGAGACATCAATGAGGCATCAATCATTACAGAATCCATCTTTGCCTCCTCAATTGCGCACATTATATCATCCAGATTTTTCCCATGATCCAAGTGAAATCCGACTAAATTAGAATTGGAATCCGCCTCAATTACACCACGCACTACCTTGCCAATTACTCGACAACCAGCGTAACGAAAAGTACTGGGGGTTGCCTGGATAATACAAGGTTTATTTAAGTCATGTGCCGCCCGTACAATTCCCTGCGTCATCTCCAAATTAAAAGTATTAAAGGCACCCACTGCATAACCTCCCTTCATAGCATTAGTCAAAATTTCAATCGTTTTACTTCTCATGGTTTAATTATTAAAAACTTAATTTTCTAAAATTTCTGCAATTCTCACAAAATCGTGCGGAAATAGGCTAGCGCTACCAACCAAAGCTCCGTCCATCATTGGCTCAACACAAACTTCTCTCGCATTTTTTGAATCAACGCTACCTCCATAAAGAATCGCTACTTTATCTGCTAAGCTTCGAGAAAAGTTTTCCACCAAATATTTTTTAATTATCAATTTCATCTGTAAAATTTCGTCTGGCTCTGGTAACTTCGCTGGTCCATTGGCACTAATTGCCCATACTGGCTCGTAGCAAATTATCACTCGCTCCAACTTTCCCGGAGAAATATTTTTTAAACACTCTGCCAATTGTTTTTTGACAATTGCCACTGCCCGTCCCGCTGCTCTTTCCGCGGCTGTCTCTCCAATGCAAAGCACGACATCCAAACCGGCCGTCAGGGCTGACTGCAATTTTAAATTAACTCGTTGGTTCCCCTCACCAAAATATTTTCTCTGCTCACTGTGCCCTAGAATCACAAATTGGGCACCAACTGAATAAAGCGCCGCTGCCGAAATTTCTCCCGTAAACGCACCTTTCTTTTCCCAAAAGCAATTCTGTGCTCCAAACTCAATATTTTTAAACTTTATATTTTTAATTAGTCTCTCCAGAAAAAGTACTGGGGGACACAACACAATCCTTACCCCCGTCGCTCTTTTGTCCTTCCATGTCTTTTTGAAATTAGCAATCCACAAATCAACCTCCCTGACACTGGTCGGATTCATTTTAAAATTAGCTACCATTATTTTCTCTCTTTCTTTTTGCATTGTCTCAATTATCTAAAGCTGGCATCACTTTATAAAACATAAAGTTCTTGCAAGGTCAGTTCTTTATGTTTTAAATATTAATTAATTTCTAAACGTTACGTAATCGCTTAGCAGCCTCCTCTGGCTCCATTGTGGAGATTTCAATTCCAGTGGAAAGCTCGAATCCCGCCCAGATAGAAGTTTTTGGCAGAATTTCAATATGCCAATGATAGTAACGGTAGTCTTTGCCATCGCAAGGCGAAGTGTGCAAATAAAAATTGTAGGCAGGGTTGCCTAACACCTTGTTTAGTCGACGCAAAGCCTCTCTAAGTGCCTCTCCTCCGCTAACTTTCTCAGCATCTACTGAACGCTCAAAATAAGGTCGGTGTTCTCGAGGAGTAACCCACATCTCAAATGCGGAACGAGAAGCAAACGGACAAAAAACCACAAAGTCATCGTTTTGAAAAACGATTCTCTTCTTCTGTTCCAACTCATGCTCCAGCATTACACAATAAACGCAATTCTTTTTAGAGCGAAAATAACGCTCCGCTCCGTCTAATTCTAGTCTGATGTAGGGAGAAATCACTGGAATAGCTGCTAACTGAGAATGTGGATGGTAGATCGAGCTACCTGCCGCTGGTCCATGATTATAAAAGATATTAATGTAATTAATTGACTTTTTGGTCATTAAATCCAAGTAGCGAGTTTGATAGGCATCCAAGACCTCCGCTACCTTTAATGGGTCTAATTCACTTAAATCTTCGTCATGATCGCGAGTCACCACTAACTCATGATAACCAACACTATCCATCCAATAATATGGTCCTTCATTATATTCAGCAATAGGTCCTCCCTTCGGTCGCTCAAAAGCAGGATATTTATTGGGAAAAATTCTTAATGACCAATCATCATCTATCGTTTTATAAATTAAAACATCCTTTTTTTGTCCAGATTTTTCTGGTTCACAAAAAAGACATTTATCTCCTGATTGCTTTTCAATCTCCTCTTCTGTCCAAGCTGGTTTAAACTTCCCCGGATCAAATGGTCTTCGATTGCGTGATCCAGCAATTACCACCCAATCACCGCTAACTAAGTCATGTCTCAACTGAGATTTACTACCAATCTTTTTCTTTGACTTCCTTTTACTTATATTTTCTACCTTTTTTTTAGATTTACCTTCAGGCTTGCCTTTGGACTTGCCTTCAGGCTTGATTTTAGGCTTGTCTTTAGATTTAACTTTAGGCTTCGTAATCTTTGGCTTCACAATAGATATTTTAATTTTATCTCCTTCCATTTAATTTTACTTTTTATTTTTTAATTATTGATTGTTGAATTCAACTTTCCTTAAAATTTAAAATCTCAAACTTCTTTTCATTAAACTTTCATTTTTACAGCATACCTTTTTATCATCAAACAAGCAAATGTTGAATTTGTTTGATTCAAAAAATATTAATAAATCATCAAATTTAAACACTAATCTTCGCTGATAACCCACCAGCTAACCTTTAAATCTTTTTTCGCCGGCTCAGAAAGAATAATTCTGAAACCGATCACTTCTTCTTCATCAAGTACCTTTTCTGTCCAACTGAAAGCTTCTGGATTGGAAGCAAAGGAAGTGAATATTTTGGAAGACTCCGTTAGCTTCTCTGTCTTGACTATAGCCTCTTCTTCTCCTTGCAAGATGGTAACTTCTCCTAAAATCTTCTCATTCTCATTCTCATTTTTAACCTTAACTTCCCCCGCCACCACCGTCTCCGCCTGTAATTGATTAACCTTTAAGTTACCATTAAGATCAAAGCTGAGAGTGTTATCTTGGAGTTGTTGTTGAGTTAAGTTCTTAGCTAAGAGAGTTAGTGGTTCAGTGATGGCAGTTTCTAGTTTAGCTAGTCTTAAATCTGAGTTGTTAGTTGGTTGAAGAGGAGTTAAGTCAACTAATTCTTCTGTGGTTAAATTATTGGTTATGGCTTCTAGTTGTCTAATTCTTTGTTCGTGGT
>DUUL01000098.1 GCA_012841575.1 Candidatus Moraniibacteriota bacterium | reverse complement strand
GCAGCCTTTTCGTGGAAAGAGGTTGGGGGCAGCACCTCTCCGGGAAGCTGCTGCTGTTCTTCTGTCTGCTCGGACCGGTGCTTCTGACCGTTCTCGATCCGCAGGACGATATCGCCAAGCTGATGGGGCTTCTGGCCGGTGCTGCAGCGGGTTATATCATCGAACAAAAAAGGGTGCGCTCCGTTCCCCGCTCGCACTGGGCTCTCCAGCTGCTCAAATCCGCTATCGGTCTGGCGGTGCTCTTCGGCATTGTCATCGGGTTGAAGCCGTTTCTTTCCTCCGGCAATCCGGCTCTGCAGACGGCCTGCTATTTTTTGCGCTACGGTCTGGTCGGGATCTGGGTCACCCTGGCAGCCCCGGCACTTTTTGTAGCTCTCAAGCTGACGCCGCGTCAAAAGGAGCTCCAGGGTGCTGGCCGGGCTCCGTAAGGGGCGCCGCTTCAGGGTGTTTTCGGTGTTTGCCGGAAGCGGGTGAATGCAATTTTATTGATCGATTACAGGGAGCAAAAGAGAGGAGATCGTTGAATTGTGTAGAACTAGTACAATGTGTCTTCTCGTATGATCTTGTCCTGGTAAGGGGTGAAGCTAAATGCCTTTTGGCAATTCGATCGGCTTCATGGAAATAATCGTCATTCTGGCAGTAGCGTTGATCATCTTCGGGCCGGCCAAACTTCCCGAGCTGGGGCGTTCTATCGGCCGCGGTATCCGGGAATTCAGGCATGCGTTCAGCGATGTTGGCAAGGCTTTTTCACTGGAAGAAGAAGAACAGGATTCTGAGGAGAACAGATAATTTTGATCAGCTCCGGGCTGCTCCCTTTTTTTCGGCCCGGGGCTGTCTCCGGAAGGATAACCGCCGGAAACCAGTACAAAGGAGGCAAGAGAGATGAAACCTGGAGTGACGGAGCTGCTATTGATTCTGTTGGCTATTTTGCTGCTCTTTGGGGCGAACAAGCTGCCGGAGCTGGCCCGGGCCATCGGTAGAAGCGTGACCGAGCTTAAAGACGGGATGAAAGGCAAGCCCGAGGTGCCCTCCACCACACCGGAGCAGAAAGAGTAACCGGGAGCATCTTTGCCGCCCTGTTTCCCGTCCCTGTCACGGTAGCTGTGCCTTTTTGCCGGCCGATAAAGAGTTGCTGCCCAGAAGAACGTGGAAATATTATTGTCGATCATGGGAGGCACCGCCATCGTTATGAGCAAAAATGCAGAAGCGGCCATGACAGTGCTGCAACATTTCGCCGAGCTGCGCTACCGTCTCATCGCGGCGGTAGCGGTTTTCCTGGCTGCTTCGATCGCCTGTTTTATCGCGGCGGAACCGATCCGCCGCTTTTTAACGGTTCCCGCAGGAGGGCTGCGCCTGGTCTACTTTTCACCGCCGGAAGCGCTGATGGCGCAGTTCAAGCTGGCCCTGCTGGGCGGGGCGGTGCTGGCCTCGCCGGTGATCCTTTACCAGGTGGTTGCATTTATCTATCCGGCCCTGACGCCGGTGGAAAAGAAGATCTGTCTTAGGACCTTGGGCGGCGTCATCGCCCTTTTTGGTGCCGGGGCTGCCTTCGCTTACCGAGTGCTTCTCCCTCTCGTCCTGCGGTTTCTGCTGCAGCACGGCGGAGTAAGCGCCACCGCGAAGCTGGCGGTGAGCGATTATATCTCCATTTTTTTTCAATTTATTCTCTTTTTCGGGATTGTCTTTCAGCTTCCTCTGATCGCCTGGGCTCTGGGACGCCTTGACCTGCTCAGGGCAGCGCAGCTGCGCAGCTGGCGCAAGTATGCTCTGCTGATCATCGTTATCCTGGCGGCAGTGCTGACCCCGCCCGATCCGATCACCCAGATCTTGCTGGCGCTGCCCCTTTTGCTGCTGTACGAGCTCTGCATCTGGATGGTGCAGCTCGGCGGCCGGGGCTGGATCAAAGAAATTTCAAGGCAATAATTCTAGTTCTGGAAACTGGTGGTGTTAACCTTGAACAGTACGCGGCTCGGGGGGGCCATTATCCTGGCGGGAGGAGAGAGCAGCCGCCTCGGCTTTCCGAAGCCCCTTCTGGAGCTGAACGGGAGGCCGCTCGTCGAGATCATCGTCAGCAGGCTCGCCCTCCTGTTTGAAGAGATCACCGCGGTTACCGACTGTGAGGATCTTTTCGCCGATCTGCCGGTAAAGTTGACCGGGGATCTGCTCACCAGCTGCGAAAAGAGCCCCTTAAGGGGTATTCATGCCGGCCTAAGCGTCTCCCGGCTGCCGTACCAGTTTGTTGTTGCCTGTGATATGCCCTTTATCAACCTG
>DUUL01000026.1 GCA_012841575.1 Candidatus Moraniibacteriota bacterium | reverse complement strand
TAGTTAACATTGGCGGAATAACTCTATTAAGAGCTTTTGGCTCCTTTCCTGATCCACACCTTTTTGCGCTGTATCTTAATTTAATCCTTCCGCTTCCACTCTTTCTTTATCTTAAAAATAGTCAAAAAAAATACCTTTTTTTTGCTGGAATAATTTTATTAGCTTCTCTGCTAACTTTTTCTCGTGCTGCTTACCTTTCCTTAATAGTCGGACTAGGATCATTCTTTCTTTTTAATAATCCCATTCAATTAATTAAAAAAAGATTCCTTCTGGTTGGACTAACCTTAACCGGAATAGTCTTATTTTTCATCTTCCCCAACCCACTCACTGATCGTCTATTTTCTTCTTTTAACTTAACCGAAGGCTCTAACCAAGGTCGCCTTGCTATGTGGCAAGCTGGCTGGAAAATGACTTGGGAAAACCCTTTTGGTGGTGTTGGTCTTGGAAATTTTTCTCGTGTCTTAGTTCCCGATTCTAACTATCGCGACCCAATTTATTCCCACAATTTATTCTTGGACTTTTCTTCAGAAACTGGACTGCTTAATGCTTTGATTTTTATTCTTATTTTGACTTCTCCCATTATTATGTGTTTTAGAAAGTCAAATCACTTAAATCAAGTTGTCGCTCTAAGTTTAATAATTTTTCTCACACACTCTCTTTTTGAAACTCCAGTTTATTCGGTTCATATTCTACCGCTCTTATTGACTTTTTTAGCTATTAAATCCTCTTAATGAAGCTGTTCACTAAAATTATTAACTGCGCAGTCTTATTTTTGTTGTCCATTTATTTAATCAAATTGCCCCTGTTCTCAGGAGCTAGTTTGCCTCTGTTGGACCTCCTGCTTTTATTGGCAATTGCTGTTAATCTTTGGACGCTTTGGAGAAATAATACTTACAAACCTTTTGAGTTAACTGTCTCACATAGGTTGCTTTGGTTAGGAATTTTTCTGATTTTATTGCCCTTCATTTTAAATATTTTACTAAAATTCAACCACTCAGACTGGATCAGCAGCCTTGGTCTTTTAAAAAGCTTTTTCGTTTTACCAATCTTGTTCGCCTTTTCTTTGGCTCTACTACTCAGGAAAAATTATTTCTCTCTCCAATCACTATGGTGGTCCTACTTTCTTGGCACTCTACTCACCTCAACAATTGCTTTTTTTTATTTTTGGAACAATCAACTGACCTTCGATCATCGCTTACAGGCCTTTTATAACTCACCCAACTTCCTTGCTTTTACTCTCTCAACTGGAATTTTGGTTGGAATTTACTTAATCAATCAACGTTTTTTCTTAACCAAAACTACTCGCTTTTTAGCTATTTTAATCATTCTCGGTCAACTTTTTCTCCTTTGGCAAGCCAGCTCGACTGGAGCAGTTATCGGTCTTTCGGGAACACTCCTCTTCTGGCTTCTAATTCACCGCTACTCTCGCTATCAACTTTTTTTAATCTTCTCTCCTCTTTTAATTTCCTTTGCTTCTCTTATCTTTTTAACTAATTTGTCTTTATTTTTAGAAAAAATTGATTACAATCCTTCAATCCCACCTTCTTCCATCGACTCTCGCATTGCCATTTATCAATCAGCTCAAAAAATCTGGCAAAATAATTTTTGGTTAGGTGTTGGCTTGGGTGAATTTCAAACTAATTACTTGGAAAATCAAACTTTCTTTACTCCCTATCCCCAGTGGGCTGTTCCTCATGCGCATAATTTATTGCTTCATTTTACTGTGGAGGGTGGTTTCATCGCTCTAACTGGTATCACTTTAATTCTATTTATATTTTTTACTAATCAAATAAAAAATCTTTATTTAAGCACTTTAATTTTGATGCCCTACTTATTGCTACACGGCTTAGTAGATATGTCGATTTGGAAAAATGATTTGGCAGTGCTATTTTGGCTAATTATTTTTATTTCAATTTATTCTAACAAAAAACCAGTCCTTTTTACCGACTGGTTAAATACAAAAACTAAACAGTAAAATCTCAATCAAGTTTAGTAGATAAAAAATAAATTAGACAACAAACTATTTTAACTTAATTCGATAGAGACTGTCATTCTTCCTATTCTGAAAAAACAAAAACTCCTCTGTCTCATCTAAGAAAATATTTTCTACATCCACTTCTTGAGTCATGTCTTTTGCTTCCAATATTCTAGTTTTTTTAGCGTTATCTGTGTCAATTTTCCAAAAAGAAATATCCTCCCATTGAAATTTTTTATCCCTCCAATCGTTTGGTAAAATCGCTTGTTCTGGCGCTGGTCCCATCATCGCACAATAAACGTCCTTTGAGTTTTTTGCCCAAGCACATTTTTTCACTGTAGTTGGAAAATCGAGTCCCTGAAGAGCTCCCCCTTGTTCATTCATCACTCCTAACACCATACGGTTTCCTCCTTGGGTTTGCACCGAAGAGACTAATGCCTTTTGCCCATCTGGTGACCATAAATAGTCTGCCCCAAAATTACCCTCGTGAATCGTTTTCCTCTCTCCAGATGAATTAACACACTCCAGTTTATTCTGACTTTTCCCATCAGGAAGGGAGAAGAAGCAATTTTGTGTTGTTCCAGGCTTTATTGTTAGAGAAGTTTCCTTGTAAACATCACTAAGATCTCCAACTAAAACCTTCCAATTTTGACCGTCTTTGTCCGAAAGATTAAGTGAACGTGTTTTTGTGGCAGCATCATAATATTTATAGAAAAGCCTTCCGTCACCGCTCCAGATAATTTCATCCGCTCCTGATTTAGTTTTCTCCACACTGTCACTGTCTAAAGAATAAATGTAAAAATCATCTTGATCTTGAACAATGGCCTCCTTTTGTCCAGAAGCCCAGTGAACCTTTTTGAGATCGTTAAAAAAATAGCCGCCAATAGAGTTTTTGGATTGACCCTCAAAATCAGCTGTGTAAAAGTTTTGTTCTTGGTAAAAAATTATTTTCCCTGGAGCATTCGCAGTTTGTGCTCCCACCAACGGCCCTTCTAGAATTAATTTCATCTTCTGATTTTGAACAGCCTCCTCCCCTGAAAATTGCTCTGATGAACCGCTGACTGCCTCAGTTGACTTGTCGCTTTTAAAACTAAACAACCCTCGGTTAACCATAAATATTATTAGCAGAAAAATAAAGACGACACTTGAAATTATAAGAATTTTCTTAATCATTTTATTTTGGTTTTAATTAATAAAAGGGACTTGGAATTCTCGAACTCTCTCCAAAAAACTCCCCAATTTTCTTAAGAATCCCCCTGTTTCCTTAAGGCTTCTTCCAACAGCATCACCCTTTACACAACAAATTGTCCCATTTGTACAAACATTTGGTCCATTATACTCCAATAACTCATTGTCTGGACAATTATTGCCTCCCACTGGATTCTTGCATTGACCCAGAAAGCCACCCACATCAGTAGGTGGTCCACAAGGATCCCCCAATCTAAGCGCTTTCTTTTCCTGACAGGTAACTGTTCCATCTCTATTGGGCATACAAATTGAATTGGGAATTCCAGAAATAGTACCGCACTTTGGGTCTTCATATCCAGCTTCTCTTGCTTGACCAAACTCATCATAACAAACATATTCACACTTACCTTCCCAACAAGCTAACTTCTTACCATCTAATGATTTACACTGACCATTATTCCCCTCACTGCCATTCTGAGCTGGCTTTTCACAAACAGAGTCTGATGGCAAGCTAGGGCCTGGAATAGGATCAATTGCGATGCTTGATTTGATAAAATCAGGGTTAATTACAAAAAGAATAAGCCAGGCCGTTAGTGCCATAATCAACCCTAAAATTGCATCCATAATAATGGACTTGGCATCTGCCACCTTAGCTACATTTCCAGCAGAACCCACCACGTACATAAAAGCACCGAAGGCAATCATAAAAATTGCTAAAATAACTGCTAAAGCGATCCCGAAGTTATAAATCATCTGCAAGTATTCAATAAAATCAGTTGTTCTACCTTGACCGAAGTTGCCTTCTTGTCCTGGAATTGCTTCAAAGTTCTCGATTTCAACCTTTCCTTGCGCTTGAATTGTTAAGAAAAAATTAGCCATAAATAAAACAGCTACAATCGCCATCAAGATTTGCCCCACTGAACTCCAGCTATCTAATATTTTTTCTTTCTTAAACATAAGCATTACTTAAATTGTTCCTTTGTTACCACTAATCGACGTGTTCCCATAAAATAAATCGCACCAAAGAAAATTGCCCAAATCAAAACTAGCGTTATAGAAACTCGCAAAATAAATAATAAATAATAAGGCGCATTGTTCGCTGTTGAAGCAAAAAATCCACCCACTGAATCTGCTCCAGCAACGTAAGTACCAGTTTGATTTCTATAGAATCTAAACTGAATATCTTCATCACTAACTAATTGCATTGGTGCAGTAATCCCCCAGGAATGAGCTAGTAGTTGCACATGATCATGGGAGAAATTTTTCACTGTACGCGCTTTAAATGTTTTAATCCCTGGATCAAATGAAGTAAATTCAATTTCTTTAAGATTCTCTTCTCCAGAGAGATTATATCCATCCATGCGCCACAAAAGAGAAGCCTCTTTACGTACATCTCGCCCCAATGCTGTAGAATACAAACTGTCACTAAAGCGATCATTTAGATAGCTAGGAACAATAAAGGCATCTGCTTTTACTACATCTCCTACTTCAGCATTAAATAGCCCCCCCATAACCCCTTGCGCACTCTTCTCAGATATGGCATTGTCACTAAAAGCTACTACTGCTTTCGGATTCTTTACAGAAAGAATCCTTTCAGTCACTAAATCATCATCTCTTATCACTTCGCTTGGGTTAGTTCGCTCTGCAGTTACAGAAAGTTTTATCATACTATCATTATCAGCCACAATTGGAAAATAAATCGCCTGACCAAACTTATAATTTGATTCATTGCCATTGCAAAATAATTCACTGTGCTCGAGAAAAACTCTTTGACATTCATCCAGCGACAACTGGGGAGGGCTCAACTTCCTTTCATCTAAACTCCAGGAATAACCACTAATATCTCCGCTATCACCATCCTTAACTAGAGCTCCAATTACCTGGTAGGGAAAAACAGGACAAACTCTCTTTTCTAAACCCTCTCCACAAATCTCCCAGGGATCAGTCCAGGCACCATTTCTTGCTTGATAGCTAAACAGCTCAATCGTCATATCATTTTTAGTCAAAGAAACTAATTGACTAGCCTGAGCTGCTTTATCGATTAACATTCTGGTTATTTCTTCTTCAAAGGTAGCTCCTATTGAAGGAGAGGTTATTTTATCATTACGGCTTTTCTTAACCATAACCACTGATTTAAGCATTGTCTTTTTTTCATCTCCCTTAAAAGTAGCCTCCGTTGGTTTAAAAGCGATTTCTTTTACTCCAAGTCCCTCAAAGGGACCAGAAACACCGTTAAAAGTTTCTGCAGTCTCGGTAACATCATCTTCACATTGATCAAAATCATCAGGATCACAACGTAAAATGACCCACTTATAATAAAGAGTGTCTGGATTAACCTCACTGTTAGAAACAGTGGAGCGAAAGTAAATAGTATCAGTAGAGTCATTGTCTTGCGTATTAAATTGAGCATTTTTCATGTTTGACTGTACTGCAACATCATATAATTCCGGATACGTTTCCTCCACTGGAATTGTCGCGGCATATAAAAATCCTAAATCGTCTTTTTCATCACAACCGTCATCTTTCAAAAAATCCATCTTGTCTTCAGTGCAAACCTCCAAGCCAGCTGACATTATTTTGTGATAACTAGTCATTTCTCCACTGGCTCCAATTGAAGAGTCTTTGGTAAATTCCCACAATTCCTTCATGCATTGATAATATTCTGTCGCATCTTTAGAGTCATTTTGCAACCTTTGTCCTTCTTGGTGGTATGCAGTGCTACTGTAATTCGGGTCATTTAGGCCTTCAACTTTCTTTTTTTCACATTCTTCTAGTTTTTTTTCATACTCCTTTTGCTGATCATTGCGCGGAGTTCCATCTTCAGTATAAGCTCGTTTTTGTTTTAAACGCTCGGTAGTTCCTTCATTAATTTGAATGTTAGACGTCCCTTCTACAATCACTCCCACACGATCTCCTTTTCGATAGTTCCAAGTTAATGACTTTTGACCGACTCCAGCTAAATCAGCCTCATCTACAACACCATCTCCGTCAGTATCAGCATTTCCAGGATGTAATTTCCAACACTCCTCCTCCTTGACCCCAAAATCCCCATCTCCCACCTCCATCCCATCACAGGTAGGAAAAGCATGCTCACACTTAACAATTAAATCTCTCCCTGAATACTCCTTGCCGTCATCAAATTGTCGTCCGAAATTTCTTTTATAGCAACGGGAAATAGCCTCTGTTCGAGAAATTCCCTTACTTTCATTATTAATTTTTTCGTCCAAAGTCCAAGTTTTACTTCCAGTTTTTTCAAACCAATCCTTATTTCCTGCAATATCAAAGCCATAAAACATTGGTTCTCCTCGATCATCAAAGCATCGCAAGCAACCTTCACTGCCCTTTAGACACTCACAATCCCCATCACAAGAATTACCACATTCAGACTCCTTTCCTCCCACTCCGTCTGCGCCACCAAAAGGTGCCTTAAATGCGTCTCTATTGCCATCACCATCTTCTTTATAATTAATGCTATACAATGCTGGATCAAATGCGGTATTGCCAAAACCACGCGCCACTAATCCCATTGCCCGCCTCTTTCCCTCCTCCAAGGTATTTGTTGGTTTCCCCTCCTCATCTGTCCCAATAATAAACCAAGTAAAATAAAGTTGATCAATGCTATTTTTAAAATTATAAGGAATAGCATTTGCAGTAACTTTTTCTCCTTCTTTGGGTGCTGAGTTATCAAAAATAACCTCTACGGTTGGTGCTGGAATTTTTGGCATCATTCTTTTCACTGCGTCCTTGTCAACCCCCCACTCATCTTCGAAATAGCCCATTGCTTCCGCATAAATATTTCTGGTTAACCCAGAACCTGGTGTTGCCAGTTGATAAAAAATTCCTAAAATCTCACCCAGTGCTGTCATTATATTGCTATTTCCTGCAACAACTGACGCATTAATTGGAACTAAATAACGCGACGTTTTCTTATTGTTCGCATAGCTTGCATACATCAATTCTTCCAATAATTCTTTTGTGTTCTTTCTTACATCAGCATCGCTTACAGGAACCTCTGAAGCAGCTTGTAAATTAAAAAAAGGACTAATTATAAAAAACAGTGTTAGCTGGAGAACAAAAAGTTTTTTAACAATCCTTTTCATTTTTTATTTTATTATCTCTATTTTATCTATTTTAAATATTTTTTTCAACTATCATTTTTAAAAAAAACTGATTCGAGCCATGAACAACATATAAGTCAACTAAGAAAAGATATATCCAATAAACAACAGTAGAAACCACAATGGAGCGAAATCTTAGCACTATTACACCCAGAAGAAAACTGATAATCCAAAGGGCAATTAACCGCCACAAATTATTAATCTCAACATTTGTTAATAATTTGAAGCCAGTAAAGAGTGTTGCTTGGATCACCACCGCCCAAAAAGCACTCCAGTTGCGTCTAAATATCTTTAGTAAAAATCCTCGAAAGAAAAACTCTTGCGAAAAAACAACAACTGGCAACAAAAAGGTGTTTATAAACAACAATAACTTAACTGTACCACCCTGCCAAAAACTTCCCGACCCTTCCCATTTTAACACAATTAACCAAATAGTAAAAATGAACACTAAGGCAACTGCCAAGGCCCATTCTGTCTGACTCCTTGCTTTCTTAATATTCCAAAAATAATCCCTTGGTTTTTTTTTAAGAAAAAACTTGATAAATAAAACTGGGAAAACAAAAAACAAAGCTAATGATAACAGTGGCTCTTCCCAAATCCCATTACTTTCTACTGTTTTCAAAAGCAACACCATTGCCGTTGCAAGCACTGCAAAATTAATCAGTGCCAGCCAAAGCTCTTTCTTCTTTTCTTCCACAATAAAAATATTTTTTTGCTTCATAGTATTTAATTTTTCTTTTCTTC
>DUUL01000114.1 GCA_012841575.1 Candidatus Moraniibacteriota bacterium | reverse complement strand
CTGAAGAAGAATAGACCGCCGCGCACGGCAGTATGGGGAACGCTGGCCGACCCGGTCCACGCCCTAAACCTGGAAAGGTACCGGGCGGAGCTGGATCTGTTTTCTGAAAAAGCGGCCAAACCCCTGGTGATCGCTGTCGATGCCTGCCTGGGAAGGCCGGGGAGTGTCGGCCTGATCGAGGTGGGTAAAGGGCCGCTCCTGCCTGGCGCCGGGGTCAACAAGAAACTACCCCCGGTAGGCCAGATCTACCTGAGCGGCATCGTCAATCTTGGCGGTTTCATGGAGCAGATGGTCCTGCAGAGCACCCGCCTTCACCATGTTCTGGAGATCTCAACCGTGATCGGGGAAGCGCTGCTGCAAGCCCTGGCCAGGACTTGAGCGGACGGCTTCACCCGCTGCGGGAATCGTTGGCGCCGGCCCCGCCTTCCATCAGTTTCCCCTTGCCGGCGGAACCTCATTGCGGCAATCGATCTTTCGCCTGGCCTCCTCAAGGGCCCGGCTCTCTTCCTCGCTGAGATGATGGCTTGAGCACCCCCGCTGCACCGGTTTGCCGTAACATCTGCTTTCATCCCGCCCGAACAGGCTCGTCAGAACAACTCCATCCAGATTGCAATCGAGCAGGGCCAGAGAATAGCTCAGATCACTGCCGGTCTCCCGGAAGGCATTGTACCGGACCAGCCCCACGCCGGCCACGGTGAGCTGGAGCCGCCTCTCGATCTCCCGCAAGCGTTCGGCGACTTCCTGGCGGTGGTGCTGCCCCTCCTGGAGCAGCTCACCGTGGTGGATGAGCAGCTCCTCCAGGTTCAGACCTTCCCGTCCCATCATCAAGCGGCGGTAACGCTCTTCCAGGCGCCGCGCCCGAACCAGCGCCGCGATCGCCGCCAGCAGAGCCGCCAGCAGGACAGCGCCGGCAATCGCTGCCAGCAGCAGCTCACTGTGCTGAGAAAACAACAAGCCCAACTGTTCCAGAGCTGACAAATCGACCTCACCATCCTTGGATATTCAACTGCGGGCGCAAGATTGCCCGGTGACGCTCTTATTTTCGGTCCGGTTTCACGTGAAACATCCCCTGCCCTCACCGGACCGCTGTTTCACGTGAAACAAGGCAGCGGCTCCGGAGCCGCTGTCCCCTCCTATTCAAGACCTCCTGGAATCAGCAGTGCAATGATCCGCTCAAGATCTTCCTCTCCATAAAAGGATATCTCGAGAGTGCCGTGCCCCGCGCGCCGGTTGATCCTTACCCTGGTCCCAAATTTTCGCTGCAGCCTGTTCTGGAGTTCCTTGATCAAGGGATCTTCCACCTCCGGCACAGCCCCGGTGGTCCGTTCTTTCTTTCCTGATCGCCCGAGCAATCTTTCAACTTCCCGGGCGGTCAACTTCCGATCAACAATCAGCCCGGCCAGCTTCCGCTGCTGTTCGAATTCCTTGACCCCCAAAAGGGGGCGGGCCTGTCCAACATTCAGTTTCCCCTCGATAATCGCCTCCTGCACCGCCGGGGCCAGCGCGAGCAACCGGATCGAATTGGCAATTGCCGGGCGGCTTTTCCCCAAACGTCTTCCCAGCTGCTCCTGGGTCAGCGCGAACTCTTCCATCAAGCGGCGGTAAGCCTTGGCCTCCTCGATGGGGTTCAGATCTTCACGCTGCAGGTTCTCGATCAGGGCAAT
>DUUL01000118.1 GCA_012841575.1 Candidatus Moraniibacteriota bacterium | reverse complement strand
GCAGCGCCCGGGGGGTGGCGGAACAGGTTTCCCGGCGGATCGCTTCGGCGATCCCCGGCACGAGCCTTTCGACCACCTCCAGGGTGGCCTCGGGGGTGATATCGCGCGGGGAGAGCCCGGTCCCCCCGGAGGTGAAGACGGCATCAAATCCTGCTGCAACCATGCGCCGCAGCTCTGCGGTCAGCGCGCTGCGCTCGTCGGGGACGATGGTGCTGCCGGCGATCTCCCCCCAGGGCCGCAGCAGCTCGCCGAGCAGGGGCCCGCTTCGATCCCTACGCTTTCCGGCGGCGCCCTTGTCGCTCACGGTGATGGTGCCGAAGCGGTAGTGCGGCAGCACGGCCAGGCTGTCGCCGGAGCAGATCCGGCCTCCCCTGAGCACTTCGGCGAAGATCTGTTCCCGCGGCATGACGCAGTCGCCGGCCTGCTCGAAGATGGCGCAGCGATCGCGGCATTCCTTGCCGATTCCGGTTACCCTCAAGATCGCCTCCGGCCCGGCCTGCAGGCGCGTGCCGATGGACAGGTCGGGCAGATCGAGCCCGCAGGTGGTCAGATTTTCGGCAAAGTCACCCGGCCCGACAGACAGACCTTTGCGGCGCATCTCTTCAATACTTTCCTCCGCCAGCAGGCTTACCTGGCGGGCCGACCCGGCGTGCCCGTCGCCTTCCAGCCCCTGCCCTTCGATCAGGAGCCCCGTGCCGGCATTCTGTTTACGCTCGCCCTTGTTTGCGCCGATGCAGACAGCGGTGATCTTACCCATCTTCATTTTCTTCCCGGCGGTAACTGCCGGAACGTCCCCCCTTCTTCTCGAGCAGCCTGATATTCCCGATGAGCATGTTCTTGTCGATAGCCTTGCACATGTCGTAGATCGTCAGGGCGGCAGCGCTGACCCCGGTAAGCGCCTCCATCTCCACCCCGGTCTGGCCGGTCAGCTTGACCCGCACCCCGATCTCGATCTTGCTCTCCCTTTCATTCAGCTTGAAATCGACGTCAACCCCGGATATATTCAGCGGGTGGGCCAGGGGGATGAGCCGGCCCGTATCCTTGACCGCCATGATTGCAGCCACCTGGGCCACGGCGAGAATGTCGCCTTTTTTCATGGTCCCTTCCCTGATCCGGACCAGGGTTTGCGGAGCGATAGCGATCTCGCCGGCGGCATAAGCTTCACGGTGGGTGCTCTTTTTGCCGGAAACGTCGACCATTCGCGGTCGTCCGGCTTTATCCAGGTGGGTCAGCTCCGGTTCCGCCGCTTTACCGGATCGGAAAAAGCGCTCATCGATGAAGCGGGCCAGGCCGGCGGGATCATCGAGCCGGAACAGCGGCAGCGGCCGGGGCAGTGGCAGCTCTTCCAGGTCGGTGACGATGGCGATGACCCCCTCGGGAAGGAGCGGCTGCCGGTTGACGGCGCTGCGGAGAATCTCGATCTTGGGGAAGGGGCTCCTCCTTTTCCCTTCGATGATCACCAGGTCCATATCCGGCAGCCTGGCGGAAGCGGTTGCATTGATCCCTTCGGCCGGGGCGCTGCCGATGAAGATATACTTATCCGGAGTGATCATTCCGGTCACCGCGGCACCGGCTTCGGCAAAGCGCCAGGTATCCTTCCCCGGGACGTCGAGATCGTAGCGCCGCACTTCTCCTTTAAGTGCGGCTACCTTCAGCCCCCGGGCTTTCAGCTCGGGCAGCAGCTTTACCAGGACGGTAGTCTTGCCGGTCCCGGATTGAGCGGCGATCAGATCGATAATTACAGGTTTCAAGGCGCCACCTCCCT
>DUUL01000025.1 GCA_012841575.1 Candidatus Moraniibacteriota bacterium | reverse complement strand
TGCTTAGTTAATTCACTCTCTTTTTCCAAAAAATATAGTTCATATTCAACACTACGTACCAAACGATCTGCTAGCTGTGGAACAATCCAGGCCAAATAAATATTCCCTTCCAATTCTTGTGATTTTAAATTTAGCAAATGAACCGATAAATCATTATCGTAATAAACAAACTCTCTTCTGATTTGCTCTGCAACTTTTTCAATTTGATTAAGACTTTTTTGAATCTCTCTTGCTTTGGATTGGCGTTCTTTCTTGTCAAACTTTAGCGCTTTTTTATTATCATTTAATTCTGCAAAAAAATTATCCTGCAAATATAAATTTTCTGTTTTTAGCTGTTCGGCATAATTTCTTATTTTTTCCCAATGAATGATTTGCTCTGCATGGATTTCTTTTTCCAATTTTATTTTAATTTTCGGAAGTGCAACCTGCAATGTTTTTAGCAAAACAACTATCAACAAAACAAAAATTAAGCTTTTTAGGATTTTCTTTCCTTTGCTTATTCTCTTAACTTGTTTCACTTCTTTTTTTTCTGTGATAGTCTTGAAATCCGCTTTAACTTCTCTTGATTTTCCAGCTCTCTTGTGCTTATTATTTTTTTGCTTAATTTTGCCCACAATTTTAAATTAACATAAATAACTTTCAAGATTATGACATAATCTTGACAATTTTTCAAATCATATTAGACTGAAAGGCTTGATGGTAGGTTAATTTTAACTTGCTATTAAATGCACATTTATATTCTAAATTCTAGCAGGTTGTCTGCTGGAAAAAACATTCCTAATAAAAGGAGGAATTATGAAAAAGCTAGTCGGGTTTTTTTTGGTAATGGCAGTCTTCTGTCTGAGCGGAAATGCTCTGGCAGGAAATTATGTCTTTAGAACAAAGCCAGAGCCCCACAAAAAGGGATATTCGCACGCTGCAAGTGTCACCTGTCTTGATGGCACCTGGGCTACCCTGATTCAGGGTTATGAAAATGCCCAGGACCCAGCTGGAATGGAAAGTAAGCTCTGGAAGCACTTGGAAAAAATATCCAAAAATCCAAGTGTTGGCAAGGAATGCAATAATGAATTTGAAGTACTGGACGGGACCTTCATGGGAGATAAAATTCACATGAATTTTGAGAGGCGAACAGGCGAAAAAACGGTTTTTGCCCAAAAAAGCCCCGCTGATGATGAACCTCGAATTGCTCTAGTGAGTGCTGAGGGGCAGCCTTGGGGGGAAGCGCCCACAGAAGCCTGGTATCAAGAGCGTAGCTCTCAAATCCAGGTGCAACGGCATGAGCAATCCAGTACAGTCACCATCCGTGGTGACAAACGCCGGATCGCCATGTTAAGAGGGCTTATCCCTGCTTACTGGCAAGGCATCCCGGAAATCCGTTCAGTTCAAGACAACACTCTTGGAAACAAAGTTGTTGTTATGGGAAGCGCTGGAACGGAAACAATTGTCTTCACCGAGAAAACAGTTTCTCGGCTGGAAAAAATGTCAACCAATCCTAGTAGCGGAGACAGTCTGACATCTATATGTCCGACTCAATCCACTCAACTAGGAAGAGCACTGGGTCGCCCTGCCCTAGCCACTTACACGGCAAAAGTTAATAATTGCCCAAGTGGCAACTGTGAGCACGCCAAGGCAAAACACCTCAAGGCGTGCACCCAGCCATTAGGCTGGCGAACAACCGCCAACGGCACCCCCGTGGCTTACGTTGTTTGTGAGCTCAAGGGTGGGAAACAAGAGGGTCAGGTGTCGGCTGCCTGGCGTTTTGATCCGACAAAACAAGGAGCAGGATCAGATGGCTGGTACCTCGGATTTGTGAGATACAGCCGGTGGCAGCCCACTGGCGGAGCTGACTGGGAAGAAATTCCTCAGGCGGCTTGGGCACATATTGAAATAATCTCTCAAAACCGCCCCACTCCCACCAGCGCCCCTCAACTTTATGACGTCTGTGATTTTCAACTTTTTTAACTGAAAATCATAATGAACCCAACCGCAGTAACTTTTAGTTTAACCAAACTATTAGTCGCTGCGGTTGCTTTTTTTACAAAAACGTGCTATCATCAACCGTTCTCAATAATTCAGAACTAACTTATTATTAACTTTAGAATATTGAAAAAATCACCCCAAAATATCAAACACACTTTTTGCCCTAAATTGTGGGAAGAATTTTTTATTGTGGAAGACGGCACGGTCTTTCCTTGTTGCGAAAGACCAAGGGTTGTTGGCAATATTTATGACAATAACACAAGAGAAATTTATAACTCGCCGGAACTTCAGAAAATGCGAGAAAAATCTTTGACTGGAAAACTTCCCTGCTATAAAAATTGTCGCTTACTTCAAAAAAAACAACTAAAACCAGATTTTTCCAAAAAAGTTAAAGCAGATTATGCTGAAATGAAAAAACTAAGAATGTTGTTTTCAGAAAAATGCAATTTAAATTGTCGCATGTGCCATCAAGATAGCAATTGCAAAACTGTTCTTTCAATGGATATTATGAAGAAAAACATTGATTTAGAGCCAATCGAAACCATTGACTCACAAGGAGGAGAATCACTGTTTATTAAAGAAGCTAATGAGTTTTTTGATTATGCAATAGAAAAAGGAAAAAAAGTTTCTTTGCTAACCAATTGTATGTTGGTTAACGATCTGTGGGCAGAAAAAATCGCACTTCACTCTGAGTTTATTCATATCTCCTTGAACTCACCCTACAAAGAAACCCATGAAAAAATCAACCGTGGCTCTAGCTGGGAAAGAGTTCTAGCGAACATTCAGCGCATTCGCAAAGCAAAAGAAAAGCATAGCTCTGACTTAAATATCATTGGACACATGACTATCACTTTGCAAAATTTAAATGAAATTCCAGAATTTATTCGTCAATTCAAGAGCTTAGGCTTTGACACTATTAATTTTGGCTTTACTCGCAGCGTTCAGTTTTATTTAATGTTTAATTTTCTGAAAAGAAAGTCACTCAGTAAAAAAATTAAAAAAGCAATTATAGAAACTGGGGCTCAAAAAGATATTGATGCTCTTCGCTTAGAATTGCTTAAATTGGCTTAATTTTACTTTATCTAACTAAATTCTACTTAATGTTTAAACCTCTGCTTAAGTTTGATCATAGCTTCAGTAGCTATTTTCTACTCACTCTAACCTTGCTTCTCGGCATTATCGGATCAGCAATGACCTTCTCTTTAGATTTAAAAGAACAATGGCCTCTAATAATGGTTTTTTTGACTTTAGCTGGTCTATTTCTCTTGGCAGCTTTCAATCTACAACTAGCCTTTCTAATTTCTCTGATTC
>DUUL01000127.1 GCA_012841575.1 Candidatus Moraniibacteriota bacterium | reverse complement strand
CGGTGCCCCTTCATCTGACTGCGCAGGGGCTGCCGGTGGGAGTACAGTTCATCGCCGCAAAGGGGCGCGAGGATATCCTCTACCGCCTTGCCGGACAGCTTGAGCAGACCGAACATTGGATTGTCGCGGAGAAAAATCCGTTTTTCCGGGAAAATTGATCGGGCGGGTCGTTTGGTCCGGGGTTCAGCCCGGGGATCTTTTTGCCGGGGCGGGTTGGATTTTTGAGTGGATCAACTGGAGGTGAAAGAAATGCGCTATCTGGGCGGCCGTCTGATTATCGGACTAGTGTTGCTTTTCCTAGGGATAGGGCTTGTCCTGAATCAATTTGGTTTCGAGATCAGGGTACAGGAGATCTTTTCTTACTGGCCGGTGCTGTTGCTCCTGCTCGGCCTGGAATGGATGATCCGTTCTTTCCGCCCCGGCCCTGCCACTGCGGAAAGGAAAACTGCTTTCTCTGCGGGGCAATTCGTTAGCGGTCTGCTGCTGATCTTCATCGGTGCCTTTTACCTGGCCCGCAAATTCGGCTATCTGGAGGAGCTGAGCCCGGATGCTTTCTGGAACCTCCTGCTGGCCTTGCTGTTGATTATCGGCGGCCTCAGTCTGATCCGCAGCCGCCTGCAGGTGGGAAGCAGCGGCGGCCGCTGGGCTTTCCTCGGGGGGATCAGCGTGGGCAGCAGCTTAACTCCCTGGAAGCTGGAGAGCAGCAGCTACATTGCATTCATGGGTGCCATCGAGATGGATCTGACGGCAGCAGTGATCCCCGCTGGAGAGACGGTCATCGATCTGACCGCGGTCATGGGTGGAATCGACGTGAAGATTCCTGCCGGTCTGGCGGTGGCTTACGAGGGAACCGCCTTTTTGGGAGGGATCACCTTCAAGGATCAGGAAGATGGCGGCATCATCGCCAGCCGCAGGATCAGCGAGCTAAACGGGCAGACCGGGCCGGCCCTGCGTCTCCGGGCGCACGTATTCATGGGAGGGATCGAGATCAAGGAGCAGCCCCAGCAGCCCTTGCCCTGATTCTTTTTGAAGTGATCCCTTACACCTAGCAACCGGACAAAGTTTTTGTCTCCACAGCCAGCCTTCCCGCCGGTTCGTTTATTTGAACTGGTTCACGGCGATCTGGCACTGCTGGATGCATTCCTCGACCTTCTGGGCCGAAGCGATAAAAGCATTTCTGGCTGCGCTGTTTTCGGTCTCGCGGGCTGCTGCTCTCAGCTCGGCGGCAGAGTGTTGAAAACTGCTGATGCAACGCTGCACTTTTTGTCGGGGGTCCATCTTCTCGCCTCCAGATGATTGTTTCTCACTTTATTGTTACCGGAATCGGCAGCGCTATACTGCTCTTCAAGAGCAGCCCTCTACTCCGCTCCTGCCAATCTGAGAAGCAACCCTCTACCCCGTCCTGCCATCCTGGAGAAGTAGCCCTCTACCCCGCTCCTGCCATCCTGGAGAAGCAGCCCTCTATCCCGCTGAAGCAGCCCCTTACTCTATCCCCCACCCCTGCCATCCCGAGGGCGTACCTTCTACCTTTGTCATCCTGAGGGCGTACCTTCTACCTTTGTCATCCTATCTCAACTTTTTGAGTTCATTCTTTGAGTATCTATGTTTATCAGCCTTTTTGAAATTATCTTGGGTGGTCTG
>DUUL01000126.1 GCA_012841575.1 Candidatus Moraniibacteriota bacterium | reverse complement strand
TCGGAAGCACCTGTTCTCCAGGCCCGCTCGCTGACAGTAACCGTGGTTTCCCAGTCGATCCGGCCCGATTGCAGATCCTCCATCGCCAGAAGCAGTGTCATGATCTTGGTGATGCTGGCCGGCGGCAGCGCTGTCCGGGCATTTTTTTCGTAGAGCACCGTTCCATTTTCCCCATCTATGAGCACTGCGGCGGTGGAGCCAAGGGCCAGCTCAACCTCCGCGGGGGCTGCCGGGGCTGGAACAGCGGCAACCTGCAGCAGGATAATGACAGTCAAAACAAGAGCAAGGATCTGTTTTTTAAGCGGATGCATCTTGAGCGTGACCTCCCGGGAACAGATATAATAACCGTTCAATATAATCTGGAATAATCCGGTGAGCCCTGTTTCCGCCGTTAAATCGCAGCGGTAAAGGACCGAACCATCCTTATGTTACACCAAAATGTTAAGATAATAAATAGCGTTTTCCTCTTCGGCGGCCCGATTGAAATACCTTTATGAAAAATATACCTTGAAAATCCAAGAGAATAGAGAATTTAAACTGAGGCGGGGAGGAATACAGAAATTTACCGCGAAATATAAGTATAAGGATCAGAATATAAACTTTTTTTAAACGAGGAGTGATCATTCTTGACTCAACATGATATCCAGGAACCGGCGAAGGAGATTCTTCCGCCCTGTCAAGCAGCCTGTCCCATTCATCAGGATGTGCGCGATTATCTTTTTGCTCTTGCCATGGGAGATTTTGATCGGGCGCTTGAGCTGATCAAGGAGAGCAACCCTTTACCTTCCATCTGCGGCACGATCTGTGCGCATCACTGCGAGGACGAATGCCGCCGCCATGATGTTGATCAGCCGCCTTCTGCCCGTGCATTGAAGCGATTTGCAGTGGAGAACAGCGCGGTGAAGGTGCCCCCCTCCGGGGTTGAGCCGGGCTCTGCCGGCAAGGTAGCCGTTATCGGCGGCGGGCCCAGCGGCCTGACCGCGGCATACGATCTGGTACGCCAGGGCTGCGCCGTTACCGTTTTCGATCGGGAGCCCTATATGGGCGGCGCGGTGCGCCACTATATCCCGTTTTACCGCCTCCCCGACGGGGTGATCGATCAGGATATCGATGAGATTGCCGAGCAGGGGGTTGAGTATAAAACAGGAATGGAGCTCGGCCGCAACCTGTCGGTGGAGCAGCTGCAAAAAGAAGGCTATCAGGCGGTCCTGATCGCCCTGGGTCTGCCGGTTAGCCATGGGTTGAAGATACCCGGGGTCGAGGGAGATGGCATTCTCTATGCCCTTGATTTTCTCAAAAGGGTCAAGCGTGATAATTTCAGTTTTGAAGATAGCCCCACCGTGATCGTTGTCGGCGGTGGTAACGTTGCGATGGACGTTTGCCGCTCTGCGGTCCGCAGCGGAGCAGCCAAGGTCAAGGTGGTCTGTCTGGAATGTTCCGAGGAGATGCCCGCCTTCCCCTGGGAGATCGAGGAGGCCGCCGAGGAAGGGGTTGAATTCAACAACTCCTGGGGACCCCACGCGATCATCCGGGA